>CAYZXH010000005.1:0-51734 GCA_964482405.1 uncultured Desulfurococcaceae archaeon | reverse complement strand
CCCACTCGTTAGTTACTCTCTAGTTAGGGCTATGAGGTGTTGAGCTATCGTGTTTTGGTGTTAGGTATAAATAGCGCTCCCGGCGAATTATATTCTTGGGTTTAAGATGGCTATCAATAAGGAATTAACTGAAGCGCATCTAGTCCTGTATGGCGGCACGTGCCCTAACTGCGGGGGCATAATAAGTGATGAGAGATTGAGTAAGGGAGTTCCATGCAGTGATTGCCTTCCTTCAGTTGAGGGAGATTTTCTCAGCTTAGGTCAGGTTATCGAGGAGTTACGTAGGTTACGTAACTTAAAGAATCTTAAGGGATTTAGTAATGCTTTGAGGGAGGAAAGAAAGCTATGTGAGTTCTTCGAGAGATGTGTAGGTAGCGAGCCTTGGAGTATTCAGAAGTTGTGGATAAGGAGGATTAGTAAGGGAAGTTCTTTCGCTATGATCGCTCCTACAGGGATTGGGAAGACTACCTTAGGGCTGGTTGCCGCACTCTACTACTCTTTTGAGGGTAAGAAATCATACTTCATAGTTCCTACGACTACGTTAGTCATGCAAGCAGAGAGGAAGTTGATAGAATTCCTTAACAGAATGGATGGTGCGGCAAGCGTTTTAGCCATACACTCTAAACTAAGGAAGAGGGAGAAGGAAGAGAGGGAGAGAAGGCTGGAAGACCCTAGAGGATTCGACATATTAATAACTACGTCTAGGTATTTCGTGAAGAATTACGATAAGATAAGTAAGCACGACTTCACCTTCATCTTCGTAGACGATGTGGACGCTGTTTTAAGAGGTTCGAAAGCTATAAACTACCTGCTTAAGCTAATGGGTTTTACGGATGAGGACATAGAGGATGCGCTGAAGATAATTAAGCTTAAGAGAGAGCTGGGGGTGAGGAGTGAGTCTAGCGAGTTAGTCGAGGAACTCAGGAAGCTTAGGTCTAGGCTGGAGAAACGTAAGAACACGAATAAAGTCTTGATAATAGCTTCAGCTACTGGGAATCCTAGAGGGCTTAAGGTAAGATTGTTTAGGGAGTTGATAGGGTTTGAGATAGGTGCTAGGCCGGAGCTAATAAGGAATATTGAGGATACGTATCTTAAGGTCAGAGACTTAGAGGAGGCTGTCGAGGAAGTTACGAGGTTGGTAAGAGAGAGTCTGGGTGGTGGAGGCTTAATCTACGTTCCTGTCGACTTAGGTATAGGGTTTGCTGAGGAGCTGGCTTCTAAGCTTAGGTCGCGAGGCATAGTCGCTGAGGCTATGCACAGCAGGAAAATAAAGACTCTAGAAGACTTTAATTCAGGACTCGTAGATGTCTTGGTCGGGGTAGCTACCTACTACGGAGTGTTAGTTAGAGGTATTGACTTACCGACTAGGATAAGGTACGCCATATTCGTTGATGTGCCCAGACATAAAATTAATCTCAGACTCAAGAGGTTGAGCGTTACCGACGTGTTAAGACTCATTCCTTTGTTAAGAGATGTTGTCGTGAACCCGGATGATAAGAGTTTCCTGGAAAACGCTTTCGTGAGGTTAAGGAGGATTTTGAGGAGGTCTGGGAGTTACTTCCTTAAGGTAGTTAATGAGGTGTTGGAGGGGGTTAGGAGTCCTCAGACAGTAAGCGAGAAACTCTTCATGGAGGTCTACGCTAAGGTTCACGAGTTACTGAAGGATGAGGCTATCGTGGAGAGCTTGATTAAGCACCCTGAAGTCGTTGTTGCTAGGGAGGGGGAGGCGCTCTACGTCTTAATACCTGACGCCCCAACCTACATCCAAGCTAGTGGGAGGACTTCCAGGCTCTACTTGGGTGGGGTGAGTAAAGGTCTCTCAGTCGTGGTGACCTGGAACGAGAAACTCTTAAGAGCTCTTGAGAGAAGGCTTAAGTTACTTACAGGGGAGTTCGAGTTTAAGAATCTGCAGGAGATTGACTTAAATCAGGTGATTAACGAGATAAATCGCACACGTGAGGAGATCTTAGCTATTGGCAGGGGCGAGTTAATCTACGATTTGGGAAGGAGGATAGAGCTTAAGACCGCTCTCATGGTCGTTGAGTCACCTAATAAGGCTAGAACGATAGCTCGCATGTTCGGGAAGCCCAGTGTCAAAGAGTATGGGAGGCTTAGGGTTTATGAGGTAAACCTAGGTAATTACACCTTATTGATAACCGCTAGCGGCGGCCACGTTTATGAGTTAATAACTGATCGAGGTGTTGAGGGGGTAGATCCAGCTAGTTACGTATACGGTGTTCTATATCGTGGAGAAACTAACGAGTCTTCGTTTATCCCTGTTTTCGCCCCAATAAAGAGGTGTGTAAGGTGTGGTCACCAGTTCGCGACATTAGAGAACCGCGTCGCATGCCCCCTCTGCGGCTCGGAAGACGTCTTAAGTTCCTCGGACATTATTCGGTCGTTGAGGGAGGTGGCTTACGAAGTTGACGAGGTTTTAATAGCTACTGACCCGGATACTGAGGGCGAGAAGATAGCGTACGACCTCTACCAAGTCTTAACTCCTTACAATAGAAACATAAAGAGGGTAGAGTTTCATGAAGTAACTCGTAAGGCGGTGACTCAAGCTTTAAGCAGTCCTCGCGACCTCAACTTCAGACTCGTTAAGGCGCAACTCCTCAGGAGGATTGAGGACAGGTGGATAGGTTTCTCGCTCTCCGGCAAGCTGCAAAGCGATTTCTGGAAGAACTACTTCTGCTCTAGACTCACGTCAACACATCAAGAACCCGGTGGTTCCAGGCCTAGGAGGGTCAGTAAGTACTTAGTTCTCTGCAGTAAGTATAGGGAGTCTTATAAGAGATTAAGTGCTGGGAGGGTTCAGAGCCCTGTTCTAGGGTGGATCATAGAAAGTTATGAGAAGCACCGTAGATCCTTGTCTAAGTACCTCGTTTTTCACTTTAAGGACTCGAAGATAATGGCTAAAGTTCCTGAAAGCTTGAGAGACTTGATTACTCAAGATAACGTTATTGAGGTTCGGATTGATGTCAGGAGTCGTGGAGTGTCTGAAGAACTGGTGAGTCCGCCGCCACCCTACACTACAGACACAGCGCTCTCAGAAATCTCAAGCATTCTAGGTATCTCGGCGTCTCAGGTAATGAAGGTTTTACAAGAGCTTTTCGAGTTTGGGTTGATAACTTACCATAGGACTGATAGCGTGAGGGTTTCGGACGCAGGGATTAAGGTCGCGCGAGAGTATTTAAGCGAGAAGCTCGGCGAGTCATGGGATAAGTTTTTTGAGGGAAGAGTTTGGGGTGTTGGCGGAGCTCACGAGTGTATAAGGCCTACGAGGCCTATCGATGCCGAGACGCTTAGGGAGTTAATTAGTGAGGGTGTTATAGAGATTCCTAGGAGGCTTCATAACACGCATTTCAGGGTTTACGACATAATATTCAGGAGATTTATCGCGTCTCAAATGTCTAAGGCTTTGGTTAGGAAGAGGAGTGTGGAATTCCGTGTAGAGGTGATTACCGGAGACTCAAGACATTTTGAGTTACCGCCTATTAGTAAGGAGATAATATCTGAGGTTGTTTTCGATGGGTTTAATAAAGTTCTTAAGAGCTTGAGGGTCTATCAAGTTCCTGACGACGGTCTTTACAGTTCTGAGGGTTCTGACTTCAAGTATTACGTTGAGTCAGTATATGAGGTACCCTTACACACTGAAGCGTCTGTCGTGAGGACCATGAAGGAGAGAGGTATTGGAAGACCTTCCACCTACGCTAAAATAGTTGAGACCATACTTAAGCGTAGGTATGCGTTCTCTAAGAGGAGGGGGGAGCTAATACCGTCGTTGCTGGGTAGGGAGGTGTATAACTATCTTACAGAGAAGTATGCTCGCTTAGTTAGTGAAGAGAGGACTAGAGTTCTAGAGAGCAAGATGAGTAGTGTGGAAAGTGATGACTCTCTTTATAACGACTTGCTCAGGGAATTATACGAGGAGCTAAGAACTAACGAATTACTTGGAGTGACTGGGTATGAGTTATAGGAGAACGGTCGCTGTAGTGAGGCTAGACTTAAGTACCAGTTCTAGGATGTACGCGGAAACTATAAGTGATGTCTTGGAGCAGATATCGAGTAACGTATCCTTACTCTTATGCCTCTCCTCAGTAACCTCTCTTTACGACTTCATTAATGGGCGTAAGAGGTATAGTAACTATAGGAATTACGTGAGAAACATTACTAAGAAATTGCTTAACGTAGTTAGGAGAAGGAATGTCTCCATCATAATAACTCCCCTAATTAGGAAGGGAGGTGCTAAAGCACATTTCTCTACAGCTATAATACCCCCTCTAGGGCAGCCGGTCTTTAAAGCAGGTAACATACTGCCCATCAACGACAAGATATCATCGAATAAGACTCCAGAGGTATTCGAGGTTAGCGGGATTAAACTATGTTTTATTTACTTAAATGAACTTGAGGTTCCTGAAGCGGCGAGAATATGCAAGTTTTTGGGGAGCGACGCTATAGTGGCTGTTAGCCCGCCGTTACTAACAGAGCGTGACCCGGACCTAACTCTTAAGTTAGGTGTTGTGAGAGCGGTGGAGAACAACATACCACTCGTTGGGTTAGGGGGTTACCTAGCTAGTAAGAGGGTTCAGCAACCAACCTTCCTAGTCAATAGTTCTGGCGAAGTAGTTGATTTTTATAATGATTACGAGCCGGCAGTCTTCGAGGTCGAGATAGAGAGGCTGGATCGCTCGATAAGGCTGGATCTAGTACGGAAATACTTAAAACTCATCAGGGAAATGAGGATCCACCCTTCTTATAGGGACCTACCGTAAAAACTTGGCTTTCCTTGATTGAAGGGCCTATTTATTAAAGAGTGTAGAGTATATTTGGGGTTTACATAAGATGTTCGAGATTAGGTGGCATGGGCGTGGCGGCATGGGTGCTGTCACGGCCGCCGATATAACGGCCTCCGCAGCTATCAAGGCGGGGTTCTACGCTCTAGCATTCCCTGAATTCGGTGCGGAGAGGAGGGGTGCTCCGGTCACCGCATATACTAGGATTGATAGGGAAATCATCTATGACAGGACCCCCATAACCAACCCGGATGTCGTTGTGGTTTTAGATCCTTTCATGATATCGTCGCCTCGAGTTCTCGCCGGGTTGAAGGAGGGCGGTTACCTAATAGCTAACACTACTAAGGATCCTTCGGAGATACTGGATCAGATAGCGGATTTAAGGCGCTTAAGAATTACTGTGGCGACCGTTGACGCGACGAGTATAGCGATGAATGTGTTTAAATTGCCTATCGTTAACACGGCTATGATAGGGGCTTTGGTGGCTGCTACCAATATAATACCGTTGAGTAACGTGGTGGAGGTAGTTAAGGAGAGGTTTCCCGAGAGGTTAGCTGAAGCCAACATACACTTAATTAATGAGTCGTATAGGTTACTTAAGGTGATGAGACCGTGAGTGGTAGATTGCCTTCATGGAAGGAATTACCGATAGGTGCGGTAATATTAGAGCCTGGATCTTCAAGGCGTTACAAAACCCATGAGTGGAGGACTTTAAAACCCGTCATAAACCAAGACAAGTGCATCAGGTGCCGCATATGCTGGTCTTACTGCCCGGAACCAGCGATACTGGAGGTTGATAAACCCTATGTTACCTCAACTAACAGGAGGTACGAGATCACCTACATGGTAGATTACGATTACTGTAAGGGTTGCGGTATATGCGCGCAGGAATGCCCTGTTAAAGCTATAGAGATGGTTCCTGAGGTGAGGTAAGTGGGTAAGATAGTTCCGCTCTCAGGTAATTCAGCCGTAGCATACGCTGTTAAGTCAGCGGATGTGGACGTGATTTCCGCGTACCCCATAACGCCTCAGACCACGATAGTTGAGAAGTTAGCGGAGTTCATAGCTAACGGTGAACTAGATGCTGAAATGATTCACGTGGAGTCCGAGCACTCAGCGCTTTCAGCAGCTGTCGGAGCGTCAGCCGCCGGTGCCAGAGTTTATACTGCGTCGTCTTCGCAGGGGATAGTCCTAATGTATGAGATAATGTTCATAGCTTCCTCGCTTAGATTACCTATCGTCATGACCGTAGCGACGAGAGCTCTCTCAGCACCTATAAATATATGGAACGACCATAGCGATTTCATGGCAGTCTCAGACACTGGCTGGGTCATGATGATGGCGGAGAATAATCAGGAAGCGCACGACGACGTCATACTTGCTTACAGAATCGCGGAAGATCCGGAGGTGCTCCTGCCAGTGGCAACGGCTCTTGACGGGTACTTCATGACCCACACTATCGAGCCTATTGAGGTCATCGAGAGGGAGGATGCGTTGAGTTTCGCGCCGAAGAGAAAGACTTGGTTTACCTTAGACCCTGACAAGCCCGTAACCATCGGTGCTTTAGGGGACCCGCAATGGTATTTCGAGTTTAAGAGGCAACAATATGAAGCTATGAAGAAGTCAAGGGAGGTCTTCGAGAAAAGCGTTGAAGAGTTTGCTAAAGTGTTTGGTAGGAGGTATGGCGCGGTTGAGTACTTCGGTGACGAGAATCCTGAAGTAGTGTTAGTAGCTATGGGTCACGTGGTAGGCAACATTAAAGCTTACTTGAGTAGGGTTAGAGGTAAGGATTCTAGAGCAGGAGTACTCAAAATAAAGCTCTACAGACCGTTCCCGGAGGACTTGATAGCTAAGTACCTTGAGGGTGTTAAGATTGTCGGCGTTATTGATAGAGCTTTAATACCTGGTTCCGCGTCCCCAGGACCTCTGCACTCAGAGGTGGTTGCGACGCTGCGTAAGCACGGGGTCGACGCCAAGACTTTGAGTTTCGTTTCCGGCCTTGGCGGGAGGCCTGTGACGCACGAACACATAGGCTTGATGTTCGGCAAGCTCTCTGAGCTTAAGGACAAGCCCTCCTCTGAACTACCTAAAGAACCTCTGTTTATTGGGGTGAGAGAATGAGTAAAACGTTAACTATCAGGGATCTACCTCGTGAGGAGAGGTTCGCGCCCGGTCACAGGATGTGTCAAGGTTGCGGCGCGGCCATACTGATGCGGCACATAACTAAGGCGTTACCTAAGGATACGATAATAGTTCAAGCAACTGGGTGCGTTGAGGTCACCACCACGCTATATCCTGAGACTTCATGGATGAATCCATGGCTGCACATAGCGTTCGAGAACGCCGCGGCCGGTGCTTCAGGGATTGAGGCAGCTATTAAGGTGCTTAAGAGGAAAGGGCAGTTGCCTTCTGGGAAGGAGGTGAAGGTTGTGGCTATAGGAGGTGACGGCGGCACTTTCGACATAGGTATTCAAGCACTTTCAGGGATGCTTGAGAGAGGTCATGATATCCTCTACATAGTTTATGATAACGAAGCTTACATGAACACGGGTATTCAGAGAAGCGGAGCCACACCGTTCGGTGCTTGGACCACTACAACACCTGTAGGGAAGGTATGGCACGGTGAGTGGAGACGTAAAAAGGATATTATAGGGATAGCTCTAGCTCATAGGGTTCCGTACGTAGCCACGGTGAACCCAGCCTACCTACCAGACCTCTACGTTAAGGTAAGTAAGGCTATGAGTATTAAAGGGCCTAAGCTAATACATGCGTTCTCTCCCTGCGTACCTGGTTGGAGGTATGAGCCGGCGCTAACTATAACGATAGCTAAGATGGCTGTACAGACAGGCATGTGGATTAACTACGAGATAGAAAACGGCGTCTTAAATGTGACTACCCCTGTACCTAAGAGGAAACCCGTGAGGGAGTACCTGAAGCTTCAGGGAAGGTTCAGGCATCTCACGGATGAGGAAATCAGCATCATACAGAAGTTCGTTGATGAACAGGTAGCTTACATAAATAGACTGGCTGGGAAGGAAGTCATAGGACCTGTTGAAGCTTAAGTATTTTTTCACTAACCTAACACACATGACTCAAACCCTGTGCGTGGGCTCCGCAACTACTTAAGGAACTTGCTCTTAATCGGTTATTGCGTAACACGACGCTTTAGGCTCGTAGATCTCACCATTACGTCTCAGATTCCTGATTATTTTCTCAAGAACCTCCTCGTCTATCCCGTACTCTGAGGCCTTCTTACGTAATTCCTTATACTTAACGCATTCCTCACCGGACTCTATGATCTCCCTTATTAATTTGATGACCGTGACTTCCTTATCACGCATGCTCTTAGTCTTACCGGTCATTATTAAGTCCACGTCTATCGTTCCGGTCTCAACGTCCATCCCAACCTGCTCTAAGACAGAGTTCATTAACCTCACAGCCTCTACGGCGTCCTCAGCCTCTACCTTATTCTTCAGCTTCATCTTGGCGTGTGCCTCCGCGAGCCTGATGAGTGCCTCTAACTGCCTAGTTGTTATAGCTAGAGGGACATCCTCCCTTTCAGCACTCTTCTTTCTTAACTCTATGTAGTACTCCTTAATTATTCTCTCAGCTTCCTCGGTTAGTTCTGGTTTCACGTATTTTCTCGCGTAAGCTATGTACTTACGCAGGAGGTCTGGCGGAATCTCCGACTCAACGTAACCGGCTTTCTCATGAGTTTTCAGGACATAGCTCGATAACGATGTGTCCTTCACTAAGTTAGGCAGGTCTCTCACCACAAATATCAGATCAAATCTTGAGAGTATCGTTACCGGTAAGTCGATATTCTCAGCTATGCTCTCACTGCTTACGTACCTACCTCTCTTAGGGTTCCCGGCAGCTATCACCGTCGTCCTAGCATTTAGCCTAGCAACTATTCCTGCCTTAGCTATGCTTACGGTGCCTTGCTCCATAGCTTCATGGATAGCTACCCTATCCTCGTCACGCATCTTATCGATCTCATCAATACTCACTATCCCCCCGTCAGCTAAGACCATTGCCCCGGCCTCCAAGAAGTACTCGCCGGTCTGCTTATCCTTAACTACCGCGGCCGTAAGACCTGCAGCGCTAGAGCCTTTACCCGTGGTGTATATCCCTCTGGGAGCTATCCTGGCAGCGTATTGGAGTAGTTGTGATTTAGCCGTCCCCGGATCCCCCACCATGAGGACGTGCACGTCGCCCCTCAGCCTGGTCCCGTCACGCGTGATCTTGGAGTTACCGCCGAATAACGCTAACGCTATGGCTTCTTTCTCGTCCCACATCCCGTAAATCGTCGGGGCTATGCTAGCTATTATCCTACGTCTTATTAAGGGGTCTCGAGAAAGCTCAATTATCTTAGCCTCATCTTCAGCACTAAGTTTTAGTTCTTCGAGTAGTCTCTGAGCGACGACGACGTTGTTGGCTTCAATGTATGGTGTGTAGGTGATTCTCTCAAACTTGCTTGATCTGGTACCAGGCCTACCCAGTCTAACCACACCTATCACTGTGACTCTGTCGCCGGGTCTGGCGGCATCCACCAAGTCGTCTGTCAAGATTACTTCTATAGACCTAGGTATCTGGCCTGCAGGGACCTCCTCAGGCCTTTCCTGAATAACTACTAGTTGCCAATCCTTATACTTAGAGCGTTCAGGCTCTAACTTGATAGTTCCTCTCCTAAAACGTTCCTCCTCGGATACCTCGCTGACGCAGACAGGGCAGTACGGAGGTCTCTCCAACTCATCTCTCAGCTCCTCCCTCTCCTCAGGCGGCCACCAAAACTCGTGTTTCTCGCCGTTTAATAGTATGTGCACGTACAGAGCTTTATAGAGCTTGCTCTTACGTGGTGTTGCCTTAACGATAACGCCTTCAACAGCTATTAGCTTCCCTAGGTAGTCGCTGGTAACCCCTCTTATGGTTGTGGTCCTCACCCAACCGTTAAGTCTAACGTAAAACTTCTCGTGTTTTTCAGCGTATTCGGGGTACTCACCCCTTATTAAGTCTCTTAAAGCCTTGTTGAATGCATCGAAAGCTTCGTCAGGGTTTCTCTCTATGAATTCTATGAGGTTAACGTCATACGTCGCTAGATCCTCGTAATCTATCAGCAGAGACTTACCCCCCTCTCTTATCATCCTCCTTATCCTTTCCTTATACTTGAAGGAGCCGTCACCGCTCTTGAAGTTACTTAAGAAAGACTTGATGAGCTCTACGTCTACCTTATGCTCTATGATTTCCTCACGCACTTCCAGACTCTCGGCTTCATTATTTTCGGCCACTAATAGCCCACCTCCACTCGCTAATTAGTGCTTTGAGGATCTTTAAGAAAACAGCTTCCTCGATGAGTACCTTATCTATGTACTCATCGGCTTCCTCCTCCCTAGACAACACCGCTATCTTGGTTAACTTCCTTAACCTGTACTGAATCAAGTCGTCAAGATTGCTTTCAAGCTTGATTAAGCTGACGGCGGCTTCAGGTTCTTTCAGAGAAGTTTCCCTCACCTTACTTAAGAGCCTGCGTGCTTCAGGGTAGAACCTAGGTTTTAGCTTCGTGAAATCCCTCTCACCACTCCCCTTCTCACTTATTAAAGCCATGGCGACGTCACGAGTCTCCAGAGTGTTTTCCTTAATCTCTACCGAGCCATCCCTACTCAAGAGCTCCGCTAGCCAGAAAGGAATCGTGGCTTCAACACCTTTACTTAAGAGCTCCGTAGATTCCCCCACTGACAGCCTACCTAAATCTCTAAAAACAGCTACCTTAACAGGGCTCAACTCGTGATAGTACGTAGCTAGGTCCATCAAAGACTTTATCATTGCTCTCCAAACACTATCTAGTCGTTACATAATATTTAAACTCATTTCTTAATCACGGAACACGCGTAAATACTTAAAAACTCTCGTAAATCATTGTAAAGGAAGGGCCCGTAGCTCAGCCAGGTAGAGCGGCGGACCCCAGCAGGCAGGCCGAGGCTCTTAACCCGTAGGTCCCGGGTTCAAATCCCGGCGGGCCCGCCACAAAACACACTAACATGATGTTTGGAGATGAGGAGTGGTCACCGTCTGAGGTCGTGATGAGGGCTCGTGTTACTGATTTCTTGAAGCGCCACGTGGTCGCGAAGACCACATATTTATAAGCTTCATGCTAAAGTTGTTGTGGGTTTAGGAGATGTGTGAGCTGACCGTGAAGCTGAGTAACGGGAAGGAAGTACTGGTTACTGAGGACGTCTTGGGCACGGTATACAAGTACATGAGATTCTCACTAACTCTCGAGGAACTCACGCGTGAGTTAGGTCTTGAGAGCTGGGAGGAGGCTTACGATTTCGTGAAGAGATTCCCAGCTTGGATAGCGTGGACACCCCCCTCGTTCTTCAAGTACATCAAGGAGAAACTATGTGTTGAGAAAAAGAGTACTAAGTAGGCCTTAAACACCTCGTTTAGGTAAAACATTCCTCAGTAACGTCAAGGTAAATACTCCTTCGTAGGTGTTTAGGGATTTCGTTAGCGGGGGAACGCTTGGGAAACCCTTGTTGGCCACCCACCTACGTTGCCACCGTAACTTACGGTAAGGAGGAATTCGCGGAGCTCGAGATTGGTGATGCTCTCTACCCGCTAGATCCTGAGATCAAGGTCTGCAGGACCTCATACGGAGGGCTCCTATTACTGAAGACTACAGTAATCGAGGAAGTCGCGGCTAAGATACTTCTAGCTACTCCTCCGTCTACCCTCCGTAGATTCATGAAAGTTCTTTTTTGTTGTGAGATTCCTGAGTTGTTTGAGTGTTTGAAAAGGAACGTCACGATCTTACATGGTTTTAGTTATTTGCGTGTTAGCGAGAGGTCTGGCGTGAGCTATGGACGCATTGCGGAATTGCTTAACTCTGTTGGATATAGACTGAGTCCGGGAGGAGGCTATACCTTGAGCGTGGAGCCCTTGGAGGGCGTCGTTTGCTTCACTAAGCAACTCCTAACTTTTAAAAACATATCTTGAATCTTATTTCGGTGAGAATATGGGTGAGTTAAGGAAGATAGAGGTAGTTGATGTTCCAGTACCTCAAGGAACTAACGTCATCATAGGCCACACACACTTCATTAAATCTGTTGAGGATATTTACGAGGCACTAATAACATCGTCGACGGTGATAAGGTTTGGTATAGCTTTTAACGAAGCTAGTGGCGAGAGGCTGGTTAGGAGTGACGGGAATGACGAGGAGTTGATTAAGTTAGCTGAGGAGGCTGCTCTCAAGATAGGGGCTGGACACACTTTCGTGGTTTACTTAAGGAACGCATGGCCTATAAACGTCTTAAACGCGTTGAAGAACGTTCAGGAGGTGTGCAGGATATACACCGCTACAGCGAACCCTGTTCAGGTATTGGTTGCTGAGACGAATCAGGGTAAGGGGGTTATAGGGGTCGTCGACGGCTTCACGGTTGTCGGGGTTGAGAACGCTGATAACAAGAAACACCGTCACGAATTCCTTAGGAAAATAGGTTATAAGAGGTAGTCAATGTAGGGTGTTTAACAAGCTCGGTTGATTAAGCATGTCCCCTTACGCTTCTCTTAAGTGTTTATCGAGGCAGGAAATACGTGTAAGCGATAAGTTAGCGATAACTCTATATAGGATCGCTAAGGAAGAGGAGATAGGGCTACCTAAGACTAGCTTCGAGGAAGTCCTCGCGACAAGGCCTAGCACCTTAGTTAGGTATGGGGATTTAAAGAGAGCGTGTAGGGGTTCTGACGCAGCGTTAATCAGCGGGGACGGCATGTCCTTATTCATTATTTTAAAGAAAGAATTCCCCAGCATTCAGCTACTGAAAATGCCGGCGTTTGTTAGGGAGATCCTAATAGTTAGGGAAGTAACGGATAACAGTGTTGCCGGCGAGGATTCAGCGTCTGGGTTCTCAGGTCTTGAATTAAAGGCGGAGAAGATAGAGCTTGGTGAGGGATTCGTAGCTTTTGATTCCGTGTTTAAGGGCGGTTTAGATGACGGCATATACGCGTTGAAAATAGTGAGTGATAGACTGGATTCCGTCATAACCAGAGACGAGATAATTAAATACCTGAGCAATCAGAGCAAACTTAAGACACCGCCTAAGAAGGCCCCGAAGAAAAGGAGGGTAAGGAAGAAGGCTGGGAAGAAGTGGAAGAAGCAACGAAAGAAGACACGCAAGAAAGCATCTAGAAAGTCACGAACTAAAAAACGTTAAGTTAAGCGTTTTCTCATATAAGTAAAGCTAGTAGAGCTTTTTGCGCGTGAAGTCTATTCTCTGCTTGATCCCACACCACCGACCAGACACCGTCTATGACTTCATCCACTACCTCCATACCCCTCATCGCAGGCAGACAGTGCATGAATATAGCGTCTTTCTTAGCTAGTTTCATGAGTTCCGGCGTCACCCTGAACTTGCTCAGATCCTTAATTCTCTTCTCTCTTTCTGCTTCCTGACCCATGCTGATCCACACGTCAGTGTAGACCACGTCCGCCGCTCTGACGGCTTCTTCAGGTGTTCTAACTATCTCTATTACTGAACCAGACCTCGAAGCCTCCTCCTCAGCAACCCTAAGTATGTCGTGGTGTGGGTCGTAGCCCTCCGCAGTACCTATCCTCACGTTAACCCCCAACTTACTCGCCGCTAGCAGTAGTGAGTGTGCCACGTTATTACCTCCGTCACCTACGTAAGCTACGGTAACTCCCTTCAGCCTCCCCTTCTTCTCGTATATCGTTAGCATGTCCCCAACCGCTTGGCACGGGTGTTCTCTATCGCTTAAAGCGTTTATGACCGGTATGTTAGCGTACTTAGCTAACTCCTCTAGATCGTTGTGTTTGTAAACTCTTGCGACGATGCCGTCAACGTATCTATCTAAGACTCTCGCTGTGTCAGCTATGGTCTCGCCCCTACCTAACTGGAGTTCCTGCCAATTAACACTTATTGAGTGACCACCTAACTGAACTATGGCTTGCTCAAAACTGATTCTAGTTCTAGTACTCGGTTTCTGGAAGATCATCATGACGGTCTTTCCTTTAAGAACTGGTATTATTCTCTCTCCACCGTAAAATCTTTGTTTCAAGTTGTATGCTGTGTCTATCAAGAACATGAGTTCTTCTGACGTCAAGTCATTGACTGAGAGGAAATCCCTACCTTTTAAAGATCTCACGGGCTAGCACCCGGTATAGTATTTAAGGTAGGTAAAATAAGGTTTTATAATGTTTATAATTTCGGAATTCGGGTAGTTTTTGAAGATCATGAAGGACGCGAGAATACTCCTAAAAGTTGCTGAGGAGAGAGGCGGTGTTAAGCCGGGCTTCTCACCCTACCACGTCTTTAAAGCACTTGATTCCCTGCACACACGCGGTGTCGGTAGCAGGCACGAGTTAATGAGGTTGCTTGGCTTAGGTGAGGCTAGTGTTAAGACCTTGCTTAATAGGTTGAGGGAAGCAGGCTTAGTCATTATTTCAAGACCTCACGGCACTAAACTAACGGATGCTGGGAAGGGATTAATCAGTAGTCTTAAGGAAGTCATAAGGATAATCCCGTCCTTAAGAGTTGAGAGTGTGTGCTTGAATTGCTCTATCTCAGGACTTATCCTGAGGAACGGCCGCTTCATCATGGATTGGGTTGGTGGCGTGATAATTCTTAGGGACATGATAGTTAAGGAGGGTGCTGACGGCGCCTTAATACTAACGTACTCTGGAGGGGTTTTCCGCCTCCCCGTCGTGGGGGGTTTGGAGGAGTTAAGAAATGAGGAGCTCTCTCATCAATTAAGAGATTTTCAAATACATGATAATGACTTGATAGTTTTAGGTATGTGTTACTCAAGCAATGGCGAGAGGTGTCTTGCCGCAACGGTTAACGCGATCATTAAGGTCTTGAGCGCTGAAGGCGGCGAGTAATGAGGGCAGCGGCATTATATACTGGGGGTAAAGACTCGCACTACGCTATCGTGGAGGCATTAAGGAACGGTGTGTCGGTGGAGTTGTTGATTATTGTTGTTCCTGCGAGCAGTAGTTCCTGGATGTTTCACGCGATCAACGTAGAGTTTGCCAAACTTCATGCCGACTTAATCGGGGTTGATAAGGTGGTGATACGCTCAAGCGGTGTTAAGGAAATTGAAGTCTCGGAAGTCCTCTCCCAGCTTAGGAAGCTAGATCTACGACTAAAATACAGGTACTTGATCTCGGGGGCCGTAGCATCTAAGTATCAGAAAGAGAGAGTTGATTTAATAGCTAGAGAACTCGGGCTGGAACACGTTACACCTTTATGGGGTCGTGATCAGAGAATCCTCTTACTAGAAGAAACCAGGTACCTGAGTTTCATGATTACAGCTATCCAGGCATACGGGCTTAGCATGAGGTGGTTAGGAACCGTAATTAATGAGGGTAACGTCGAGGAATTTCTTAGAGATCTTGAGAAACACAGCATAAGCCCTGTTGGTGAGGGTGGAGAATTTGAGACATACGTAATTACCTCGAAACTCTTTAAGGGGAGAGGTGTTTACGTGGAGTCAGCGGAGCTGGTTAAGTACCCGTTGCACGGGTCCGGATATTACGTCATTAAATCAGCCAGGACTTAAACACTTCACGCTTTTGAGGGGTGGAAGGCGCGCTGTTAAGCTTATCACTCATTTCTTAAACCAAGCTTCAAGACCCTTAGCCTGAGTTTTGAGGAAGTCCCTATATGCTTTCCTTAACCTCTCCACCGCGCCGCTAACTCTGCTTTCTGAGAAGTCGTGTTCTTCTACTAGAATCTTATTTATTAACTCGGGGTTTGGCTCATCCCACTTGATGGTGTACGTGTCCGTTACTGGCGGGTTTAAGAATATCTTCTTGATTTCCTCGTAGTTGAAGTCTATCTTGACGTTAGGGAGTGCCTTAATAGCTTTTTCGAAGCTTCCGTGTGTTTTTATTAGTTTAAGAGCAGTTTTAGGTCCTACGCCCTTCACCCCCTCAGGGTTGAAGTCTGTCCCGAGGAATATGGCTATATCTATTAGTTGTTCCCTGCTTATCCCTAACTGCTTGAGGAGTGTGTCTAATTCTATTAGCTCCGGTTTTATCTCGACATACACGTCCTTACCCGGTAGTTTACGCTTACCGCTGATAGTTACGTTTCTTAAGAGTCTGGGAGTGTTGAATAAGAGTGAGTCGTAGTCTTGAGAGATCGAAGCCCACGCATCGCCTTTCCTAGCCATGTAAGCTGCCTGCGCCTCACCTTCTGAGGGTGCGTTGACGTACGGTATCCCCATAGCCGACAGCAACTTCTTAGAGTCTTCAACCATTTCTGAGGTTAGTCTCCCAGTAGCTTGCGCGTATTTACGTGCTTCCTCGATCAAGCCTTCGGCTATGGCTTCCTCATACTTCTTAGCGAACTCCTCCCTTATTGCGAGTCTCTCCGCGATTTCCTTCGCTTTCAGTTCTGGTGGTTTGCCATCGAATACGTATACCGGTTTGAGCCCGGACTCCACTAGGTTTATCGTTCTGTAAAAGAGCCCGCTTAAGTGACTCGTCACGCGTCCTTTAGAATCCATTAAGGGGGTTCCGTCAGGCTGTCTTATCGCTGCCAAGAACTGGTAGAGAGCGTTGTACGCGTCGATGACCACAACCTTCCCCCTCAGCTCCCTCAAGTCGTTAATGACTCTAACTGCCGTGGTTTCCTCAACTAACTCTCTTAAGTTAACGCCCACGGTACGGACCCACCTGAAATAACTATTCAGAGTTATTATTTTTGGTTTCAGCATCTAAACACAACAATTTATAATTAGGGGCCATAACAGATTATTAGGTGAGATGATTACGAGCGTAAGCGGTCCTGACGAGTTCGTGTCTTACCTTATTAACATAGCTCGTAAGTGGTCTAAGGTGTGGGAAGAGAGGAGGGTTTATGAAGCGAACCCTAGAGATGGCGTGCCGAAATACTTCTTGACCGCGGCGTTCATGTACCCTAACGGGCCGGCGCATGTGGGACACGCGAGAACGTATTTAATTCCTGACGTGCTAGCTAGGTTTCTGAGGGGTTTAGGGTATAACGTGTTATTTCCTATGGGCTTTCACTATACCGGGACCCCGATACTCACTCTCGCCGAGGGCTTAGCTACCGGGGATTCTCACTACGTGAGTAATGTAGCTGAGGTATTCCAGGTCGATGCCACGGAGCTCTCTAAGCTTAAGGATCCCGTGTCCGTGGCTAGGTTCTTCCACGAAATATCTAAGAATGCGATGAAGTTGTACGGACTGTCTATTGATTGGAGGAGGGAGTTCACGACCATAGACCCTGAGTTTAAATCGTTCATTAGGTGGCAGTTCAAGAAACTCCTAGACTTGGGTTACTTGACTAGAGGCTCCCATCCGGTGGGTTGGTGTCCCAGACATAACATGCCGGTAGGCATGCACGACACTAAGGGTGATGTAGAACCTGAGATAGAGGAGATCTACCTGATAAAGTTCATTGGTCTTGACGGGCTGGGTTACGTCGTAGCCACTTTAAGACCTGAGACCGTCTTAGGCGTGACTAACATATGGGTAAACCCAAACACTAAGTACTGTGTTGTCAGGGTCGAGACTAGCCGGGGTATCGATACTTGGGTGCTCTCCTGCGAGGCCGCTAAGAAACTAAGTTTTCAGAGGAACGTGGAGGTATTACGTGAAGTAAGTGGCGAGGATTTGATAGGTAAGGAGGTCGTGAACCCGGTTACCGGGCGTGTGGTTCGGGTTATTGAGGCCTCCTTCGTTGATCCCAGATTCGGGACAGGCGTGGTGATGAGCGTTCCTGCTCACGCCCCCTACGATTACGTAGCTTTACGTGATTACGTCCTTAGTAGGAAGGGTGGTTCTTGGGAGGGTCTGGAGCCGATACCTCTCATTAAGGTTGAGGGGTATAGTGATGTTCCCGCCAGAGACGTCGTTGAGAAGCTAGGTATTAGGTCGCAAGACGAGCACACCCTACTTGATAGCGCTACTAAGGAGGTTTACAGAGTGGAGCTGGAGTCAGGTGTTATGCGTTCAGACGTGGTCAACTTAGTTGAGAGGGAAGTGGTTGAGGGGGCTAGAAGCTTCGTGAGGGAGGAGATTTCCGGCACCCCTGTTAAGGAAGCACGTGAGAAGATCAAGAATTTCTTGATGAGTAGAGGATTTGGAGACGCTATCTACGAGATAATGAACGCGCCGGTATACTGTAGGTGTGGTACGGAGATAGTGGTCAAGATAGTTAAGGATCAGTGGTTCATTAATTACGGGAACCCTGAGTGGAAGAAGTTAACGCTTGAGGCTTTATCTAGGATGAGGTTAGTGCCTGAGGAAGCGAGGACTCAGTTCGTGTATACTATTAACTGGTTAAGAGAGAAAGCGTGTACTAGGAGTAGGGGTCTGGGAACTGAGTTGCCGTGGGCTCCAGGGTGGATCATCGAGTCTTTAAGTGATTCCACCATATACATGGCTTTCTACACGGTCATCCATAAAATAAGGGAGTATAAGATACCGCCTGAGAAACTGACTTACGGGTTCTGGGATTACGTCATGCTCGGTCTCGGAGATCCGAGTAAGGTCGGTGTTGATCAGGGGATTTTAGAGGAGTTAAGGAAGGAATTCCTTTACTGGTACCCCCTCGACTCCAGACATAGTGGTAAAGACTTAATACCTAATCACTTAACGTTCTTCATATTCAATCACGTAGCTATATTTCCGGAGAGCTTGTGGCCTAAGCAGATAGTCGCTAATGGTTGGGTGCTCGTGCAGGGGGAGAAGATGGCTAAGTCTAAGGGTAACATACTCCCCCTACATTGGCTAGTCTCTACTTACTCGCCTGACGTGGTCAGGCTTGCTATAGCGTCCGGTGCCGAGGTTGAGAGTGATCTGAATCTCGATGTTGACGTACTTGATTCTACTAGAGCGAAACTTAAGGCTATACACGACCTAGTCACGTCAATCTTTAGAGAAAGCGACTTAAGTCAGGTCGTGGACCTCCCTGAGAAGTGGCTTCTCTCCAGATTCGCTAGGAATGTGTTAGGCGCTTACGACGACCTATCTGGAGTGAGGGTTAGGGCGGCTTGCCTAAAGATATTCTATAACGTCCATCAAGACATCCTCAAGTATCTGGAGATGGTTGAGAAACCCTCGAAAGTCTTGAGGGATCTAGTGATTATGTGGCTTAAGGCGATGCACCCAGTAACCCCATTTATTACTGAGGAATTATGGCATGAGATAGGGATGAGCGGGTTACTAGCTACCGAGGAGTTGCCTTCGAGGGATGAGCTGAGGAAAATGATTGACGAGTCTGTGGAGCTGAGCTACTTGTTCTTAGAGAGATTTGTTGACGACTTAAGGAACTTGACTAAGGTGGTGAGAGGTAATGAAGCAGTGGTATACGTTTCACCGGAGGCGGACTACAAGCACTTAGTTGAGAGTATCCGGATACTGCGTGAGGGCGGTAGAATGAGTGACGTGATAAGGTATCTCGTAACTAGCGGGTTCGCAGATCAGAGGCAAGCACCTAGGATAGCTAAGACACTGATAGACTTGATCATGTCGCTGCCTCCGGAGTTGCTGGAGACTATCGTTAGGGTAGGTTCTGTGAACGAGTATGAGATACTACTTAGATTTAGGAAATTCGTGGAGGAGGAAACGGGAGTCAAGATTAAGGAAGTCTACAGGTCGAGTGACGCAAGCGCGCCTGACTACGGCGGTAAGAAGAGGGCCGCACTACCTTTCAGGCCAAGCATAATGCTTATGAGTTCCTCGTGAGGCCGCCGAGGATTTGCTTGGTGGCACGATCAGAATGAAGAGTCTTTTAGGTAATTTAAAAGCGCCGTTGATCTTGGTTCTCTATGGTTTCTTCTTCATACTAATACAGATAGTCTTGATAAGGTTCATAGTCTTCCTTAGCGAGGAATTAGGTCGTTCAATACTGATTCAGGTGATGACAGTTATTTTATACCTCTGTTTAAACGCTGCGTTACTGTATTCCTGGTACGTACTAACCACGTACGTTAGGGATAAGTTTTCCTCCTCGCAGTCGTGAGACACTGAATTTATTATTGTGGAAATCGGTGGTTTGGAGCTCAGAGCTGCAATGGGTCTTCATCTCTTCAGTCCGCCCGTCGTCGACCTCACAGCTCCAACTGTATTCTCTTAAGGAATTTTTAAAGTGTTGTCGGGAGGGTGGATTAATCAGACAAATGCCTTCTCATCAATCTTCAGTGCCGGAGGTAGACATCATCTTATCCGCTTCTTAAATATTACGTCATCGCCTCGGGAGCGTGGGTGTTTGATTTCGCGTACCTAGCATGCCTAGCTACTAGAGAGTGGCTCCCGAAGCTCGCACGTACCACCATCATTACCAATGATATTAGAAAATACATAACTTATAAACGTTCATCCCGGCCCTGAAGGGCGAGGCTTTCAGTTGTAAGTTAGGTTGGTGCTTGCCTAATTATAATATCATAGCGTGGGTTTCTCATCACGTGTTTCAGCGCTTATAGACCTAAATCATCAATGATCCTACGTTATCAGACCTAATAAGTGTTTCAGGGTATTAAGTTGAAGATCGGGGATTTAATTATTTCTGCTACTCTCTTCTCATCCATTAAGACTATGGTTAGTGCCGCCACGTATTTCAGGCTGTATACGTCTGCTACGTACCTGAAGTACTCAGCTATTTCCTTATTGAGTACTGCGTGTACTGAGATCACATAATCTCCTCTCTGGAGTAGCGCTGGCGGTTTGCTCTTAGCTTCAAGTCCTATTATCTCGTCCTCGCTTGCCGGCATTGCTAGGGGGATGTTTAGTGACGTCGATAATTGTGAGGCTATGTTTAGCGAGTAATCAGGTAGGGTCACGAGTTTGTCTGCGATGAACCCCGGTAGTTTTTCAAGTAGTCTGTACTTGAAGTACGCGGTGACATAGTTGATGAAGTGCGGGTCTGCACAGGCTTTCCTTAAATCCCAGCCTACTTTATTCATGAACCTACTCACGTACCTCTTAATGAATTCCTCGCTCAGGAAGTTCTTGAGCAGTCGCTCAGCCATAGGGTAGGCCGGGACCGTTATGCCGTGATAGTACTTGCTTAAAGTTGCTTCACTGATGCCTAACGCGTGAGAGAGCTCAACGTTCTTGTAGACCTTCCTGACTGAGGAGAGGACAGCTACTGAGTCAACCCTGACGACCAACTCGCGGATCTTCTTGCTCGCGTACCACTTCAACCTAATCACTAATAGGATGTGATATCGCGGATTTTTATTTTTGGATTGTTTTAGAGCTCTCTCAGGGTTTTGTGGCGGGCCCGCCGGGATTTGAACCCGGGACCTACGGGTTAAAAGCCCGCCGCTCTACCTGGCTGAGCTACGGGCCCAGCCCACTCATTTATATTTATTAACTCCTTTAAAACTTTATTGATTTGGTCGAGGTTTAAAGCTTAAAATGTGTGTTCTAGTTTTCTTGTTTAGCGGAGGAAATCGGTGGGGAAATAGATGAGTGAGAAACCTAAGTTTAAAATACTTGAGCATGAGTTGGTTCCTGAGCACGAGGTTTTAAAACCTGAGGAAGCTATTGAGGTCTTGAGGTCTCTCGGGGTTAGGCCTGAGCAACTGCCGTATATTAGGGCTTCAGACCCGGTTGCTAGGGCTATAGGGGCTAAGCCCGGCGACATAGTTAAGATAACGCGTAAGTCCCCAACATCCGGTAAGATTGTTGTTTACAGGTTCGTTATAGCTGGGTGATTGGGTTGGAGGATCCGGTCAAGTTAGATAAGGAGGTTCGTTGGTTACTCGTGGAGTCTTTTCTGAAGGAGAAGGGTCTCGTGAAGCAGCATCTTGATTCTTATAATACCTTCGTGACTTCAGGGATTAAGAAGATAGTTAAGGAGTTAGGTAGGGTTGAGATAGCTCACCAGAAGATATACCTGGAGGTCATTGACGTCAAGATCGGTGAGCCGGAGCTCAGGGAGATTGAGGGTGCTGTCTTGAGAGGTTTAGAGAACCTTAACCCAACAATCGCCAGGATCCGTAACTTGACGTACAGCGCGCCAATGTATCTCACAATAGCTATACACGAGGACGGCTTCGAACATGTGGAGGATAATGTTCCGTTAGGGTTTATGCCGGTGATGATTAGGTCGGTGCTAGACCCTACGAGTAGGCTCAGTAAGGAGGAGCTCATTAGGTATGAGGAGGACTGGAGAGATCCTGGGGGTTACTTCATAATAAACGGGTCTGAGAGGGTTATAGTAGGTCAGGAGGACTTAGCACCTAACAGAGTGTTAGTTGATTACGGTAGGGAGGCTTCCTCAATAACTCACACCGCTAAAGTAATCTCGGCTTCCGCCGGGTACAGAGTCCCGATAATACTTGATCGCTTGAAGGACGGGACACTCACCATCAACTTCCCCTCAATACCTCAGAAAGTTCCCTTCGTGATCATGATGAGAGCGTTAGGCCTGGAAACGGATATGGAGATAGCTTTAGCTGTTTCCCCAGACCCTGAAATACAGAAGGAGCTAATCCCCTCTCTCTACGCTGCTAGAGAGATCAGAACTCAGGTTGAGGCGCTAGATTACCTGGCCTCAAGAGTCACTATAGGGATCACAGATCCTGAAGCTAGACGTAACAGGGTTCTCCAGATACTCGACATGTACTTTATGCCTCACCTAGGCAACACCCCGAATACCAGGATCCTTAAAGCCCTCTACTTAGGTCAGATGGCGTGTAAGTTGATAGAGTTGGTTCTGGGTAGGAGGAAACCAGACGATAAAGACCACTACGCTAACAGGAGGTTGAGGTTAGCCGGTGATTTAATGGCTCAGCTCTTCAGGGTTGCTTTTAAGGCCTACATGAAGGACTTAAGGTATCAGGTGGAGAGGTACAGGCTTACTAAGGGGAGGAAGCTCTCTCTAAGAGCTTTGGCCAGACCAGACATAGTCACTGAGAGACTCAACTACGCTCTAGCTACGGGTAATTGGGTAGGTAATAGAACGGGGGTTAGTCAGATACTTGACAGGACTAACTGGATTTCCATGCTGAGTCATTTGAGGAGGACTGTAGCCCCGTTAAGCAGGGGTCAGCCGCATTTTGAGGCCAGAGACTTACACCCAACTCAGTGGGGGAGGATATGCCCCTTCGAAACTCCTGAAGGACCTAATTGTGGTTTAGTTAAGAATCTAGCTCTCTCAGCTTATATCACTGCAGGAGTGGAGGAGTCCTCCGTCATACCGCACATCCTTGAACTCGGCGTAATGAACTTGCTTGAGGTTTACGAGAGGCTTAGGAAAGGCGATGAGGAACTTATGGAGAAGGTGACTACCTACGCTAAGGTCTTTCTAAACGGTACTTTAATAGGGTATTACCCCAAGGAGGACGCTTACGAGTTAGTGAATAGTTTACGGAGGTTGAGGAGGTCCGGGAAGCTACATCACGAGGTAAACGTCTCTTACGTAAGGACTGAGTATATAAACGAGGTGCACATAAATTGCGATAGTGGGAGGGTTAGGAGGCCCTTACTAGTTCTGGAGAAGGGTAGGGTGAGGATAAGTAGTGATGTTGTGGAGAAGCTTAAATCTGGCAGTATCACGTTCAGCGACTTAGTCAGCATGGGCATCGTTGAGTACTTGGACGCTGAGGAGGAAGACAACGCGTTGATAGCTTTAGATCCTGAGGAAGTAACCCCGAAGCATACGCACTTAGAGCTCTATCCACCGTCGATCCTAGGCGTTGCAGCTGTTTTAATTCCTTACGCTAACCACAACCAATCACCACGTAACGCGTATGAGGCAGCTATGGCTAAGCAAGCAGTTGGTTTGAACGCCGCTAACTTCCACTTAAGGTTTGATAGTAGGGCTCACTTCCTGCACTACCCGCAGAAACCTGTCGTGCAGACCAGGTTCTTAGACTTGATAGGGTTTAACTCAAGACCTGCTGGACAGAACTTCATAGTTGCGGTGCTTTCGTTCACGGGCTATAACATGGAGGACGCCGTCATAGTGAATAAATCTTCTGTTGAGAGAGGGCTTGCTAGGTCAACCTTCTTCAGGGACTACAGTACTGAGGAACTCAGATACCCTGGTGGTCAAAGAGACATCATAGGGATCCCAGACATTAAGGTGAAGGGCTATAGGGGTAAGGAGAACTACGAGTTCTTGGATGAGGACGGCATAGTGCCTCCCGAGGTCGACGTGGTCTCGGGTAAGGTTCTCATAGGCAAGACATCGCCCCCGAGATTCCTGGAGGAGTACAGGGAGTTCGGCTTGGTTGGTGAGGCTAGGAGGGACTCCTCAGTTAGTTTGAGGCACGGTGATAGAGGGATCGTGGATACTGTGGTGGTGACTGTTGACGGCGAGGGTAATAAGTTCATAAGAGTTAAGGTGAGGGATTTAAGAATTCCTGAGATAGGAGATAAGTTCGCGTCAAGACACGGGCAGAAAGGTGTGATAGGCTTGTTAGTTCCTCAGTACGACATGCCGTACACGTTTGAGGGCGTGACTCCTGACTTGATAATCAACCCGCACGCGTTGCCCTCCAGAATGACTGTGGGTCAGTTAATCGAGTCTATAGCTGGTAAGGTAGGCTCTCTCAGGGGCAGGACTGTTGACGGCACGCCGTTCTTTGGTGAGAAACCTGAGGATTTGAGGAGGGAGCTCTTACTGTTTGGTTATCCACACGACGGTACTGAGCCTATGTATGATGGCAGGACAGGTGAGTTGATATCAACCCCCGTATTCATAGGGGTCGTATACTATCAGAGGCTACACCACATGGTGGCGGATAAGCTACACTCGAGGTCTAGAGGTCCTGTGCAGTTACTGACCAGGCAGCCTACTGAGGGCAGGGCTAGGGAAGGAGGCTTACGTTTCGGCGAGATGGAGAGGGACGCGATAATAGGTCACGGCGCTACGATACTGCTTAAGGAGAGACTCCTGGACAGCTCGGATAAATACACGATATACGTGTGCGAGAAGTGTGGGCTTCTAGGATGGTTTGACAGGAATAAGGGTAAGTACGTGTGTCCCGTGCACGGTGAGGAAGGCAACATAGTCTCCGTCGAGGTTTCTTACGCGTTTAAGCTATTGCTGCAGGAGATGATGAGCATGCTAATATACCCCAAGATAATACTTAAGGAGAAGTTCTCGGGTGAGTGATCATGGTCGCTGAGAAGGAGATAAGGGGTATTAAGTTCGGTATATTGTCGCCGGACATGATAAGGAAGATGTCGACGACAGCTATAGTGACTCCCGACGTCTACGACGAGAACGGCATGCCTGTTAAGGGAGGGGTCATGGATCCTAAGCTGGGCGTCATAGAGCCGGATCAGAGGTGTGAGACGTGTGGTAATAAGCTGGCTCTTTGTCCCGGACACTTCGGCAGCCTCGAGCTCGCTAGGCCGGTCATACACATAGGGTTCGTTAAGCACATTTACGAGTTGCTTAGAGCTACGTGCAGGAAGTGTGGGAAGCTTAAGATACCGGAAGACGAGATCGAGAGATACTTGAGGTTGCTGGAGAAGTTAAGGGATAGGTGGCCTCAGCTAGCTGAGTCCCTCTCAGAGTACGTGAAGAGGAAAGCTATGAAGGTTTACGAGTGCCCTCACTGTGGTGAGAGGCAGTACAGGATACGTTACGAGAAACCCACCACGTTCATCGAGGAGGGTCCTCTTGGGAAGCTGACGCCCACGTTCATTAGGGACTGGCTTAGCAGGATTCCTGACAGACACTTAAGGGTTATGGGTTACGATCCTGAGACCGCGCACCCGGCGTGGGCAATAATAACTGTTCTGCCTGTGCCGCCGATAGCGGTCAGGCCCTCAATACTTCTTGAGACCGGCATAAGAGCTGAGGACGACCTAACTCATAAGTTGGTTGACATAATAAGGACTAACGAGAGGCTTAAGGAAGCTATAAACGTGGGATCCCCTGAGATAATAATAGAGGATTTGTGGGACCTACTCCAATACCATATAACGACGTACATAGATAATGAGGTTCCCGGCGTCCCGCCGGCTAAGAGGAGGTCTGGGTCTCCTTTAAGGACCTTAGCCCAGAGGCTTAAGGGTAAGGAAGGTCGTTTCAGGAATAACTTGTCGGGTAAACGTGTTGATTTCTCTGCTAGGACCGTGATATCCCCTGATCCGTACTTAAGTATTAATGAGGTAGGGGTTCCCGTTGAGGTCGCCATGAACTTGACAGTGCCTGTGAGGGTGACTCCGTGGAACGTGGATGAGTTGAGGAGGTATGTGCTGAATGGGCCTTTCAAGTATCCTGGAGCTAACTACGTCATAGAGCCTAACGGGCGTAGGCTGGATCTCAGGTATAATAAGGACTTGAAGGCTGTTGCTGAAGCTCTGAAACCTGGTTTCGTGGTTGAACGTCACTTAATGGACGGTGATATAGTTCTCTTTAATAGGCAGCCCTCACTCCACAGGATGTCGATAATGGCGCACGTGGTGAAGGTGCTTCCGGGCAGGACCTTCAGGCTTCACTTAGCTGTCTGCCCGCCTTACAACGCGGACTTCGACGGGGATGAGATGAACTTACACGTCCCTCAAACCCCTGAGGCTCAGGCCGAGGCACGCATGTTGCTCCTGGTTCAGGACCACATACTCTCGCCGAGGTATGGCGGGCCTATAATAGGGGGTATTCAAGACTACATTAGTGGTGGGTACCTGCTCTCGTCTAAGGCTACTTACCTAACTAAGGACAGGGTTTCAGATCTTCTCGCTAGCATAAACTACGAGGGCGAGATACCTGAGCCAGCCATACTGGCTCCGAAGCAGGCCTGGCTTGGTAAGCAGATAATCAGCTTACTCCTCCCGGAGGACTTCAACTTCGCTAAGGAAGCTAAGATCTCTAGTGGTTTGTTCAAGTGTCAGGACGAGGAGTGTTTCTGGGATTCCTACGTCTTAGTCAAGAAGGGGAAGTTCTTGATGGGCGTGATAGATAAAAACTCTATAGGTGCTCAACAGCCTGAGTCCATGCTGCATTACCTAATCATGGAGTACGGGTCCAGCTTCGGGAGGCAGTTCATGGACAGGGCTTTCAAGCTCTTCTTAAGGTTTATTGAGATGAGGGGGTTCACGATGACTTTAGACGATATACTGATACCTGAGCACGCTTACGAGGAGATCAGAGAGGTTTATAAGAAGGCTTTAGAGGAAGTTAATAAGGCTCTCAAGCTTTACGAGGAGGGGAAGCTGGAGGTTACTCCCGGGCGAACACTCGAGGAATCGCTGGAGCTTAAGATACTCGAGATATTGTCTAAGGCTAGGGATGAGGCTGGCGAGATCGCCGTTAAGTACCTTAACCCATTCAATAACGTCTTCATCATGGCTAAGACAGGCGCTAGGGGCAGCGCTCTGAACATTACTCAGATGGCCGCTATGCTGGGTCAGCAATCCGTCAGGGGTGAGAGAATACATAGGGGTTACATGAACAGGACCCTACCCTTCTTCGAGAGAGGCGATATAGGGCCTGAAGCGAGAGGGTTTGTTGTGAACTCATTTGTTAAGGGGCTCACACCGATAGAGATGTTCTTCCACGCGGCCGGTGGTAGGGAGGGCTTGGTAGACACCGCCGTCAGAACTTCGCAGAGCGGCTACATGCAGCGTAGGCTCATAAACTCGTTGCTAGACGTGGTTGTGGAGTATGACGGGACTGTGAGGACAGCGTACGGAGACTTAATACAGTTTAGGTATGGTGAGGACGGGGTAGATCCTAAAAACACTTCCTTCGGTAAGGCAGTGAACGTTGATAGGATAGTTAAGAAGCATGTGGGGTGGAAGATAGGATGAAGAAGTCTAAGCAGGGGAAGACTAGGCAGGGGAAGGCGTCGCGTAAGAAGAGTAAGAGTAAGGTTAAGCCACCTACAACTAAGGCAGAGGAGATTCTGGAGAAGGTTGCCGAGCCTTACCACGTCATAAGTAGTTTGATGAGTAGGGTTGGGGTGGTTCCGGAGCTCGCTGACGAGATAAGGAAGAGTCTTCTGAACCTGTACGTTTTCCAGGGTGTTACTCAGGAGGAGGCTCTCCTTAAAGAGTTGACTAGGTATAACGAGGTAGCTCTTAAGATTAAGGAGTTCTTGGAGCCTGTCAAGGATTACGTTCCTGAAGCCATCTGCAACGAGATGTTGCTGACTCTCTTCAAGTATCGCGTTAAGCACGACTTAAGCGATTCTGAGTTAGCTGCTATAGTGGATGACTGTGTCAGGACCTACCTGCACTCACTGGTTGATCCAGGGGAGCCTGTGGGTACTGTGGCTGCGCAGTCTATAGGTGAGCCGGGCACCCAGATGACTTTAAGAACGTTCCACTTCGCCGGGGTTAGGGAACTGAACGTGACTTTAGGTCTGCCTAGACTCATCGAGTTAGTGGATGCTAAGAGGGTTCCCGAGACCCCCATGATGGAGATACACTTGAGTGAGGAGTTTAAGTATGATGAGGCTAAGGCTAGGGAGGTGGCTAGGAAGATAGAGTTGACTACATTAGAGACCGTGACTAGGTCGGCGGACATAGATCTCTCTGAGATGAAGCTCTTCATAGAGTTAGACCCTGAGATGCTTTACGATAAGGGTGTCACGCCTGACGAGGTCGTTAAGGTATTGTCTAAGGGTAAGTTGCTTGCCGGCAAGGTCAGCGTCTCTGAGGAGAACCCCTACCTAATCGTTATTGAGATACCTAAGAGTTACAGTGACATTATCAAAGCACAGAAATTCAGGGACAGGTTGCTGAAGGTTAAGATTAAGGGATTGAAGGACATCAAGAAGGTAATACTTCAGAAGAGGAGGGATCAGGAGACTGGGAAGGAGTACTACGTCCTCATTACCTCAGGCTCTAACTTAGACGCCGTGTTGAGGATGGGGGGTGTTGATCCTAGGAAGGTGAGGACGAACAGTATTCACGAGATAGAGGAGGTTCTAGGTATTGAGGCCGCTAGGGAGGCCTTGATAAGGGAGATCAAGAATACCTTGAATGAGCAGGGTCTAGATGTTGATTTAAGACACGTCATGTTGGTTGCCGACATGATGACTAGATCGGGTTCTGTGAGACCTATAGGCAGGCACGGGGTTGTCGGTGAGAAGCCCAGCATCCTGGCTAGAGCAGCTTTCGAGGTCACTGTAAAGAACTTGTTTGACGCGAGTATTAGGGGGGAGACAGACCAAATAGTCGGGGTTACGGAGAACGTTATCATAGGGCAGTTAGCACCTATCGGGACAGCCTTAGTAGAGCTTAAAATGAATCCTATGAAAATTAAAGCATTGGTGAAGAGAGAAGAGGGGTGATGTTGGGTGTCTCAGGAAGTCTCTTTAGAAAACTCTATAAAGCTCCTTTACAAGACTGGGAAGGTTGTTTTAGGTTCTAGGGAATCTGTTAAGTTGGTTAAGTCCGGTAAGGCAGTGGGCGTGGTCTTAGCTAGTAATATCCCTAAGCACGTGGTCGAGGACTTCATATACTACGCTAAGCTAGGTAACGTCAAGATAATTCGCTACGCTGGCAGCAGTTACGAGCTCGGGGCTTTGCTAGGTAAGCCTTTCCCGGTCTCGGCGATCGCTATTATAGATCCTGGTGACTCAAATATTTTAGAGATGGGTGAGCAGTAGGTGCCCGTGAAGTTAACAGGTGATGAGTTGAAGTACATAGCTCTCTTAGGGGATATCACGGGCGTTACCGCTAAGGACTGCGTAATCGATGACGAAACCAACACCATCATATTCATAGTGCCTCCGGGGACCGCGGGTCTCGTAGTGGGATTTAAGGGCAGGAACGTGAAGCAACTTGCTAAGATGCTTGGAAGGCGTGTGGAGATCGTGGAGTGGGCTGACACGCTCGAGGACTTCGTTAAGAATTTATTCTTGCCGGCGAGGGTGATAGGTGTTAGGCTTAACAAGCTTAAAGACGGTAAGAAGGTTTTGCTGATTAAGGTCTCGCCGGAAGATAAGGGTATAGCGATAGGGAAGAACGGCAAGAACGTTAATAAAGCAAGGAAAATTCTTAAGAGGTACTACGACATCGACTCAATCACTGTGTCTTAAGGGTCCCTCTTAGCTGATTGAATGCTTATAAGTGGTTTTCAGATTATCTAAATCAGGTGGTGAATGGGTGCCGGGTAGTAAAGCGCCTAAAGGTCTTTACGCTGCTAGGAAGTTGAGGCTGAAGAGACTTAAGTTTCGTTGGAGTCAGAGAGAGTTCAGGATAAGGATTCTTAGACTTAAGGAAAAGCACGACCCCTTAGAAGGAGCCCCCATGGCTAGGGGGATAGTCTTAGAGAAGGTCGGTATTGAGTCACGCCAACCTAACTCTGCTTTAAGGAAGTGTGTTAGGGTTCAGTTAGTTAAGAACGGTAAGGTAGTCACGGCGTTCGTTCCTCAAGACGGTGGGATTACGTTCATCGACGAACACGACGAGGTGATAATCGCTGGCATAGGTGGTACCCTAGGTAGGTCTATGGGTGACTTACCCGGGGTTAGGTATAAGGTGATAATGGTTAACGGGGTTTCCTTAGACGCTCTACTTAAAGGGAAGAAGCAGAAGCCTCTTAGGTAGGTTTCCCTCACTCTTCTTCTAGGAAGTCGTCATCGTTTAACGGGTTTAACGCCTTAGATATCTCTAGGACTTCCTTAGTCACGTAGATGGGTTTGTTGAATATGAGAGAAACGAATATCGCGTGACTCGGTATCATCTTCTTCTTTAGTGTAACCCCGTTTATCTTTATGTGTATTGAGGCGTTGTAGACTCCTCTGCTAACGTCATATGAGTCTATGACTACTCTCTTAATAGAGTTTTTTATCTCCCTCAACTTAGGGGCTAGGAGCAGGAGGACGTCGTAGATGGACTCTCTCCCATTACTTACCGGGTTGGGTAGTTCCTCGCCAGCCGGGTTATTCAATCTCTCTATCGCTTTAGCTATCTCTAGAGGAATGTTGTAGAGCGTGAATACCTCGTCGTTTTCTAAGTAACAGTGGAGAGCTGCTATCTCGATAAATTCTTCTAGGTCACTCATCAGCACTGGCTCCACCCCCACAACCCTCAGCAACCTACCCTCACTCTCTTCTCCCACTAGCTCATCACCTATTGAGCGTTGGTGTTACGAGCACACGACACGCTCCGAGCTCTCTTGTTGTTAGAGAATATAAACTTTAGTTTCAAGCGTGGCTTTAGGTTAATTACACTGATTTTTCATTAGTTTCGGAAGTTCTTGTGTGGGTTAGAGAAATCTTTATAAGTCTTTAAATATGTTTAGGTTAGGTTGAAGGAAATGGGGGCCGAAGAAGCGAGTATAATGTCCGTTGAGGTAAAACTTTTCGGTAGGTGGGGTTTCGAGAACATAGTTGTTAGGGATCCTAGCCTGAAGAAGTATATATCTCTAAAGCCTGTTTACGTTCCGCACACTGGCGGGAGACACGAGCATCAGAGGTTCGGTAAGGCTAACGTGCCCATAGTTGAGAGGCTGATTAATCAGTTGATGAAGCATGGGAGGAATACCGGTAAGAAGCACTTAGCTTACAACATAGTTAAGAGGGCTTTCGAGTTAATAGAGCTTAAGACTAAGGAGAACCCTCTGCAGGTTCTTGTGAGAGCTATTGAGAATGCCGGTCCTCGTGAGGAGACTACTAGGATAATGTACGGCGGTATCGTGTATCACGTTGCCGTAGATGTTTCACCGCTTAGGAGAGTGGACTTAGCTCTCAGGTTCATGACCGACGGGGCTAGGGAATCCGCGTTCAGGTCTGCTAAGTCTATCGCCGAGTGCTTGGCTGAAGAGATCATAGCTGCCGCGAATAACGACCCTAAGAGCTACGCGATATCTAAGAAGGAGGAGATCGAGAGAATAGCTTTGAGTTCTAGGTAAAACGTATTTTTAAGTAAGTTCGTAAAATTTTATAAGGCGTGTGGTAGTATCTATGTGATGTAAGGTGAGGATGTATGAGTAGGCCGAAGAAAGAACACATGAACCTGGTGGTAATAGGTCACGTAGACCACGGTAAGAGCACGTTAGTAGGTCACACGTTACTTAAGCTAGGAGCTCTTGACCCTAAGATGGTTAAGGAGGTTGAGGAAGCGGCTAAGAAGTCCGGTAAGGAGTCTGAGAAGTATGCGTGGTTCCTTGACAGGTTGAAGGAGGAGAGGGAAAGGGGTCTCACGATAGCTCTCAGCTTCATGAAGTTCGAGACCCCCAAGTATTACTGGACGATCATTGACGCGCCAGGACACAGAGACTTCGTTAAGAACATGATTACCGGCGCTAGCCAGGCTGACGCGGCATTATTAGTAGTCTCTGCGAAGACAGGAGAGTATGAGGCCGGAATGAGTAGGGAAGGGCAGACTATGGAACACATAGTGTTGGCTAGGACTATGGGCATCGATCAGGTAGTGGTAGCAATAACTAAGATGGACATAACTGAGCCGCCCTACAGTAAGGACAGGTACCTCAAAATAGTTGATGGTTTGAAGAAGTTCATGAGAGGTCTTGGATATAAGGTGGAGACTATACCGTTCGTTCCAGTATCTGGGTGGTTAGGTGAGAACCTGGTAGACAGGTCTCCTAACATGCCTTGGTATAACGGGCCAACCCTAGTTGAGGCTCTAGACTCTACACAACCACCGCCTAAGCCCGTCGACAAGCCTCTCAGAATACCTGTTCAGGAAGTGTACTCGATAACTGGTGTAGGCACGGTACCTGTAGGCAGGGTTGAGACGGGTAGGTTGAGGGTTGGTGACACGGTAATCTTCATGCCTGCCGGTGTTTCAGGGGAGGTCAGGTCCATAGAGATGCATCACGAGAAAATGGAGGAAGCTTTACCAGGCGATAACATAGGGTTTAACGTGAAGGGCGTTTCGAAGACTGACATAAAGAGGGGCGACGTGGCCGGACACCCGCAGAACCCGCCCACGGTAGTTAAGGAATTTACTGCTAGAGTCTACGTAGTTTACCACCCGACAGCTATTCACGTAGGTTACACACCAGTAATACACGCTCACACAGCGTCGGTGGCTGCCAGAATAACTGAAATCGTCGGCAAGCTAGACCCTAAGACAGGTCAGATAGCTGAGAAGAACCCGCAATTCATTAAAGTCGGTGAGTCAGCTATAATGAAGTTCCAGCCCATAAAGCCTATGGTGATTGAGAGATACAGTGACATACCGCAGCTAGGGAGATTCGCTATGAGAGACATGGGTAAGACTGTCGGCATTGGCGTGATAATAGACGTAGTACCAGCTGAGATAAAGAAGTGAGGGTACTAAATTCGCAGGGTAGCTTTAATGGTCTCGAAAGCGCGAATAAGGCTTTGGAGCACTAACATAGACCACCTAAACGAGGTAACCTCCAACCTAGTTGAGATAGCTAAGAAAGCAGGTGTGAGGGTTAGGGGCCCGGTCCCACTACCAACCAAACGCTTAGTAGTGCCGTTGCTGAGGCTACCTCACGGTGAGGGAACGAAGGTCTACGAGAAGTGGGAAATGAGGATACATAAGAGGTTAGTAGACATAGATGCGGACGAGAGAGTCATGCGTCAGATAATGAGGATAAGAATACCTGACGACGTATACATCGAAGTAGAGCTAGTCAGGTAAAACACAACACACATACTAGACCAAAACGTTTTCTCTAAACGAAAACAAGTCAGCTTTAAATTTCTAGTAGCAAATAATTTAATTGGCCGGGGTGCCCGAGCGGTCTAAGGGGCTGGCCTTGAGAGCCAGTGGGCATTAGCCCGCGCGGGTTCGAATCCCGCCCCCGGCGCTCTCTTATAAGCAAGAATTAAAATCCTTGAAATACTCTATATAAGTTTGCTGTTTAACCCTTCTTCTAGTGCTATCCCGTGAAGTATGGACGTATTCACTATTTTCGCAGAAGCTATTTGTAAAGCATCCGCTTGATATACGTGATGTCTTTCCACTATTTTCCATGCTTGTTTTAAGATGTCCGCTCTTAGGTGTACCAAGATGAGAACGTTCAGTTTATGCATTCTCAGAGTCTCTGAGATGAAATCTGCTTTATCTATTATATACTCAGGGCCGGGCTCATTAATATATCTTTTAACGATAGCGCTACTGTCCAGATATATTATCTGACCGCTCATCCCTCATCTTCCTGACTAACTCACTAACAAGTCCCCCTAGGTTTCACAGGTTCAAAATCCAGCTCGTTAATGAACGTATCAACCATATCTCTTAACGCTGCTTCCGCGTTCTCACCTATTTCTTCCCTAATCATCTCCTCTAGGAGAGAACTAACCTCAAGGTCTAACTTGGAAGCAGTCTTCTTAACTTTTCCAAAGCTCTTCATCTATATATACTGGTTTTCTCCCTAACCATACAGACACTATAATAAGTATATACTGAAAGAAGTATAATAAAACTAATGATGAAAGTTACCAGGCCAGAATCTTTTAGTATGCGTGACACATGTTCGTGGCCTCAGGTATGGTACTCTCGCGCTACTTACGGAACTACTTAGTGAATTCTAGACTTGCTCAAAACTCTCTAATAAATAGTATCTAAAGCATGCGTTATCCTTCAACCCATTACTGAAACCAGCTTTAAATCATGGTTAAGTCCGTAACGTTCTCACAAGCTAACCTATACTCGTAGGGCCTGAAAACACTATTAATATTCTGGTGCTTTATTTCAAGGTAGTGGGGGTGTGTATTGGATTCATGGTTTTACGTGGTGATCGGCTTACTGCAAGGTGTTTTTGAGTGGTTACCGGTCTCAAGTAAGACTGTTTTGATGTTGTTCGCGAGTTTAGTTGGGGGTGTTTCTGTATTAGAGTCTTATCTTCTAGCTTTGGTTCTTCAAGGAGGTACTGTGGTGGCAGCTGTAGTGTTTTTTAGGGGAGTTCTTACTCGGTTGTTTCACCAAAGTAGCTTGTTTGAGTTTCTTGTTGTGTCGACCGCGGTGACCGGGGTCTTAGGTGTTCCGATATACGTCATCGTTCGGGTCCTTCTGTCAGGGCTTGAGTTCTCAGCCACTACTTTATTGATTGGCTTGCTTTTGTTGTTTCAGTTCTTCATGAGGAGAGAGGATGGGGGAGGGGTTAAGTCTATTGAAAACGTTAACTTAGTGGACTCGGTTTTATTCGGCGTAGCGCAATCTCTGTCCGTGTTGCCCGGGGTGAGTAGATCCGGTACCACGATCACGGCGTTGGTTTTCATGGGTTATAAGCTGGAAGACGCTATGAAGCTGAGTTTCCTGGCTTCTATCCCGGCTAATCTTGGAGGAGCTCTACTAGGATTTTATACTTCTGACGTCGTGGTTGCGGAACCCTTGAGCGGTTTGATGACAGCTTTCTTAGTCTCGGCTATAGTGGGTTTCTTAACGATTAAGTACTTGATAAGCTTTTCACTAAAGCACTCGCGGAAGTTAATCTTGCTGATGTCTCTAATCACTATAGTCATCGGTTTATCGGGACTTGCTTTAAGGGCTTGAGTACTGAGCTACCCTGAAATAACATAAGCTTTCTCAAAATAATTATTACTGGAGTGAGGTCGTTGACTTACGAGAGTGTGAGAATAAGGAAGATGACGAGGGTTTTGTCAGGGGTTGCTACCGTAGCTGTGATGGTCAAGCCCTATAAGTGTCCTCACGGCAGGTGTATTTACTGCCCCGGCGGTCTCGAGTACGGCACTCCTCAATCATATATCGGGGATGAGCCTGCTTTAATGAGGGCTAGGAGAGTTGATTACGACCCTTACCTTCAAGTCCACGCTAGGCTGAGGCAGTACAGAGATTACATCGGCTGGTACCCTTCTAAGGTTGAGCTAATCGTTATGGGAGGTACTTTCCTAGCCTACCCTCAAGACTATCAGGAAACCTTCATCACGGAGGTTTACAGAGCTATGAACGACTTCCCGGAAATTCTCCCGCGAGCGGGAACTACGTTGGAGGCGGAGCAGGAAAGAAATGAGAGAGCTTCGGTTAGGTGTGTTGGCTTGACTATAGAGACTCGGCCGGATTGGGGGCTGGAGAAGCACGCGGACATGATGTTCAGGTACGGGGCTACTAAGGTAGAGTTAGGTGTTCAGAGCGTGTACGATGACGTGTTAGCTCTCGTTAAGAGAGGTCATAGCGTGGCTGACGTTATCAAGTCTACGAGGGTCCTGAAAGACGCCGGGTTTAAAGTAGCTTACCATATAATGCCGGGTCTCCCGGGGAGTGATTTAGAGAGGGATATTGAGGTTATTAAGACCATATTCGAGAACCCTGACTTCAGACCGGATTACCTCAAAATATACCCCACGTTAGTTATTGAGGGTACCGAACTCTACGAGATGTGGAAGAGGGGGGAGTATAGAGCCTTAAGTGATGAAGACGCTGTAAAACTTATTTCAGAGATGTACAGGTACATCCCTAAGTACGTCAGAGTTCAGAGGATTCAGAGGGATGTGCCGGCTCAGATAATAATCGACGGTCCTCGGAAAAGCAATCTGAGAGAATTGGTTGAGGAGGAGTGTTTGAGGAAGGGAATAAAAATACGTGAGATTAGGTGGAGGGAGGCTGGTAGAGCCATGGTTAAGAGGGGGGTCACCCCCAGACTCGAAGCTTTACGGCTTTATAGGATGAGGTATGAGGCTAGTGAGGGTGTGGAGGAATTCCTCTCTATTGAGGATCCCCAAAATGACGTCTTAGTAGGGATACTTAGACTGAGGATTCCGTCACAACACGCGCACAGACCTGAAGTTTTTGGTGGTGGGAGAGCCTTAATTCGTGAGCTACACGTATACGGGGTTCCTGTCGCTCCGGGAGAAGAACCCACCAGCGGTTTGGAATGGCAACACAGAGGTTTCGGTAAGAAACTTCTTTTCGAGGCGGAGAGGATAGCTACGGAGGAGTATGACGCTAAGGAAGTACTTGTCTTGTCAGGTGTTGGCGTACGCGATTATTACAGATCCCTGGGTTACAAGAAACTCCCTAACTCACCATACATGTATAAAAGTCTTAGGTCTTGATTGCTAGACAGTAGTAATTCTTGTTTAGCGGTCTCTTAATCCCCCCGGGCACGTAAACTCCTTTCTCAATCACTCTGAAGCCTGCTGCCTCAAGTTCCTTAACTAACTCGCTAATACTATAAAGGTGGTACGTCCTGCAAGCAACTCTAGAACACCTAATTATGTCCCAGAAACTCTCTTTCCTTCGTAGGACGTAAGCTAGCAAGTCCTTCAAGGCCTCGAAGACTAATGGTTTCTGCCACCTAGCCCACACAACTACTAGTAACCGACCTCTCTTCTTCAAGACCCTGCGACACTCACGTAGCGTTCTTAAGCGGTCAGCACGCGGCACTATGTGGTGAAGAGAAGCTATCAAGAGTAGTGAGTCCGTGGAGTCTGACCTCATAGGGAGTTCTCTCATATCAGCTAACACGGGGTATAGCCTGTGTGAGAGGTTCTCGGGAGTCTCTTTAAGGGCTCTGTGAATCATCTCAACTGAGACGTCTATTAAGACCCCTCTAAGTACCTCGTTGAGGGTAGCTAGGTGTCTGGAATGTTGTCCAGGACCTGAACCTAGGTCAGCGAACCACGTTGTCTCACTGCCTACAGCTTTACTTACTATCTCCCACGGCTTCCTCCTATAACTCTCAGCTATTAAGTCGTACTCCATTAAATCACGCTCCCCAAGGAAACTACCTATGACCTTGCTTAAGTTCATTAGAATATATTAACGGGTAATCAAATTGTTTAGTGACGTGATGAGAAGAGGGTCTAGTGAGTTGAGATGAGCGGTGCCGGAAATGCTGAGTTAACGCGTCTGCTTCGGATAGACCCAACCTACCTGATAGTTTTCCTCCTATTATTTGCTGGTTTCTTCACATTGATTAACTTGATGTCAGCTATGTTAGGGTTTCAGGAAAACGCTTTGCAGAGGTTCTTCACAGTGCTTAACGCCGCTTCCTTCACTACGTTAGTGGTCATCGCGATCCTGTACACTGTTCAACAGAACGAAAACACAGCTAAGATGCTCTTGATTAGTTGCGGTGTTTTCGTGGTATCTTACTACAGCTACGTGTTCCTCAAGGCGTTCAGCAGGAGCTTAGTGATAATACCTTACCCACTACTAATAGAGCTCAGAGGCGTCAACGGCTCAGCCTACGTCGTAGATTTGCCGCAGATAATCACCATCGTATTACTCACGCGCTACGTTTACAAGAAGTTTAGGAAGCCTGCGTCTGAAAGCCGATTGTTCGAGGGTAGAGAGCAGGTTAGTAACGAGGGTCCCGTAACATAAGGTTTAGTGTGGCGGGTCGGGCTGGCTAATCTAGGTGGTTGTACATGCTACAAACACTTATAAGCTCTTGTTTTTTATTTGTTTTGGCGCCGCGGTAGTATAGCCCGGTCAAGTATGCGGGCCTCTCGAGCCGCGTTAAGCGTGGAAAGCCCGTGACCCGGGTTCAAATCCCGGCCGCGGCACTATTCCCGCTTCCTACGCCTTAATGTGAAGGTGTGCCCCCTCACGTCAACTAATTCAGCGTTTAGTTTTTTAGCTGTCTCGGTAGCCACCCCATTTATGTCAGTTTCTATCAGTGCTGTTTTAAGTACCTTGACCTTCACCACCCCTTCTTTCTCTAGGTGTCTGCGTATCTCGCTTATGACTCCCTCGTTTAACCCGCTTTTCCCCACCCTAACCCTAGCCGGCTCTCTCAAGACTCTCTTCACTTCTTTTTCCTGCAAGGTTTTCTCATCACCCAACCACATTGTAAGCATGTCAGAGTTATTATAACTTGCTTTCTATTACCCCTTATCCTCACCCTAGCCGTTAAGCCCGGTATTAAAGGTATTAAGCAGTTCTCGCACACGTACCTCCTATAAGTTAAAGGCTTCCTCGCCCTGGCTTTGCGGAGGAGTTTAAGCCCCGTCTCTATCTCTTTCCTCGCTACCTCCACTAAGCCTTGCCTAAGCATCTTGACTGAGGTGTCGTAAAGTATTTTAGCTCTCTGTATAGCCAAGTCCTTGATTAAGGAGCTTCTCCTCACTTAAACCACCGATATCTCATGCCGTGTTGTTTTCCCTAACATCATTTTAGGTTTTACGAATCCTTATTAACTTAATTCACTATGTCTTAACGGTGGTATGTTGGAGTTAAGGGAGTTTAGTTCTAAGATCTCGGACTTAATTACGTCGGCTTCTAAGAGTGTTGTCACGGTCTTCACCATAGTTCCCAGCATAGACATATTCTTTAGGTACAGGGAGGTTAGGGGTGCTGGGTCAGGGTTCTTCGTGAAGCCCGGCTTAATAGTCACTAACGCTCACGTAGTCATGAACGCTAGGGAGGTCGTGGTCTTAGTTCCTAGGTATGGGAAGGAGAGGGCTAAGGTGCTCGTCGTCGACCCCTTCAGGGACCTAGCCTTACTCAGGGTTGGTTTGAGGGATACTGAGCCCCTACCTTTAGGTGATTCAGATAAGCTTAAGGTAGGTGATTTAGTCTTCGCGATCGGCTCCCCCCTAGGCCTGCCCGGTCCCTCAGTCTCTATGGGTGTTGTGAGCGCTTTAGGGAGAACTATAGCGGGGGAGAACATCGTGTTGGAGGACTTGGTTCAGACTGACGCAGCAATAAACCCTGGCAACAGTGGCGGTCCCTTAATAAACGTTGACGGCGAGGCTGTCGGGGTTGCTACAGCCATAATACCTTACGCTCAGGGAATAGGCTTCGCGATACCAATAAACACCGTTAAGAGGTTTATCCAGATGATTGAGGAATTCGGCGCGGTTGTTAGGGCTTGGCTAGGTGTTTACGTAACCCCGTTAACGGAGGAGGCCGTCAAGCTCTACGAACTACCCGTCAGCGAGGGCGTCGTGATAGTTAATATAGTTCCTGGCTCCCCGGCAGACAAGCACGGGCTAGCGATAGGCGACATAATAGTTGAAGCAAATAACAAGCCTGTGAGGAAGGTAAGTGATTTGAGGGCTGCAGTAGAGGAGAGCATAGGTTCCGAGTGTGTTAATCTCAAGATCTTCAGAGGTCATAAAATGATAAGCAAGTGTGTGCCACCCGTCGTGGAGAGGGTTTACTGAACTGAAAGCCTCGCCCTTTAGGACTGGGAGGAGGTCAGTGACTCATCCCAACACGGGTCTTCACAGACGTGTGAAAGCTTTAAATAATCCTGAGAAAATTTATTATTGGGCCGCCGTAGCTCAGCCCGGGAGAGCACCCGGCTGAAGGCTTCTCGGAGACCGGGGTGTCCGGGGTTCAAATCCCCGCGGCGGCATAAAACTCACAGGATTATCTTGAGTAGCTCCTCGCAGGCGTGGATAATTATTGAAGCGACTGCCCAAGTATCTAGTGGTTTGTGGTATATGGAGTATGTGCTCACCGCGTTGGCGATTACCTCGTTGGAGAATTCCCCGTGTGGGAAGCCCCCTATGGCTATCGGCAATCCCTTCTCAAGAGCTTCCCTGCAGACGTTCTTAGGGCTTGCGATCACCCCCTTCTCGTCTAGTAGTATTAGGCCTGGAACACCTAGCTTCCTGAGTAGGCTTGTCACGGTTGAGGGGTATAGCTTGAGGAGAGGTTTTTTAGCTCCCGGCGGTACCGAGCCCTCCTTAAATAACTGCTCCATCAAGCCGACAAACCTGTTGTAGTTTCTTGGTATGCGTGTCTTAGGGTCTACCTCTATGACGTAATCCCCGTAAGTATGTATGATGACCTGGAGCTTGCCCTCTATGTTCAGCGGTGAGGACAGCATCTCGAGCAGTGTCACATGCACTATGTCCGGCCTACCCCTCTTCGAGGAGTCCGGGAGGTCCTTCATCGCGTGGTAATGTATCGACTTATCTAGGAGAATCTCAGCAGGTTTCTTATTCCTGAGTCTGGCACTCTTAACTACTGCGGCGTGGTCGCAGATCTCTCTCGGAACTAACTCTAGCGATGCCTCAGCGATTACTACCCTAACTAAACTCATGAGCGCGCCCGGAATTAACTAGGCGTGAATTGCTTAAATAAGTGTGTTACAACTGAAAGCCTCGCTCTTCAGGGCAGGGAGGAGGTCAGAGGTCTAGCACTGTGCTCACGTACCAGCAATCGTTTTCCTTAACTATCTTCATTAGTGAGTAGGTGACTGCCTTAACCTCGTTCCTGACTTCGTGTTTTTCCGAGTTTACCTCCTCCCCGCAGGCCTCGCCTAAGAACCTGAGTGGTTTGCTCAGTTCTGAGGGATCCCTCACCTTCCTATCGAACACTATCTTGAATTGGGTGAAGGCTAGTCTCTCAACGTTATATATTATAAGTAGGTCCTCTAACCACCTGTAGAGCGCGTTGTACGCGTCTATGCCGCTATCAACTACTAGTTTCCTTGTTCTGCACTCGACTTTAGATGTGTTCAGCATTGTCTCGAATAGTGCCTTACCCGCGTATTCGAAAGCCTCCTCAAGGGTTTTTCCTGATGCCTCGAAGTACGCGTCAGCCGTGTGCTCCAGGAACTTATAGCCTCCGCAAGAGGTTCCCCCCACACCACACCCCCATTTATGAAGTCTCCGTCAATAATAAGAGTATGTGGGCTTCAGCGGACGGTCTTGTTAAGATTTATATTGTGGGTCTGTTTTCTATTATTTGGCGGCGGTCGTCTAGCCTGGATCAGGACGCCGGCCTTCCAAGGCATCCGTAGAACGCCGGAGATCCCGGGTTCGAATCCCGGCCGCCGCACCAAGTTCCGAGTTTTTCGAGCTTCTTTCAGGTATGATAAAGCTTAATAAAACCCAACACTTAATTTGTTAGGAGGTGGAGTGCTAGCGTGGTGAACGTTAAGGAAGTGCCTGCGAACATGTTTATTGAGGAGTTAGCTAAGTATTTGAAGGAGAACGTGAAGTCTGTGAGGCCTCCTGAGTGGGCTTTGTTCGTTAAGACAGGCCCTCATAAGGAGAGAGTACCTGATAATACTGATTGGTGGTATTTGAGGGCTGCCAGTGTTTTGAGGAAGCTCTACGTGAGCGGGGAGCCTGTTGGTGTTGGTACTCTCAGGAATGTTTACGGCGGACTTAAGAGGAGGGGGTCTGCACCCCCTCACTTTAGGAAGAGCGGGAGCTCCATAATCAGGCACGTACTCCATCAGCTGGAGGCTGCCGGGCTAGTCGTGAAGGTTGGTAGGAGGGGGAGGACCTTATCTCCCTCTGGGAAGTCTTTGATGGACTCCATAGCTAGCGAGGTCTTCAAGAAGTTGGTTGAGTCTAGGCCTGAATTAAGTAAGTATGGGTGATTGAGTGGTGGGTGAGGAGTACTACGACGCCGAGTTAGAGGAGATTAAGAGGAGGCAGATGGAGGCTTTACTCAGGAAGCAGGAAGAGGCTAGGAGGAGAGAGGAGGAAGCAGCTAGGGAGGCACAGAGGCAGGAGATACTGCGTAGGGTTATGACTCCTGAAGCAAGGGCTAGGCTAGCTAACGTGAAGTTAGTTAAGCCTGAGCTGGCTAGAGCTGTCGAAGACTACATAATAAACTTAGCTCTCTCAGGGCAGTTAAAGGAACTCATTGACGAGGACTTGTTGAAGGAAATTCTTTACACCGTAGACATGAGGACTAGGCGTGAGTATAAGATCACGTTTAAGGAGAAGAGGTGATGGTGGTGGCTAGAGCTAAGCACGTGGCTAGGAAGTTACGTTTAGCTAGTGAGGCCAAGAGTAACCGCGCAATACCTATATGGGTCGTCGTGAAGACTTTAAGGAAGGTTGCGTGGAGACCTAGGTTAAGGCATTGGAGGAGAAGTAAGTTGAAGAACGTGTGAGGTGTGTGGGTTGGTTGAGGGAACTATATACGTGGTGAATCTTAACAGGCTTAAGTGGACTGGCTTGACTAGAAGGAATTTCAGGGCTTTAAGATATGTACGCGAGTTCATTAAGAGGCATACTAAGGCTGAGAAGGTGATTCTAGACGCCTCGATCAACGAGTTCATTCTCTCAAGGAGTTCTGAGAACCTGCCCGCGAGGATCGCTGTCTGCGTTACTAAAATAGATGATGAGGGTAAGGTCGTTAAGGCCTCACTAGCTGTTCAGGTAGTTGAGCGGGGAGCTACTGGGGAGAGCAAGTAGTTCGCGAGGTTATTTCATGCCTCTAGAGAAGCTTAGGGTTTTCGGCAATCCTAACATAGGGGTCTACATATTCACCAACAATAACGTGACGTTGGTTCCAGAGGGTGTTGAGGGTAGTGTTAAGAAGGTTTTGAGGGAGGTTTTAGGCACGGACGTCGTGGAGGCTAGGGTAGCTGACTCAACGTTATTGGGTGTGTTCGTGGCGGGCAACGATAAGGCAGTGTTGTTGCCGAAGACCGCTAAGGAGGAGGAGTTAGATAAGTTGAGGAGTGCCGGGATCCCGGCTAAGATAGTTCAAACGACCTTCACCGCGTTAGGTAACGTCATACTAGCCAATAATAAGTTCGCGTTGCTTCATCCTGAGTTAAGCGATAGTGAGGCTGAGTTAATAAGGAGTGAGTTAGGTGTTCCTTCTGTTAGGAAGGGTGCTCTAGCTAAGATACCTACGGTCGGCTCACTAGGCGTCCTCAACGACTTCAGCGGGGTTTTCCACCCGGATTTAAGTAGTGCAGAGCTGAAGTATGTTGAATCGTTGTTTGGTGTGAGGGTCGGTACGGCCACGGTGAATTTCGGCGTCGGGTTCGTTAAGGTGGGTTTGGTAGCTAATAATAATGGGGCAGTGGTGGGTGAGCTCACTACAGGTCCTGAGATAATGAGGATTATGGAGATTCTCAACTTCTACAAGGCTTGAGCGTTCCTACGTCCTGAACGTCTTGTGGGATCGTTTTTATAAGCTTCATCAACATTAATGTATGGTGTGTGCCGTGAGTAGTGAGGTCAAGACTTTCAGGATTGAGGGTCTCGCCCTCTTCAGTCCTGACAGGGTTAGGTTTTGGCAGAAGTTCTCTCTAGAGGTTAGGGCTCTTACTAGGGAGGAGGCTTTAGAGAAGGTTTATTCTTTGATGGGCAGTAAGCATAAGCTGAAGAGGAAGCACATAAAGATACTTAACGTCGTCGAGATAAGTCCTGAGGAGGCTAGGAAGAAGTTTGTTAGGGAGCTAGCCAGACTTGAGGGTTGGTCTAGTTGAGTTTGGATAAGGGTTCTGAGAAGCGGGTTGTGAGTTTCGAGGCTCTCCTAGCTCAGTTGAGTGAGTTGAGGAAGTATATTGACGCGTTACAGAACCAGCTTAATCAGGTTCAGGAGGAATTAAACGAGATTAGGTCTAGCATCAACGCTTTAACAGAGTTTAAGGGTGAGGGCATTACCGAGTTCCTAGCTCCTGCTGATAGAAGGGGTTACGTCTTGATTAAGGCCTCTCCACATCATGTTGACAGGTTCATAACGCACGTTGGTTTAGAGTATTACGCTGAGCTCTCCCTAGATAAGGCTTTCGAGGTGTTGTCTAGTAGGGAGAAGGAGTATAAGGAGATAGCTGAGGAGCTCCAGAAGGAGTTAGTTAAGGCTCTCAACCATTACGAGAAGTTGGAGAACCTGGTTAACTCTATTCTCGCTCAGGCTCAGCAGGCTAGGACTCAACAAGTTAAGGGCACCGGTTCGTGATTGAGTGATTGAAGTGTTTCGTAAGATTAAGGACGCTCTAACAAGCTTTGTTAGCTCTCTGAGCGAGACCGTAAGCAAGAAGGAGTTGAGTGAGAAGGAATTTAACGAGTTATTCGAGGAGTTTCGGTGGCGTCTACTAGAGGGTGATGTGGCTTACGAGGCTGTCGAGATACTCCGCTCCAGGCTGGCTAGCAAGTTAGTCGGTTCTAAGATCCCTCGATTAGGTGATTCGAGGGGGTATGTCTTAGGTATTGTTAGGGAGACGCTTAAGGAATTGCTTGACGGGAGTGTCTTCGACAGGGACTTAAGCTCCTTGGTTAAGGAGTCTCAGAAACCCTACGTCATCGTGTTCTTAGGTGTTAACGGGGTTGGTAAAACGACTACCATAGCTAAGGTAGCGCGTAAGCTACTGCGTGACGGGTTAAAGCCCTTGGTTGTCGCGGCTGACACGTTCAGAGCCGGCGCGTTAGAGCAGCTGGAGATACATGCCGGCAGGGTCGGGGTTCCCATAATTAAGGGTAGGTACGGCGCCGACCCGGCCGCCGTAGCTAAGGATGGGGTCATGCACGCCGTCAAAAACAGGTATGATGCCGTTTTAGTGGATACTGCGGGGCGGATGCACACGGACAGGGATCTGATGGAGGAGCTCAGGAAGGTTGTGAGGGTTGTGAGACCTAACCTGAAGGTCTTGGTTCTGGATGCTTTGGTAGGGAATGACGCTGTTTTCCAGGCTAGGTGGTTTGATGAGGCAGTAGGCGTTGACGCGGTCATACTGACTAAGGTTGACGCGGACGTTAAGGGTGGGTCGGCTTTAAGCATCATACTCACGTTGGGGAAGAAAATACTTTATGTTGGTGTTGGTCAGGGCTACGACGACTTACTCGAGTTTAACCCTGACTTAATACTTAATAATCTTCTCAGCATTAACACTTAGATAGGTGGTGGCATGAGGTTAGAGGAGATAGTGGCTATGTGGAGGAAGATAATAACTATCTCTGAGAAACCTGAGAGTGATGAGTATAGGACCTTACTTAAGATAACCTTGGGTGGGATGATTTTAGTAGGTCTTGTAGGTTTTGTCGTGCACTTAATACTTTCCTACGTTCAGGGTTACTTGTGAGGGGTGTTCGGGTTGAATGAGGAGGGTGTTGCTCAGGGCGGTAAGCAACGCAAGTACGTCATATTGAGGACCACCGCCGGCCAGGAACTCAACGTTGCTTTAATGCTTGAGTCTCTGGTTAGGAATACGGGGACTAAAGGTATTTACTCAATAATAATACCTCCTAGGGTTAAGGGCTACATAATAATCGAGACCGAGGGACATCACATAGTTCATAAGGTGGCTAAGGACATAAAGCACGTGAAGGGGCAGGCCATGGGTTCTCTATCGGAGGACGAGGTTGAGAGATTAATTAAGGTTGTCTCACCTCTTGAGGAGTTCCGTCCGGGCGATATCGTGGAGGTTGTTTCAGGGCCTTTTAAAGGCTTAAAGGCTCAGATTATAAGTGTTAACGTGAGTAAGAGGACGGTCACGTTGAACATATTGGAGGCCTCTTTCAAGATGGAGGTCACGTTGCCCGCAGATGATGTGAAGCCTGTTAAGAGGTGAGTGTGATGGTGTGGCGCACTGTTAGGCTGAAGGTTAAGGGCGGGTCGGCTTCCCCGCAACCACCTGTAGGGCCTGCCATAGCCCAGTTCGGCTTAGATGTTAACGAGGTGGTTAACAAGATAAATGAGTTGACTAAGCATCTCAAGGACTTCGAGGTCACCGTGTTGCTCCACGTAGACACAGATTCTAGGAGTTACAGGGTTGAGGTGAGGTCGCCTTCTTCCTCATCCCTTCTCTTGAAGATGGCGGGTGCTTCCGGGCCTTCAGGCGATCCAGCTCATAAGAAGGTAGGTAATTTAAGTATTGAGGACGTGATTAAGGTTGCTCTCATGAAGAAGAACGAGATGAATTCTAGGAGTTTGAAGGCCGCTGTGAAGTGCTTGGTTTCCACCGCCTCAACGATAGGCTTAAGCGTCGATAATAAGAGCGCTAAGGAGGTCATTAAGCTGATTGACGAGGGCTTCTACGACTCTGTTTTTCTTAAGTATGAGGATGAGTGGGGGAGTAGGTGATTCGCTATGGTGAGTGAGGATAGGTTAGCTGAGGCTCTTAAGCTTGCTCTGGAGTTGGGTAAGGGCCGTGAGTTCAGGCAGTCAGTAGAGTTAGTCGTTGTTTTTAAGGGTGCTGACCCAAAGAGTTCTGAGGTTAAGTTCAGGGATTTCGTTCAGCTCCCTAGAGGTCCTGGTAAGGAGACTGAGGTGTTGGTCATAGCCTCAGGCAATCTCCAGCTCCAGGCTAGGGAGGCCGGGATTGACGTGCTAACTCCTGAGGAGTTGAAGAGCCTTACTAAGCGTGACGCTAAGAAGTTGAGTAGGAGGTACGACGTCTTCTTAGTTCAGCCGGATTTGATGACTCAGGTCGGGAGGGTTTTGGGCCCAGCTCTAGGTCCTAGGGGTAAGTTCCCCATACCTATCCCTGCCGGAGCTAACCTGAAGGCTCTGGTAGCTAGGTACGCTAGCTCCACAAGGCTCAGGAATAAGGAGCAGGCGTGGGTTGGTTGCAGGATAGGTAGTGAGGACATGCCTTTAGAACATCTCGTCGAGAATGCTGTGGCGGTGCTCAACTTTATTAAGTCTAAGTATGCTAAGCCTTTAGAGACCACTGCCAAGATATACTTTAAGACTACTATGGGTCCGGCAGTCGAGGTGAGTATGTGATGAAGGGATCTACGAGGAATAAGTTGGTAAGGCTTGTTCAGAGTCTCCAAGCCGGTGGGAGGGGACGCGCGGAGGTTGTGAGGAGGTCTATCGTTGAGAAGGAGAAGGTGGTTGACGAGGTTAAGAAGTTGCTGACCACGTATAGGGTTTTAGGTGTTGTGAGTCTTGAGGGGGTTTCTGCTAGGGAGCTCGCGGAGATTAAGAAGAGTCTTAGCGAGCACGGCGTTGTGAGGGTTCTTAAGAACACTATCGTCACAAGAGCTTTAAGGGAGTTGGGGGTTCCCTCACTTGACGAGTTCCTTAAGTATCTTACAGGCCCCAACCTATTCATATTCACTAATCTTAACGCGTTTGCTCTCGCTAGCTTGGTGGATAAGGTTGTTGTCTTAAGGTATGTTAAGCCCGGGGAGAAGGCGCCTGCGGACATATACGTTCCGGAGGGTCCTACGGGGATTCCTCCAGGTCCTATGATGTCTGTTTTCGGCAAGCTGAAGATTAGGACAATGGTGAGGGAGGGTGTTATATGGATAGCTAAGGAGTCTAAGGTCGCGTCAGCAGGTGACGTGGTTTCCCCGGAGCTCGCTTCCCTGCTTAGGAAGCTGGAGATTAAGGCGTTTCCCGTTAAGCTCTCCGTGAAGGCGGTACTGGACGGGGGTATCGTCATACCTGCTGAGAAGCTGAGGCTAGACATCGATAGTTTCAGGAAGGATCTCCTGGCCGCTGTCCAGGCTTCGAGAACCTTAGCTGTCGAGGCCGTTTTACCGTTGCCTGAGGTCATTAACGAGGTGATTGCCAGGGCTTACGTCAGGGCAGTCAACCTAGCTTGCGAGGCAGGTTACTTAACTCCTGAGAGTTCCCGCTTGGTCTTGATGAGAGCTTTCGCTAGGGCGCAGTCACTAGCCATCGCTTTAATGATGAAGAAACCTGAACTCAACTTACCGATCGTCTCACAGCCTGCAGCAACTACTCAACTAGTTCAGCAACCTAAGCAACCTGAGGAGTCCGGGAAGCCTTCAGAGGAGGCTGAGGAGGAGAAGGAGGTAAGTGAGGAGGAGATTGCTGAGGGGATTTCCTCACTCTTCGGTTAGTTTTTGACGGGTTTCTGATCAGCAAGACTTTATTACCTTGAACCCCGTATTTCATTCTTAGGTAGGTGGTCGTTGATTGCCTGTCGCTGGCTCAGAAATTTATAGGGTTAAGTTATTTGAGAAAGAGAATTACTTGAGGTTAAAGTGCGGTGTTTGTGGCGCTGATTTCTGGTCTAGGATTCCAAGAGATAACTGTAACGACGCTCCCTGCGCTGATTACACGTTCTTCAACTTAAGGATTGGTTCAGGCCCGCTCACGGTTAGGGAGGTTCGTGACAAGTTCCTCAGTTTCTTCGAGGAACGCGGTCATAAGGTTATTAAGCCCTACTCTGTCGTGGCTAGGTGGAGGGATGATCTCTACCTAACCATAGCTTCGATAGTTGTTTTCCAGCCTCACGTGACTTCCGGTCTTGTCCCACCACCCGCTAATCCTCTGGTGATCGCTCAACCTAGTATTAGGCTTGAGGACATTGATAGTGTTGGGTATACTTTCGGGAGGCACTTAACTAACTTCATTATGGGGGGTCACCACGCCTTTAACTACCCTGACAAGTACGTGTACTTCACTCACGAGACGGTGGAATACGCTAGAGAGTTCTTCACGAGGGTTATAGGGGTTCCTGAGGACGAGCTCGTTTTTAAGGAGTCTTGGTGGGAGGGGGGAGGTAACGCTGGTCCTTGCTTCGAGGTAGCTGTAGGTGGGTTGGAGGTCGCTACCCTCGTCTTCATGATGTATGAGTCCCTGCCTGACGGTACTTACAGGGAGATACCTCTCAAAATAGTTGATACTGGGTACGGGATTGAGAGGATTGCTTGGCTTACTCAGAAGACCCCCACGGCTTTTCACGCGATCTACGGTAGCTTAGTGAGCGATTACCATAGGTTTTTGGGGGTTGAGGAGCCTTCTGAGGATGTGTTGAGGGTGAGTGTTAAGTATGTTGGTAGGCTGAATCCGAAGAATGAGATTCTCTACGCTAAGCTAAAGAACGAGGTTTCTAGGGAGTTAGGGCTGAGTGCTGAGGAGTTAGGTTCTATTCTTGATAAGGTGATCAAGGTTTACGCTTTATTAGATCACGTTAAGACAGCTTCCTTAATGCTTTCTGACGGTATCGTTCCCTCGAATAGTGGCGAGGGTTACTTAGCTAGGCTTGTTCTAAGAAGGATTTTCAGGTTGTTGACTCAGCTAGGTTTTGATTTGAGTGAAGCTTACGTGCTCTTCGATAAGCAGATCAAGTTCTGGGGAGATATGTACGAGCAGTTGAGGGGTAGGGAGAGTTACGTGGAGGATGTTCTGAGGCATGAGGTTAGTAGATATCTTGATGTCTTGGGTAAGGCGCCCACACTCGTCAGGAAGTATTTGAGGAGAGGGACCCACGGACTAAGCTTAGACGAGTTAGTGGAGCTTTACGATAGTCACGGGATCCCTCCGGAGGTTGTCGCCGAGGTTGGTAGGAGGGAAGGTGTTGAGGTCGTCGTACCTAGCGACTTCTATAACAGATTAGCTGCTAAGCACTCAAGAGCTCCTGTGCATAGGGAAGAGAAGACTAAGGTTCCTGCTGAGGTTGCTGATGCTGTGAGGGGTTTGAGGCCTACTAGGCAGTTATTCCATGAGGATCCGTACTTGAGGGAGTTTACCTCACGCGTGGTTAAGGTCGTGGGGGGTTACGTGATATTAGAGGAAACCGCTTTCTATCCTGAGGGCGGTGGTCAGGAACCCGACACCGGGTACTTGTTCTTAGGCGATAAAGCTTACAGAGTTGTTGATGTTCAGAAGGTCAATGGGGTGATACTCCATAAGGTTGAGGGTTCTCTGCCTGCCGATGTCGTGGGCGGTGTGGTTAGGGGGGCTATTGATTGGGAGAGGAGGTATAAGTTGATGAGGCATCATACGGCGACCCACGTGATTCTCGGGGTGGCTAGGAAGGTTCTTGGTTCTCATGTCTGGCAAGCTGGTGCTGAGAAGTCTGAGGGTAGGGCTAGGCTAGACATAACCCACTATAAGTCCTTAACAGATGAGGAGGTGAGGGTTATTGAGGATCTAGCTAATAAGGTAGTTCTTGAGGGTAGGGAGGTTAGGACATACTTCATGCCTAAGTATGAGGCGGAGGAGAGGTATGGGTTTGTCTTGTATGAGGGTGGTGTTGTTTTAGAGCCTGTGATCAGGGTTGTTGAGATTGAGGGTCTTGATGCTGAGGCTTGCTTCGGCACGCACTTGAGGAATACTAGGGAGATAGGTGCTTTAAAGATTGTGAGGACTGAGAAGATTGCTGACGGGGTTGTTAGGCTGGAGTACGTCGCTGGTACTCAGGTTAGTGAGTATGCTAGGGAGTTAGAGAGTAAGATTAAGGTTGCTGAAGGCCTGCTGGGCGGTGACCTCGCCTTAAGACTTCAGTCAGTGATTAAGGAGCTTCAAGACTTAAGGCATAGGGTAGCTGCTCTCAGGAAGTACTACGTTAAGGAGTTAGTCAAGCTTATCGAGTCTTCTGCTGAGCGCGTGAGCGGTTTGAGGGTCTCCGTCATCTACTTAGACCTAGTGGAGAGTGATGCTTTGAGAGAGGTCTTGAAAGACATGAGCGAGAGGTATGAGGACTTATTGTTGGTTGTTCTGACCCCGAGGAGTGGTGGGGGACTTGACGTGGAGATCTCCGAGGGTTCGAGAGCTTCTACCGTAGTACCTGCGAACAAGTTGTTGAGGGAGCTCGCCTCAGTGGTTGGGGGTCGCGGCGGTGGCGGCGCTCTCCACGCGACCGGTTATCTAGGGGTTGATGACGTGGGGAGGGTTAGAGAGTTAGTCCTTAAGTTAGTTAGAGGGTCTTGAGGTAGGGTGGTCTCAAGCCTTATTAGGCTAGAGGTTGTTGAAGCTTCCAGAGACTACAGGTACTTACTGAATAGGGGTTATAAGCAGAAGGTCGTGCTCGACTTAATTACCTCTAGGTATGGGTTAAGCAGTGTTGAGAGAGCCTTACTCCTCAGATGCGTTCATAGTTCTCGTGACGTGGAGTTGATAAGGGGTAAGATAGTTGGTTGTGTGACGGGTCACCCGCTCATAATCGACGGGTATAATGTCATGTTAACCATTCACTCAGTCCTCGAGGGCATGAACGTCTTCTTATGTGATGACGGATTCATCAGGGATTTAAGGAAGTCTTACAGGAAGGGTGTGGAGTTGAAATCTCTTGAGGAGGTTGCGGGACTCCTCGCGAGTGAGTTACCTTACTTAAGCCCTAGTAAGGTGACCATAGTCTTAGACAAGAACGTCAGCTACTCAGCAACCCACGCTAACGTGCTGAGGAACCTGCTTGGTGGTGTGGCTGAGATAATACTAGCTGATAAAGCAGACGTTAAGGTGATAGGCGGTGACGGCGTGATCGCATCAAGTGATTACGTCGTGATCAGCAGGGTGGGGAGAGTATACGACCTAGCCGGGGAAATAATAAGGAAGCACTTCAAAGAAAAGATAATAGACCTAGCAAACATGATAAACACCTAACCAAACATTTATAATAGCTAAATAGAACACATTCTAGGGGCCCGTAGCTCAGCTAGGACAGAGCGCCGGCCTTCTAAGCCGGAGGTCCCGGGTTCAAATCCCGGCGGGCCCGC
>CAYZXH010000004.1:0-57791 GCA_964482405.1 uncultured Desulfurococcaceae archaeon | reverse complement strand
GGGAGATGTAATCCCAAACCTCTCCGCCCTAGCAGGAACCCTCGTCCTTTAGGGCGGGGAGGAGGTCAGGGAGTAGACAAGCACACTGCATCAGCATACCTAGTAGCCCTGAGAGCACTAACCAAAGCAAGTAAACGAAACAAATAATCATGAAAACCGAAACAGCCTAGGGAACCCTTGGATCGTGAGCGAGGAGGCAGAGCAAAGGAGGCGGGATGAACACGCACGTGGTATTTTGAGTATTTTCGTTATTTCGGTAGCTACGCACGGGCAATCACTCCACCCTAAACGGATCTTCTGATTACGTATCAGCTTATTAACTAGTTTACAGGAGAATGCTAGGTGAGTTTAATGGGTATATTGAGGGGTGTGAACGCGTCGGGACATCTAGGTTGGGTGACTAAGAACTGCATAATATGTAGGAAGTCTCTCCACGTAGGGAAAGACATCCTCTACACATGCAGTAAATGCGGTAGCGATAAAGTGATTGTTTGCTCAGGTGACTACAGATCCCTAAACGGCAAATGCCCTTACTGTCACTCAGACTTAATACCTCTTTTATGATTTAATGATTTTTTATTAAGGGCCTGCTCAAAATATTTAAGTCTTCAGGTTTTTATTTTTAACCCCCCACCATATATATTCTTGAAACTAAGAGATAAGTGCTTGAGGGTTAATGCTGTGAGTAAATCTAGTGAGTCTCTGGAGCTTGGTATAGAAGGTTTAGACAAGCTTCTAGGAAGCTTTATCTCCCCACCATACAATATAGTTATAGCGGGGCATCCCGGATCCGGCAAGACAACCATGGCTTCTACCATATGTTACTCTAACGCTCTTAAAGGACGTAAATGCTTATACATATCCCTGCAAGAAGATAAGGAGAAATTATATGAATACATGAGTAAGTTAGGACTTAATTTAAGGGATGTAGAGTCTAGAGGACTCTTTAAATTCATTAAAATACCTATGTCACTCGATATAGAGGGGGTTGCTGAGACAATAAGCAAGTTTGTTTCCGAAGAACACACCGTTGTAGTGATAGATTCCTTAAATCCTTTGCTAGACATCGTTGAGAAAAATATTGAGAAGAGGTCTTGGCTACAGAACTTCTTCTACACTATCTCACGAGTAATCAACGGCTTACTCATACTAATAGCTGAGATGCCGTACGGTTCCCAAACAATTGAGTTAGGGAGCATAGAGTTCGTTTCTGACGCGATCCTAATATTAAAGCACAGGATAGATGAGGGCTTCCTAGTCAGGACTCTTGAGATCAGGAAGGTTAGGGGAGCACCGATATTACTTGCTGAAGTACCGTTCTCGATAAGTGAGGGTAAAGGGGTTGAAGTCTGGATACCGGCAATACTGGAAGAAATTAACGAAGTAGGAAAACAGATAGAGGTGCCTTGCAACCTACTCCAAAAGACTTTAATGCACATACATAAGGGTATGGTCATAAACATTACCTACCCACCAGACACGGATTATGTTGATTTAATGTTAGTGTTACTTGGTTTAGCTCTGAAAGAGAATCTAAAACTACTCCTAATAAGCTATAAGTACCCACCCACATCAACACAGGAAGCTTTAAGAAAGAAACTCATTAATAAAGGAATTAGTAGGGATCAGGCTGAGAAACTAATTAGTGATTACATTATCTTCAAAAGCATCAACCCGTTCTCATACAGTGTCTCACAACTCATGATACGTGAGTTATTAATGATTGAGAAACTAAATCCTGACATAATAGTCTTTCACGGGGTTGAAATACCTAGACACACAACAAACATTAACACCCATATTCGAGAACTCTATAATCAGATGAATTACCTAAAGAAACTAGGTAAAATAATTGTTAGGATTGGCGCTTACACAGATAATCTAAGCTATAATCTAGAATCTAGGATAGCTGATGTCATAATAAGATTCTGGTATGAAGGCTCAGAAGGCAATGTAAGTCATAAAGCTTACATATGGAGGAGATTCAGGAATCCTTACATAGCGACTCAAGAAGAACTACAAGAATGTGTTGAGGAAGTTACGGACACCATAAGAAAATCATTTACGTCAGCCCTATCAAGTTAATAAAAACAACCACATATTTTATGGACAGAAACCTTAGGTCATAGCTTTCTATTAATAATTCATGTCTTTCTACACTTCTCAGAGCCATGGGGAGCTGTATGCTCACATAGTGTGGGAAAAGCTTATAAGACTTCCGTAGCACGTAGTTGGAGTTGAGATGATCTTGATGAGCTAGTGAGGGGGCTTAAGGAAAGCGTAATGAATCACTCGCTAAGTATCTGCGGATATTTAGCAAGTAAATCATAAAACTTAGCGGGAGGTAAACGCTCCAGTATATCATAAATCTTTATAAACTCTTGAAAATGTATTACATGAAGTAGGGTGTGAGATGAGTAAGAAGAGTAAGGTAGATATAGTTTCCCTATGTGGTGGGTTACCGGAAGAACTTTGCGTTCAGTTAGGTGCTGAGGAACAGCTTGTTAAGATAAGGTTAGAGAGGAGGAAGTTTGGTAAGGAGGTCACGATTATTGAGGGTATAGACCCATCAACGTATGATTTAAAGAAAGTAGCTTCCGTTCTTAAGAGTAAGTTAGCTACTGGTGGTACGGTTAAGGATAATCACATAGAAATACAGGGTGATCAGAGACAAAAAGTCAGGAATATACTTATTGAGGAGTTCGGGATTCCTGCCGAGAGCATAATATTCATAGAAACCGAGTAAGATCTTTTTATGGATTATTCCTCCTCGTCCTCCGGGACTTTAAGGTTTAGTTGCTGAGTTATTTCCCTATACCTGTTCCTTACCGTGACTTCAGTCACGCCGGCTACTTGAGCTATGTCTTTCTGAGTTTTCTTTATCCCGCAGAGTCTGGCCGCGATATAGACCGCTGCCGCGGCTACCCCGGCAGGGTCCTTACCAGCCGTAATCCCGGTACTCTTAGCTTGCTCAAGTATTTCCTTAGCCTTTGCCTCCACTCTCCCGCCAAGCCCTAACGCTGAAATCATTTGCGGTATGTAATCACTAGCTCCTGAGACGGGTATCTTAATATTGAGTTCACGAACTAATAACCTGAAACACCTAGCTATTTCCTTCTTCTGAGTCTTAGTATACTCAGCGATGTCATCAAGAGATCTAGGTAGCTTGTAGAGTCTGCAAGCTATGTAAAGACAAGCAGCAACAACCGCCTCCACTGCTCTGCCCCTAACCACCCCTCTCTCAACCGCCTTTCTGTAGATTGTTGCGGCCTCGTCTTTGATGGCTTCGGGAAGACCTAATTCTACTGCTAACCTATCTAACTCCTCAGCGGCTTGAGTTATGTTCCTGTCTATACTATTCTGTATTCTAGTCCTTATCTGCCACTTACGCATACGCATAGCTTCCAACTTACGCTCTAACTCTAACTTCTTGCCTGAAGCGTCCCTATCACGCCAATCAATCATGGTGGCTATGCCGCTATCATGTAATGTCTGCGAGAGTGGGGAGCCGGAACGCGATCTCTTCTCCTTCTCCTCAGGAGTAAACGCTCTCCACTCAGGACCTTGATCAACAACCCTTTCCTCAATAACCTCACCGCTCTCAGTACATATGTACTCTCCCCTAACCTCATCGTAAATAACCTTACCCGGAGGACATTTCTCCTCCTGCTTCTCGAGATCTACCGTCTTAATCACCCCCGTAAACCTTAAAAACTCTTGTTACAGAGTTAATAAGCTTTTTTACTAGATTAAAGAAAACTACCACACAAACCCCGCCTGCGAAACACTCTGTAAATGAACTAACTCGCACCAGTTTCTAACCCCCATATAATATTATCTCAGTAAGAGGTCCTAACAAGAATTAAGAGAGTACATTAGAGAATATATTGTTAAAGTTTTGAGACACTCTAAAACAACGAAAACTATGTTTTTTCTAGCTCGCTTATGAACTCAGCCATTATCTCAATCCCTTTCCTAAGCTTATCTTCTGGTTGAGTCACGAAAGTTATTCTAAGATGGTTATTTCCGTGATCACCAAATATAGAGCCCGGCAACATAACAACTCCTTTCCTATCAGCTAGTTGATACGTGAAATCAATATCATTCATCCCCAGTTTTTCTAGGTAGGACGTCATGTCAGGGAATAAGTACATGGAGGCCGGCGGTTTCCACACCTTCGCCTCAGGTAAGTATTTCTTCAGAGCGTCGTAGAGCGCGTCCCTCCTAGACCTATATATCGGGATGACCTTGCTTAAGTATTTTTCTTTTATACCTGATGTGAGCGCGTAGTAAGCAAACCACTGTCCAGGAACAGGTGAGGTAATGCTTAAGAGCCCCTTAATCTTAACCATCTCAGTTATTACTTCTTTCGGCGCGTACGTGTATCCAACCCTGAATCCAGGTATTGCGACGTCTTTAGAGAACGAGTTAATGCTTATTAATTTCTCCATAGTTCTAGAATATCTCTGAATCCACACATGCTCCCCCTCATACACTACATGCTTGTAAGCCTCATCGTATATTAACCACACGTCATTATCTATGCATAAATCAGCTATGAGCTTCATCAAGTCCTCTCTTATTATCCTACTGGTCGGGTTGTCTGGACTGACCACTATGATGGCTGCAGTATTCTTGTTTACAGACTCCTTTAAACACTCCTCACTAGGCTGGAAACCCCCGTCGATCACCTGACCACACTTCCTTACCCTCAGCCCATAGAGCTCTGCTAAATCCCAATACACACTGTACGTCGGGTCTAGCAAAACTATCTCGTCACCAGGATCCGTCGTAGTTATCAATGAGAGATTCATCCCTTCAACCCCGCCTGAAGTAATGACGATGTTCTCAGGATCTACCTCGAAACCACCATACCTCCTTAAGTCTTCTTTAATAGCTTCACGCAACTCGTAAAGCCCCTTCGTGGACACATATCTAAAATGATTGAAAGGATTCTTAGTGAGCTTATCATAGAAATCCTTTATTAATTCTTCATCAGGCGGGAGACCTGGCTGGCCGGCCGAGTAATTATAGACAGTTCTCCCAGACTTAAGAAGCTCGTCAACCTTAGCTACGAGTCTCCTATGAGGCGATGGCTTTATTTTTGAAGATCTTAGTGAAATCTTCCTCATATATATCATCTCAAAATACTTTTTGACCAAAATTAATAAAGCTTTAATACGATTTAAATTATTCATAGATGTCTTACAGAGGCTTAAACATGTCTAATGCTGTAATTAATTAAAGATCCGGGTATATTACTTTGAACCATAGCAACTCAATATTTATATTAGTTGCCTAAGAATAGTTATTGGGGTGTCTTTAATTGGTTAAGTATAAGGTAATAGTTGATAGACAAACGTGCATAGCCTGTGGTGTAGCTCCCTCACTATGTCCTGAGGTCTTCGTCTTAGGTGAAGATACTGGGAGAAATATGTTGACGCAAAAATACGCTACCGAGACCACAGAAGACATATCCACGGGGGTAATCCCTGAAGAGCTTTATGAGTGTGTTAAGCAAGCCGCAGATGCCTGTCCGGTAGGAGCCATAAAAATTGAGGAAGTAAAAGAGTAACTTAATTTTCCGTATATCGCCCAATTAACTATATTAAACAGTATTTTGAGTGTTCTCATATTTTCGGAGGATTATAGAATCATCAGCTTCATCACATCCAGAGCCCTCCTTATCAAGCTTAGCGCTCTTAAGCCCTCTCAAGTTATTTAATATTATCGCAGAACAGATTATTCGCGAATAAGTATTTAAACCTTACTAATTGAAAACGCGTAAGATCGCAAGCATACACAGTAGGTGTTCAAGTATTTCGTCAAGGCAGACATAGTCACGATTCCGTCACGTAGTCCTTGTTCTGACTATGAAGTCTTGGAATAACTTCTTGAATGAGTCTAGGTCTATTATTGGCTTACCCTCCTTAACGATTGATTGCTTGGCTGGGTAGTTTACTTTATATGAAGGATTGTTCTCAGCTATTCTCTCCTCATAGGTCGGGACGTAAGGGTTAACGTAGAATACTCCTATAGGTATCCTAGTATCCCACTCCATGGATTTCTCAAAAGCTTTCAGTACCTTGTTCATTACGGCTTCCTCACTAGCTTCCTTTGGTAGCGGATCCCACCCAATATCCTCGAGTTTGTAAAGCCTCTTCCTATAGTATTCCACGGTATGTATGTCGTTATACGTAACGCAGGGTTGCAGAACGTCTACGAAGGCAGAGCCTTTGTGTGTGATGGCTTTCTTAAGTATCTCTTTAAGGTGTTCTGACTCGAACGCGTAAGCCCTAGCAACGAAAGTATACCCTGAAGCTAGAGCGAGAGCTACTGGGTTGACCGCGTCCTGTATGTTAGGCTTGGCAAGAGACTTAGTTTTAGCGCCTTTAGGTAGTGTTGGAGAAGCCTGACCCTTAGTCAAGCCGTAAACCTTATTATCGTGCATTACGACAGTTATATCTATGTTTCTCCTACCTAAAGCTACGAAGTGCCCGGCACCAATGCCTAGGAGATCGCCATCACCCCCGTGAACCACGACCTCAAGCTCGGGATTAGCTAGCTTTATCCCAGTAGCGAATGGTATGGCTCTCCCGTGTAGTGTGTGAACCCCGTTCACTTTCACGAAATGAGGTGTTTTGCCGGAACAACCTATCCCAGAAACTACCACAGTTCTCGAAGGATCTAGTTCAAGCTCTGCGAAAGCCTTATACAGCGCGGCCACTATCCCGAAGTTTCCGCACCCTGGACACCAATCCTGCCATACGGGTGATTTATAGAAAGTCATGTCACGCGCCATAACTCAACACCACCTTCTCAACTCCTTTCAGCCTTATCTCATCAACAGCTTCCACGAGTTCCGAGAGGTATATAGGCCTTCCAGTAAACTTACTCACTCTTCTTAACTTCTTGAAGCCTGTGTTCATAGTTATTAAATCAGCTAGCTGGACTACGTAACTATGCTCTACTACTACTATCGTAGAGTCTACGGAACTAAGTAACTCGCTAATGTAAGTGCTTGGGAAAGGCCATAAGATCCTCAGCTGTAGGTAAGCTGCTTCAACACCCCTATTCTTAAGCATCTCCACGGCGTCTAACGCAACCCCCTTAACAGAACCCCACCCAATCATGAGCACCTCCGGGTTTCCTGAACCAAAATACGCCGCTTTCTTACTGTTAGGAATTTCTGAATCTATTAACTCAAGCTTCTTCATCCTCTTAGAGTACATCTTAACCCTGTTCACTGGATCCTCACATATATGTCCTAGCTCGTCGTGCTCGTCACCAGTATACCACATAATAGCTTTAGAACCTAAGTAAGCTCGTGGGGATACTTGACTACCTAAGTCAAATCTCTTATAAGTTTCGTCACCTTCCGTCACAAGACCTCTATCTATGAGTATGTTGTTTAAGTCAGGCAACGGCATCAGCGTCAAGGTGTTAGCCAGAAACTTATCTAGTAAATGAATGACCGGCAACTGATACTTCTCAGCTATGTTGAATGCGTCGACAGCATCATATAGTGCTTCAAGATGATCCCCTGAGGAGAGGACTACGCGCGGGAACTCGCCGTGACCTGAGAAAACAGAGAATAAGAGATCGCTCTGACTACCCCTGGTAGGTAACCCGGTGCTTGGACCACCTCTTTGATAATACGTTACCACTACAGGAACCTCGTTCATGCCTGCCCATGAAAGGCCTTCAACCATCAAACTAAAGCCGGGCCCGCTCGTGGCCGTAGCACTTCTCACTCCAGTCAATGATGCCCCTATAGCCGACGTTATAGCAGCTATCTCGTCCTCAGTCTGAATAACTATTAAGCTGGAAGCCCCGTCTCCCATGTCAAGTTTCTCGTACTTCTCTAGAGTGAAGCTCTCGTCAGCCGCCGGCGTTATCGGGTAGTAGCTCTGATACCTCAAACCACCTATTATCTTACCGATAGCTACCGCGTCATTGCCTGAAACTACTAGAAATTCTTCAAGCCCTATGCCAAGACCTTCGAGAATTAACTCGTTAATCCCGTAATCAACGATCGCGTTCCTTACTGAAGCAACTATTTCCATGTTCTGCGTTACTAAGTCCTCACGTCCCCTAAAATGTTTTGTGAAACCATACATGAGCGACTCCTCATCAAGTCCTAACAGACCGGAAATCGCGCCGATAAGTATGGAGCTTACATATCTAGATACTTGCTGAGGACTCAACTTAAACTTCCTACCAGCAATATTCAGTATCTCGGCGTAGTTAAGATCAACTACCTTCACGCCCCTACGATTCTTTAAGTAACTCACTAAACCAGAGATTCTCGGCTCAAGACCTAACGAGGTAAGCCTTTCCTCAACCCTCTCTTTAAGCGGTTCCTCGACACTCAATATAGAATCTAGTCTTTTATCGTTAGATGCTTTATCATATATTAAAACACCGCCATCTCTCAAGTCATCAAAGTGAGTAAACACAGTCTCAGGATCCATAGCCGCTATCAGGTCTACAGGATATGTCAGAGATCTAGGCACGCTCTTCGAAGAAATTCTTAAGTGTATATAACTATGTCTCCCCTTAATATTCGAGAAGTACTCTCTATCAGCTATGAAACCATGCCCAGACCTCGCTAAAGCATAACCTAACACGGCCATACTTGTCTCAAGACCTGCTCCTTGAGGACCCCCTAATATAGCGTTTACCTCACTACGAGGCATCCTGACCCACCTAATCAGCCGTCGGGGATTCCTCACCAGCTATGTCGTCAGCAAAGTTACTCACAACAACATGCCTCCTCCAGTGTTTCTCAAGCTCCTCAAGAGTGTATATGTACTCACCGCAAGTAACACAGTACAGGAAACCCTCACTACTCAAGACCCTCCTTAAGTCATCAAGCGTGACCTCCTTGAACTGAGGACAGAATCTCCTCTCACCACTTAAAACCACCACCTCTCTTAGGTTGATGCAGTAACCTAGATACTCATGGGTATCATGCAACTTAAAGAATACACAATTCCTACAATCAGCTACGGCCTCATTCATAAGCAACACCATGATTTATTATTCTTCAGATAAATAAAAATATGAAGTTAAGGAAACAATAATGATCTACTTACCAACTCATTTTAATAATAAAATTATTTAAGATTATTAATAATTATACACTTATTTTTTCGTAAGATGTATTATCGCTTTAGGATTCTTTATTCTCAACGCGAGAGTTTCCCAGAGTCTGTATAAGTGCTCGTCAGCTGAAGGTCCTAGGTAGTCTAGGACCGCGTCAGCTCCGACGACTAAGTCTATCATGTATTTATTTACTGAGATAACTAGTACGTCTTCATCACTGAGTAAGGGGGTTTGCACGACCTCATGCACTAAAGCCTTAACCCTTTCTAACTCCATAATGCCTGCCTTCTCCGTGTACTTTAATAGGTCAGCATACCGTGCAGGACTCACTAACAACACGTAAGGTGGGGGCACTGCCTCATCAATTAGCCTCTTCACAGCTCTTGAGATATCCGCTACGGGGTTCCCCGGCACGCTCCAATCACTTAACTCCCCCTTAATACTCATCTTACAGGTGAGGAGTCCCGGCCATCCTCTCTCTAAATCACCCTCAAGTATTATCTTATCCTCAGCTAAAGCGAGCTTCGTTGACGCAAGCACCAGCGGTGCTAGATCCGGCTGAATCCCTGTCTTAATCCAGTAATCCAGTATCCTAACCTTAACACTGAATTGAGTGCTTAACTCGCTAAGCAACACCATCCTACTAATTCTAGACTTAATAACTTCCTCCGCGCTAACTTCCTCTAACGGGAAAGCCTCAACTCCTCTGCCTACGTGAACAACTTCTAGTACTTTACGTAACCTCCTAGAAGAGTCAATGATCTCTCTAGCTTTAGCACTCAGCTTCTTCAACGTTTCATCTTCCTTAATCGTTTCCTGTGCCGGCGGGTCGTCTCCAGGCACTGAAACGCCGGTTAACTCCCTTACCTCCTCAGCACCAGCCTTCAACTCAGCAACTTGTTCTGGGTCTAGGTTCTTAAGCAACGCGAGGAACTCACCAACATGGGTCTTCTCCTCCCTCGCTATATCCTCAAAGACCTTCCTCACTTTCTCGTCGTCCGAATATCTAGCTAACTGCAAGTACAGGCTTATAGCATCTAACTCAGCTATTATAGAGAGTCTTAAAGCCTCGGCCACCTCCTCCTTACTGAACTTCCTTAACTGCGGTAACTCAAGAGGGTGTTTACTGAGCAAACCATCACCCCTATAAGATTTTACTAGAAAAATTAAATACTTAACCTAAATTAAAGCGTTCCTACCACACGTCGTAACCTAAGGTTCTACCTTCACCGCTTGAGTGAAACACGAGCTCCACTAAACATCAACTAACTTCATTTTAAAGCCCTTCAAAAAGTCTTACCAAGAACTGTGAGACTCCAGTTATAATATCCTTTAACATCATTCATATAGTTGGTGGTTGAGGTGAGTCAAGAGGACGAGTTAGTGAGTAAGTGGCTTATAGAGGAAGGCTTTAACGTTAGGAAACTTGAGGCACAGCCGCACTTCAAGATCGCTTGGGGTCTCGACGTCTACACACAGCCCCCACTTCACGTGAATCTCAAAATCTTCAGACCGGAGGGTAAGGATGACCGGTATGTCCTCTTACTAGGTGTTGCAGTATCTCCTGAACACAAGAAGAAATTGAGTGAGTTAAGTGCTGAGGAAGCCTTAAGATTCTCATCGAAATTAATGTATAGGATCATCTCCGTGTGCCCTGCCTGCAACGCAGGTCTTCAACCAAGTCCGGTGGATCTTCAGGCAATTACAGTTGCGCGAGTCATATTCAGGAGTGAGTTAAGTGAGAATTATAAACCGAGATTCGTAGAACATGTTTATACGTTGATAAACGCGTTCTTCACCATAGTCTCCACCTTCAACGAAGAATTCCCGGTAATACCTCCTAAAACGAGAGCCGGTAAAGAACCCTCAACAATACTCTAGTACATGTAGCTAAGGAAATTCTCACCGCTAAGTAGTTAGGTTGAAAGTTATATGAGGTAACTAATCAAGTAGTAACCAGACTGACTGTCCGCTCCTAATCACTGAAGGTTTATAAGGTAAATGAAGTTTTTGTATTTCATGAATTTTTTACCTATAACACACTGTACACACTTCAATAAAGTTATTTATAGATCATTATAAAAAACAACTCAGAGGACGTAATGAGTTAACCTTCAATAAGTTTATATACCTCTTAGTAGATATCATTAATGCGGTGAAAACTATGGAGAAGTGGATGGCCTTTGATGTAAAAGCTAAGAAGAAAGTAGAGATTCAGAACCCGCAGTTCATGAAGTTAAAGAACAACAGGTGGGCTGTAGTAGGTACTAGCCCTGAGACAAAGATTAAGGTAGTCAGGTTCTTAAGCAAGAAGGAAGTTGAGGACCTCAAGAAGAAGGGCTTAATCAAAGAGTAAGTTAAGTCCAAAACTCTTTTAACCCTATTTTTCCTCAAAAATCTTTTGAAATCGATCCTAGGCTTACCCTAGTCTTCAATTCTTAAGGCATAAGTCAATTCATTTACTAAGCGCATTAAGAGTGTATCATCAACGAGTATTCCTAGATTCCTCAGATTCTCAACTATCTCACGAGTCCCCAGCGTTTTAATATATCCCCCTATTAGCCAGATGGGCGTATCAATAAGTAACGCGGGAATTCCGGACTCTTCACTAACGACATCCCAGACACTCCTTACGTTCTCAGGACGTTTTAATAGTTCCTCAGCTAAATCCTCTAATTCCTTGAGGGTTCTCCCGCTTCTCGCTCGGGGAGTTAGAAGACCTGAAGTGAGGGTGACTAGAGCAACCCTCCTGTCCACAGGTATAGGGATTTTCGAGAGATCCACGTCCACCCCAGTAGATTTGAGAACGTAGTAAGCCATCTTAGCAGAGAAAACCACGGTTTTGGATTCCCTCCCTGTTTCAAGACATGAAGAAATCTTACTCAAGTAGTCCTTAACCCAGCCCTTACTTAAGCTCCTGAACGCCTCACCACACCTTAACACTTTGTTAAGTCTTCTTATCTTAACCTCTAAGTAAAGCTTATTGTAATTACGTGTGAATTCCTCAACAAGCTTAACAGCTTCCCTGAAATCTCTCACGCCACCACACCTACCTACAATAAAATCCGCGAACAAACTCCAGAAATCCTCCCCCTTCATGCTGAGAGCGTAGGAAACTAAGCCGTTTATTGCAGGAAACACTACCGAGATCTCACCACAGAACTTCGGTAACTTACTTAAAGACACGTACTGAGGGTCAACATGCACGAACTCCTCACAACCCTCACGCCCTAAAGACTTAAAAACAGAACTCACTGCTCTGAGTCTCCCCCCATTAACTACATAAGCGCACATGGAACTCCCTGATTGACTCTTGAAGACTCTTCTAATATTTTTGTGTTAGGTTGAATTATTGATTCTCTCCACACATAACGAACGACACAACTACCTTTAGAGCGAAGCTACCAGGAATTGAGTGGGGGCGTCGATGCATTTAAACATGCGTAAAGGTATGCTGACAATAAATTAGATCCTTTCTAAGGTTTTTCTAGGCCATTAGTTAGTTTTCTTAAGAAAGATATTTAAGGTTTCTATCGTTAATACTACTTGGTGAGATCATGTCCTTATTGAGTCCCAGAATGCAGGAATTACTTAACAAGCAGTTAAATCAGGAGTTAAGGAACGCGTACTTATACCTTTCGATGTCCGCGTATTTCGATGACTTAGGTCTCAAAGGTTTCGCACACTATTTTAGAGTCCAAGCTAAGGAGGAGGTAGGTCACGCTATGAAGATCTACGAGTTTATCTACGATGCCGGAGGTAAAGTAATCTTATCTGAGGTTCCGCAACCGAAGACTTCGTGGGGGTCTGTAAGCGAGGCCATCGAGGACTTCTACACAGCTGAAGTAGAGAACACTAAAAGATTCTACGAGTTAATGGACGCTGCTAGAGATGAGGGCAATAAGGTAGTTGAGTCTTTCCTTAAATGGTTCATAGACGAGCAGGTAGAAGAAGTGAGTAACGCTAACGACCTCTTAACTAAGATCAAGATTATAGGAGAACATAAACCCACGCTCTTAATGCTAGACGCTAAGCTAGCTGAAAGAAAATAATAATCTAACACATTAATGAATAGTGAGTACCAAGTAGTAGAAAATCGCTATAGTGAAAGCGAGCATTATCGCGGGGATTAAGTACTTATAGACTCTAAATAGACTCTCCTTAAAGTACTGCACAGTGAACACCAAACAAAGGTGTACTGGCGAGGCAACGTAAGACAAGAATGCTGATAGGTATATCAGAGACGCATCACCTAAGCTAAACGTTTTAAGACCTGCTAATAACGGCACTGAGGAAGTCACACCAACTATCGGGGAACCTGATATTAAGCTCATGATGCTAGGCAATAAAATCTCCGTTATTATTACAGGGAGCTTACTACTATTTATTATTGCACCTATAGAGCTCGAAACTCCTGTGTTCATCATGGCGTAATATATGAGCATAGCTCCAAAACTTGATAAAACCATGTTAGTAACCTTATCACTCCTTAAAGCAATAAGGAACTTGATTAGGCTCATGGGTTCCTCACTCTTCTTGAATGAGAGGTAAGTAATTAAAGCAACCCCGAAAAAACCGCCTACCGCAACACTGTAGTCGCTATAGTAACTTAGTACGTCTAGCACTTGACGAGCTATCAAGGCCACCGCTATGGAACCTAATATAGGCGATAAGAAAATCAATACGTCTCTTAAGCTAGACTCTCTGAAAACAAGACTCCCTGACTTAGAAACAGGCTTGCCGTTCCTGCGCGTCATGTAAAGACCTGTCAACATCATTAAAGCCATTATAGGTACTTGATACATTGCTAGTTCGATGACGGAATGCCCTGTCAGAGCTGCTGCAGTTATTAAGACCTGGCTCATCGGGTAGATCAAGAATATTGTATGCCTAAACCAGACATTAAGGAAAGCCATTAAAGTAGTGCTTAATCCTATAGCCGTGCCAACACTCGCTACAACAGGCGCTGACATCAACGCACCGCCAGCGATGGGTAATAGACCCATAATAGCTGGTACTACAGCTATTATCAGGGTAGGTCTCCTAACATACCCTAAGAGTCCCTCACTCAACCCATTAATCATCCGAGTTAAGCTATAGAGTTCCACTAGGACCGAAATAGAGAGTGACGCTAAAACCAATGATATGGTCCTCTCGCTAATCAGGGTCTGTAAGAACACGTTAGGCAGTAACGATGGATTCATCAAGACAACTATGAGCACCCCCTCTACTATTAAAGCGATACCAACACTAACCCCAAGCCTCACCAACGTGAGGAGAACGACTATCGAGACGATGACCACTATTAATTCCCACACCACCTATCCCCAACCAATACACATAACTGACGTCACTGTAATTAAATCTTAAAGTAGGTATTTTATATCGGTTAGGTATGAGGGCGCTGGTAGTAGGCTCAACAACTATTGACGTGCTTGACAAGACCTTCAGGATCGGGGGCTCCACCTATTATGGGGGAGTAACGTTATCTAGATATTTAGGAGATGAAACACATGTTCTAACAACGATAGACGATAACGTTTCAAGATATTTCCGCAGCACTTTCTCTGAGTTAGGGATTTCTCTCCACAGCGTTAAGTGTAGCAGGGTGCCTCACTTCGTAATAAAGCAGGGTAAGGCGGTTAACGTCGTCGTGAATGATTGTAGGATACCGCCTGACGTAGTGAGGGATTTGATAAGAATTATTAAGCCAGACATTATCTTCTTAGCACCTGTCTACAGAGAGATAGACGTTAGGGATTACATTAACTTATTGAGATCCTTGAAAGATGTCACAGCATTTAAAGCTCTCGATATTCAAGGACTCGTTAGAGTCTCTACTAACGAGGGTATCAAGTGTTCTTGGCGTGAAGATCTACTAGACTTAATGAGTTTAGTGAACTTAACACACGGAAACATCAAGGAATTCTGTTTCTCGAATAATGTTGAATACATTATTAAGTCGTTAACAGATGCGATGAAGCCCTACGACGGTGCGGTAACTATAACAATGGATTCCTCGTACGTGTATTTACTTCACGGGGGTAAGTGTTTTAAGGCCACCCCACTAAAAGTTGTTATCACTGACGAGGTAGGAGCTGGTGACGTATTCACTGTGTCAGCAGCACATTATGCGGCGGAAGGGAAGGATCTTCTATATGCTGTGAGAGCAGGTATTGTGGCAGCATCACTTAAAGTATGGAGAGCTCACGGTACTTGGTTCACTAAGGAAGACCTTGAAAAGTACTTACATCAAATAGTTTTCTCTCAAACCTGTCCCTAACCTCCTCACTCACGGAATGTCGTTATTGGCAGGGTCTCGGGTTTTTCTGATTTCCTAAAAATATTTTATCTGATTTCTCAAAATATTTGTGGTGGTTCTTGTGAGGGGTTGGTGGGGCAGGATATTAAGAGTTAACTTAAGTAATGGTACTACCAAGATCCAAGAATACTCTCCTGAGGTTGCTCTAAACTTCATAGGTGGTAGAGGATTAGCTATTAAGATATTGTGGGATGAGGTCAGAGGGGTTGACCCCCTAAGTCCCGAGAATAAGTTGATCTTCGCTTGCGGACCCTTCAACGGGCTTCCAACACCTAGCGGGGGTAAGATGGTCGTAGCGTCTAAGAGTCCTTTGACGGGTGGTTACGGGGACGGCAATTTAGGCACTATGGCCAGCGTTCACTTAAGGAAGGCTGGGTACGACGCTCTGGTGGTCGAGGGCGCTGCCAGAAGACCTGTCTACATATACGTAGAGAACGATAACGTGAGCGTGTTAAGCGCTGAGGGTTTGTGGGGTAAGACAACCTTTGAAGCTGAGAAGACCCTTAAAGAAATTCACGGTAGGGATGTCGGTGTTCTTAGCATAGGTCCCGGTGGGGAGAACTTAGTTAGGTATGCTGTGGTGGTATCTCAGGAAGGCAGGTCTGGCGGGAGACCAGGTATGGGCGCCGTGATGGGTAGTAAGAAGCTTAAGGCAGTCGTCATCAGAGGAACTAAAGAGATACCTGTTGCTGATAAGGAATCACTAACTAAGCTCTCTCAGGAAGCATACAGAGCCATACTCAACTCACCTGCTTACTCGTTCTGGCGTAGGCAGGGAACCATGGCTGCCGTCGAGTGGTGCAATGAGAACTCAGCACTGCCTGTTAGAAACTTCAGTGACGGGATTTTCGAGTTCTCTAGGAGTATTGACGGGTACGCTATGGAGGGAATGAAGATAGGTCAGAGAGGATGCCCCTACTGCAACATGATATGCGGCAACGTAGTCCTAGACGCTGAAGCAAGGGGAAGCGAACTTGATTACGAGAACGTCGCTCTACTAGGTTCTAACCTAGGTATAGGTAAGTTAAACGAGGTAGCCGTACTTAATAGGCTGGCTGACGAGCTAGGACTAGACACTATATCCCTAGGAGGAGTCATAGGCTTCATCATGGAAGCTAAGGAGAAGAAGCTAATAAAGGACGATGAAGCTCCGGAATTCGGTGATTTCAAGAAATCAAGAGAGCTCGTGATTAATATAGCGTATAAGAAGACCGAGTTAGGGAGGCTTGCGGCTGAAGGTGTTATGAGGTTAAGTAACCTTTTAGGTGGTAAGGAATTCGCTATGCATGTCAAAGGTCTTGAAGTTAGTGGTTATAACTGCTTCGCGTACCCTGCTATGGCGCTAGCGTACGGCACTTCCTCGATAGGAGCTCACCATAAGGAAGCCTGGGTCATTGCTTGGGAGATAGGGACAGCGCCGATAGAAGGTGAGAAACGGAAGAGCGTGGAGTATAAAGTGACTTACGGACCTGAGAAAGCAGCTAAGGTTGTGGAGTTGCAGAGGTTGAGAGGTGGGATGTATGAAGTTCTCACAGCATGCAGACTGCCTTGGGTTGAGGTAGGGCTAAGCATAGAATACTACCCGAAACTCCTAGAAGCAATAACCGGCGTTAAGTATACTTGGGAAGACCTCTACAAGGTGGCTGACAGGATCTACACGTTAATAAGAGCTTACTGGGTCAGAGAATTCAACGGAAGATGGGATAGGAGCATGGACTACCCACCCATCAGGTGGTTCAACGAAGAACTTAAGAGAGGGCCTCTAAAAGGCCAACACCTAGACAGGGAGAAGTATGACGTATTATTAAGTGAGTATTACAGATTAAGAGGTTGGGACGAGAGAGGAATACCTAAGAAAGAAACGTTAAGAACGCTAGATCTAGACTACGTGATACCGGAGCTGGAGAGACACGTCAAACTAGAGTGAACAAACAAAACATAAACAGCTTTTTACTCTAGTTAAGAGTATTTCTTGGGTACCATGAAATGACTAAGCTAAAATTCCACGGAGTTTTTGCTCAATTAGTCGGTCTTGACGAGGTTTACGTGGAGGTGAAGGAACCTACGCCTGTAGGCGAATTACTTAAGAAGTTAATACCTAGATACGATGAATTTAAGTCGAAGATCATACTAATTAACGGAAAGCCTTCAGGAGAGGAGGCTTTAATAAGCGATAGAGATGAAGTTAAGGTGCTCCCAGTTCTTAGCGGTGGTTAATTAGAAGAAAACATTACTGGGAGCACCTATCATGAAAAGCGAGGGTTCTCTTATAGTGAGGGAGAAGGTCAGATACTAATTTCCAGTTACTGACCTCCTCCCCGCCCTAAAGGGCGAGGGTTTCAGTTGTAAAGGTTTTGCTCTTTCTCTAGATCAGAAATCCAAGTTCTTGAACCTCTTTAAAGATGTAGAACAGAGTTGGATGCTCATAGTTAATGCTAAAACAATCAAAAACCTTGATTTATTCCCTACGGTCACTTAAGGAAATCTTCTCTGGGTGGTGAGAAGACCTCTATTATTATAGTCTTACCCGGTCCTGGATTATAGACTTCATGAGGTTCGTTAGATTCAAAGACATATGATTCCCCCTCAGATACCGTGACTTCCTTATCGGGTGTCTTGAAAATCATCCTACCTTTTATTATATATCCTGCTTGCTCGTGGACGTGTGAGTGCATGGGGAATCTGGCGCCCTCATCTATCTCGAAGTAAACTAACATCACTTTATCCCCGTATGCTAGAACCCATCTTTTCACTCCTTTTACGGGTTCTTGAGGTTCTACTCTTTCTTTCGGAACGTGTTTCAATGTTCTCACACAATAAGTACGTTAACACGTATTTAAGCTTAGTAGAAGATTCTTGCTACTTTAATACGAAAGCGTTGATTACGGGCTGGAGTAGGTCATTAATGGTTATATAGATAATAATGCTATGCTTCTAAGCGTGTCCGCTACGTCCTCGCATTTATCAGCTGAGTTTTCGATAGAATCCATTACTTCCTTCAACATCAAGCACTGCGATATCTTTGATTCTTCACAGTATTTCAGGATCTCTTTGAATACCTCATGCCTTATATCATCTGTTTCTTCTTCAAGTCTCTCAATCTCGTCGGAGATAGTGAGGACTTCCTTAGGGTTACTCAAGAGTTTCTCTGCCGCATTCTTCATTAAGAGTGTTGATTTGTGAACGTTCTCAGCCATCTCACGTAGTTTAATTAACGTACTTTCCGGTATGTTGGTTGGTTCTATTAGTGAGAGTCTCCTACCCCAGCCTTTCGCGTAAGCCGCTACATCATCCGATGTCAAAACTAGTCTGATTAGTTCTTCTCTATCAATCGGGTGGAAGGTCTCTCTAGACAGTTCTGAGAGTATTCTCCTCTTTACTTCATCAGCTTCCTTCTCATATCTGAAGACCTCGTACCACTCCTTCTTTATCCCTTCAAGATCTCTTACTAGAAAGAGCTCTATCATTTTCTTAGCGTGATCAACTACCTCGATTATCTTGTCCACGTGCTCTATATAGAACCTGATAACGTCCCATTGCCTCCTTCTTGAAATCCATGACCAGAGGGTCACGCCCTCACCCCAACAATATAGGTTAATACGTAATAAATAGTGATACTTAATCCCGTGGTCACAGGTAGTGTGAGAAGCCATGAAGTTATCACGAATATCACGGTCTTTAAGTTGATCCCCCTCCACCCACTCCTAGCTATTCCAACACCTATTATAGAGCCTGCGGCTACGTAAGTAGTTGATATAGGTAAGCCGTAACCGAAGAGTAAATACGGTACTGTAGTGAAGAACCAGACAGTGAAAGCGTTGGCGAAGCCTGCGGCTAGAGCCATTCTAAGATCTAGCCTAGTTATCTTATATGCTAACGTAGTGACGACTCTGTAGCCGAGTGTAATACCTCCTAAAGCTATGAATATGGACGCGAAGAGAGCTAAAAGCCTCATACCATCTTCGTCAGGTATGCCGAAAGTACTTGACGTAACCGTCACGTAAACCCCCGTAGCGTTAGCAACGTCGTTAGCCCCAAACGAATAAGCTGCGAAAGCTGCGAAAGCGAGTAGCAAGAACTTAAAGGTTTTACTACTATCACTTGCCCTCAACCTCCTTAGAATTCTATATAAGGGTGCTGCCAAGATCATGGATGTTACTGGCGAGACCATCCAGCTAATTATTATGTCTCTAATCCTCTGGTAATTTATGAATGTTTCTTGAGATCCGAAAAACATGTAGCTTAAGCCAACCCCTACCACAGCCCCTGTAATGCTGTGTGTGGTCGATATTGGGGCACCTACCAAGGTCGCTATAATTATCCACGAGAAAGCCGAGATTGATGCAGTAATCGCTCCTACAATCTCAATATTATGCACCACACCTTTACCGAGGGTCTTCATAACCATGTAGCCTTGTAGTAGAGCACCTAATAATTGAAAAACTAGGAATAAGATGAATGCTTGCCTAAACTTAAGCGTCCCTGAACCAACTATCACGCTAGTGGAGTTAGCCATATCGTTAGCTCCTATAGACCAGGCGAGACACGCCGCGGTAGCAAGACCTGCAAAGAGCAGCAAATTACTCAATCTAGCCCTACAAAACTATAAAGAAAGCAAAATAAGTTTTCACGTTATTTAAAGGATTTAGATTAATAATGAGTTACCGTAATCGTACTAGAGGTGATGAGGATGTTGAGACTCCACATGAATGAATCACCTTACCCGCCGTCAAGAACGTCGCTTGAGTATGTGAGTAGGTATAGCAACTTCCTAAACTTATACCACATCGAGGAATTATACGAAGAATTACTTAATGAGTTAAGTGATTATGTGGGAATTGATAAGAAATTTATCGACGTGTTTGCTAGCTCATCGTCTTTACTAACGCTTATGTTAACTTACGTTAAGATCACCGATTCCACACTCGTGCTAACACACCCGACTTTTCACGTGATGTACCAATTACTAGATAATTACCGTGTCCAACACTTTTACGTGGAATTAAGCAAAGATGACTTCACTTTAGATACTAACAAGCTCCTGGAATTATCTGAGGGTCGCGTGATCTATCTAATAAACCCCAACAACCCCACGAGTAATATCCTCTTAGAAGACCCTGAGATCCTGAGGAAGGTTGCTAGGAAAGCGAAGGCGGTCTTCCTAGATGAAGCTTACTACGAATTCTCAGGATTGACTTTCAAAGATTTGGTTATGGAGCTAGATAATTTAGCGATTATCAGGACCGTTTCTAAAGCGTTTAGCTTAGCTGGAGCCAGATTTGGGTACATCATCACGAGCGAGAAAATGAGGAAGTGCCTTAACGAGCTTAGGATAGGTTATGAGGTGCCCATAACTACTCAAGCGGCTGTGTTAGGAGCGCTTAAAGACCCTAACTACATGAGAGACATTGTTAATAAAATAGTTGAGACTAGGGAAGAGACTAGGGAGAAACTTGCTGATGCTGGCTTAAGAGTCATAGATAGTAAAACCAATTTCCTATTCGTTAACCTGGGCAAGCCTTGTAAGAGGTATTGGGAACTCCTTAAGAAGAACGAGATCCTCACCCTGTGTTTAGAGAATTTGGAGAGGCTTAAGGAATTCGGAAATTACCTTAGAGTCACCATTGGTAAGCCTGAAGAGATGAATTTCTTTGTTAAGAAGTTGTTAGAGGTCCTCTCTACCTAAGGGAGGTGCCTGAGTCCATCCATCAACTAAAGTAGTTAACCATGAATTCACACGTACTTACTTGCTCTCCCATAACTTAGCGAGATTAAGAGGGTGGAGAGTGCCGTAGCTACAGTCACCACGTATCCTAAGAAATCCGCGTTTAGGCTTGGATTTGCTAGCAGGGGTAGTAGCATTAACCCGCCTAGAGCGTTAAAGAATATAGTAATTCCAAAACCTGTGGTCATGTTCTCTCTTGACGTCTGCTTCGCTATGTACGTGTTAATCGCTGTGTCTAAGAACGGATATAGAGGTATTTGCCAGATAAGCAATGTTAGTAAACCCCCAGACTTAACGAATCCCCAGTAAACAAGCATGTAAGCTAGCGTTGTTAGGGAGAAGACTCTCAGCGGATTATACCTATCTGTTAGCCTACCCGCAAAAACTCTTGCAGGGATAGATAAGAGCGCTGTGAATCCACCGTAGACAACCCCGAATAACACGTACTCTAACCACTTAGAAGAAGTATCTAAAACACCCTCAAGTTCCAAACTTAGCTTAGTCGGTGCTACGGCGTAGAGTATCTCCCTAGAAAACACCGCAAGTGAGAGAGCTAGCAAAACCGGCAAGAACATCCTAAAATCCCAGTCTTGATTACTCGCTCTGCTCATCCTATGCTCAACCTCTTTAGGGAAGAACATGACGAATATCAAGTACGTTAACGAGTAGGTAGTTGCTAGGATTATGAAGACTCCTTCAGGCCCTACTAGGTTGTAGAAGATCCCCATTATAGAAGACCCAACACTATATCCAATACCAGTCCCTAAAGTAAAAAAGCTATAGGCTCTGCCGGGACTAGTCCCAGAACTACTAAAAACTGCTGTAAGTATTGAGGGCCAGGAAAGAGCCCAGGAAAGACTGGAGAGACTTAAGATTATGGAAAGTGTTAAAGGTTCTCGCGTTGTCAAGGCTAGTAAGAACGGGATAGCCCCGGTAATACCTAACAATACCAAGTTCTTATCACCCAAATACCTAGCTAACTTACCAACTATTGCCGCGAATAGCGTAAGACCCCACTCAAGACCTGTAATGAACATGATTGCCTGAAGACCGCCGTTTAACTCAACACCTATGTAACGTCTGGTGAAGGAGAAGTAAAGCCCCCAAGTGAAGGTGTTTAGAATAGCTCCTAAGGAATACATCAGTCTCCACGTCCTAGGATCCATCCCTGTACTACTCGACTTTGATGTCAGCATCTAACACGCTCCCTACTTAAGTTGAAGAATTGAATTTTAATTATTAATCACGGTTGCGTGTTTACCTAATAAAATTTAGACTAGTCTAAATTTTTAAGCTCCAATAAAGCATTTCTTCCAGGTGCATTGCTTGGTAGTGCTTGAGAAGGGATCGTGTGATTACGTTATAGCTGTTGTCGGACAGCCCTCAGTCGGTAAGTCAACGTTTTTTGCCCACGTTACTGGAGAACCGGTTCGTGTAGCTAATTGGCCTGGCACCACGGTTGAGCAAAAAATCGGTATAGTTACTTTCGAGGGTAAGACGTTATGCTTAGTGGATTTACCAGGTATTTACGGCTTATCCCCTACATCCCCTGAGGAGAGGATAACCAAGAATTTCTTGGTATCGGGGAACTGGGACGTTATCTTAGTCTTAGCTGATTCCTTAATTCTTGAGAGATCTATTTACTTACCTATACAGATTGGTGAGATGACTAGCAAGTTAGTGGTAGCTTTAACTAAGTGGGACGTAACGCATAAGATGGGAATACACATAGACGTGGGGAAGCTTAGCTCCAGGCTAGGCTTCCCTATAATTCCTATTTCATCGATTACTGGTGAGGGGGTTAAGGAAATTCTAGCAACCCTGATCAGGGTAGCTGAAGGTAAGGTAAGAAGTAATCCGCTCAAGGTTAGTTACGGGCTTCTCGATAGTTACGTGAATGAGTTAACGGAACTCGTTAGCGACGAAAAACTCATTAGATTACCTAAGAGATGGGTAGCTCTCAGACTCTTGGAAGGCGATCAAGACATAATTAATTTCGTTAAGGATAAGCCAGGCATCATAGAGAAGAGTGAAAGACTCCGAGAGGAGTTCAAGAAAGCTGCTGGGAGAATGCCTGAGGAAATAGCTATTCTTGGAAGATACGAGTACGCTACGCAAGTAATCAAGGAGACCATAGTTAGAGTTGCTGCGAGACCACGCATCACGACGTTAATTGATAAAGTCTACCTACACCCTCTAGCAGGACCCCTAGTCTCCGCCATAACACTATTCGTGGTGTTTGCCTTAGCGTTCACGATAAATACGGGTTTTCCTTTCACATACCTACTCAGATTTTTAGGTCTTGATGCTGTGGCTAACGCGTTAGAGTCTTACAGTCTTTCCGGATTGCTTGAGAGATTCTTTACCTTTGCCGGTGAGGTTCTTCGAGCAGTATTAGGGAATTTAAGTAAGGAAATAGCTTCCTTACTGGCTGACGGGATCTTAGGAGGTCTCGGTACGGTGCTGAGTTTCCTGCCCCTAGTGTTTCTTGTTTCAGTTTCTCTCGCCATACTCGAAGATAGTGGTTTAGGTCCTAGGATGGTTGTTTCCTTACACAACTCCCTCAAGTTTTTCGGGTTATCCGGGAGAGCTCTCTACCCTCTAGTCATAGGGTTTGGCTGTAACGTGCCGGCAGTCATTCAATCTAGGATCTCCGTTGATGAAGTTGAGAGACGTGAGATAATAGTTTCCTCTCCATTCATACTGTGTCAAGCAAGATTGATAGTCTTACTCTACTTTACTAAGGTGTTATTCTCCAGTAACGCGGTTTTCCAGGCTTTCACGATGACGTTGCTTTATTTTACATCAATCTTCCTCTACTTGCTGACAGCCAAGTTAGTAAGGTTCTTAAGTAACGTTAGGGAACCGCCTGAATTAATCATGGAGCTACCAATGATACATAGACCAAGTCTTAAAGTCGTTTGGTGGGGTTCTTGGAATAACACTAAACACTTTCTCTATAAAGCCGGTGTAATAATCTTCGTTCTCTCAATACTTAGCTGGGTTCTGCTGTCTTACGGTCCTACAGGATATGTTGAGTCACCGGAAACCTCATACGGTGCCATAGTGGGTTCTTACCTGGGCAAAGTTCTTGAAGCACTGTATAATTTGGGAAGCGAGAGTTCTTGGGTGATTGGCTACGCGCTCATCTACGGGTTCATAGCTAAGGAAGGCTTAATAGCCTCCGTCTCCCAATTAACCGGCTTAGCCGAGGAAGAGGCCCTAACGTCTCTAGGTCTTGACTTCGCTCAAGGAGTGTCTATATTAATCTTCATGATGTTTTACATCCCCTGCATGGCTACCATGGCGGCCATATATCAAGAAAGTAAGAGTCTTAAATTCACTCTCGGCGTGACCATATACTTAATCTCCATAGCTTTGCTAATCTCGCTCATCACTTACCGAATATTACTTCTTGTTTGAAATAGGGAGTGCTCGAGGACAGACCAAGATTTAATGAGTCGAGTGAAGAAGCCCCACCTATCTAACGAGAGAAACGTTAGCTAAGGACCGTTAGTGTTTAGTTTATTATCTTCAACGCGTATACTCACTAGGTCGGGACATTGAGTGATGAGGTAAAGTACGCGTTAAGTTTTGAAGGTTATGGCGAGGTAGAGAGGGTTCTACTCAACATAGCTAGGGGGTTAGCTGAGGTAAGACTAACCCCGCAAGATTTGAGCGACCCAGTATCTTTTCAAATAGCTATTTCGAGAATGTACGACGCTCTTATGAAAGCTATCGAGGGAGGCAGTAAATACTCATACGTAGCTAAAATAAGGTTTAGAGATAGTCTTGGTAACGAGGTTTCAATGGCTATTGACTTAGGGGAGGAACCGCCTCCGTTCATAAACAAAAACGTTAAAGCTAGGATCACCGTAGAGTTATATGAGGAGTAAAGGCCCCGTGCTGAGACCATGACCTAGGAGTTATCGATGGTGTGAGAACACGACTCTAGCGGGGGTAAGGAGATGGGTTCCGATGAGCTGATCCTCAGGTACAGAGGCTGGATGAGTGAGGACGACTTTAGGAAAATCATCGAGATTGCTGAGTATTTAGGTAGGGAGAACAACGAATTGATTTTCAAGATATCAAAACACAAGTTGATTAGTAAGAGACTTACAGTAGATGATGTGTTAGGGGTTCTTGACGAGGTCGGGTTGAGGTACGATGAATTATTTGAGGAGAGACTGAGAGAATTTTTCGGTAGGGTTAGGGGGTCAGCCACCATACAATTCAAGGAAAGCAAGTTAATACTGTCTTTCGATAGGTACTTAGGAGACGTGTACCAGACCCACTTGAAGGATCTCCTAAGATATAATAAGATGGGTAAGTACTTCTACACGTACCCCTCGAAATATCATGAATTGAAGAAAGCTCTCGTCAGTTTAGGTTTTAGCTTAAACGACCTGACAGGTTTTAAGGAATCGGCCCCCCTACCGGTGAAGGTGAGTTTCAAGGGCAGTCTCAGAGAGTATCAGTTGGAGGCGTTGAACGCGTGGCTAAGTAACTCAGGTCGTGGTATTATTGCCTTACCTACCGGGTCGGGGAAGACACACATAGGCATAGCGGCTATATCAAAAATTAATGAAGCGACACTCATAATAACTTACACGAAGGAACAGTTACTACAGTGGGAGAAATTCATCAGGATGTTCACTGACGCACCGCCATCACACATAGGACTTTACTACAGTAAAGAGAAGAAGATATCGCCGATAACCTTAGCTACTTACCAGACCGCTTTCAAGTATATAGAGACGTTAGCACCTCATTTCAACTTACTCATAATTGACGAGGTCCACCACCTACCAGCAGAAAAGTTCAAGCACATAGCCATAACGTCGCCGGCTAAGTATAGGTTAGGTCTCTCAGCAACACCCTACAGAGAGGACGGAAAACACACCGAGTTATTCCCCCTTATGGGCGGGGTAGTGTATTATAAGACCACACAAGAACTAGCTGAGAAAGGGTTCTTAGCTAAGTTTAGGATAGAGACTATTAAGGTAGATTTGAAGAGCGCTGAGAAAAAGGAGTACCTGAGGTTAAGGAAGCAGTTCCGTGAACTAGCTGGCGGCTTAGACTTCAAGACTTTAGTAGAGCTAGCTAAGCGTGGCGATGAGAGAGCTATTAAAGCGCTCGAAATACATAGCGAGATGGTAAAGATACTATCTATGAGTGAGTCAAAATTAGAGAAGGTTAAGGAAATAGTTGTGCGCGAATTGAGTGAGGGTAAGAAAATAATAATCTTCGCTCACTACGTTACACTAGCTGAGAGAATAGCTGACGTACTTGGAGCATACTTACTCACCGGGGAGCTAGAGGAGACTAGAAGGAGATCTATACTGGAGCAGTTTAGGGGGGCTGAGAGCGGGGTGTTAGTGGTGACTACGGTCGGGGACGAAGGTTTGGACATACCTGACGCATCGGTAGGTATTTTAGTGGCTGGAACCGGGTCACGCAGGCAGTTCATTCAAAGGCTTGGGAGGTTATTAAGGCCTAAGCCAGGAAAGGAAGCAGTACTCTACGAGATAGTCATTAAGGGAAGTAGTGAGGAGTTTCAAGCTAGGAAGAGGAAAACGGCTAGCTTAGAAGACCTAACAGGTATATATGAGGGATTTGATCAAAACCTCAGAGAGTAGAAATTCCAGACTTTCGTTAGTAGCACGCGAATAATTAATTATGAGAGACCTGTTTAAAGGTAGCTCACCTAGAATAACGTGTTCGTTAATGCTTAGGAGGGGCTTTAAAAGTATCTTCAGTTTAGGCACTTCACTAACCTCTAAATGACTTTCTAGGGAGAATTCCTCCGGGGGTATGTCAAGACCTGAAAGTATAAAATGCGTCGTCCAGAAACTCCTTAAAACCCCTTTCACGAGCATCTCCCTACCCTCTATCAAGGAATGAGTAAGTAACACGTGTTTGGTATTGATAAGCTTAGTCAGATAATCGCTTAACCCTACTGACCTAACTGAGTCTAAGACACTACATACACTAACCCCCATCAAGCCCCCCCTACCGCGTAGCTTGCTTAAGAACGGAAACTTCTCGGTTATGTAGCTGCCTGAGAACACAATCTCCTCAGACTCAATAAATCTCTTAGCATCCGCCCACGCATCCTCGTCAAGAATTAAATCCGGTTCCCTGCTAGTTAAGGATTCCTCTGTTAGTATTGAGGCCGTAGGTATTCCCAACCTTAATGTAGTGTTCCTAACCCGAACTTGCACGACCAGAGGCTTCAATAAAACGTAACTCTTTCTCCATATCCCGGACTCCACTATTTCCTTAATAACCTGTATCTCCTCCAAATATTTACTTAACACGTACACCTTAACGCCTTTCTCAATCCTCATAAGGATCGCACGTCCTTACGCACGTAGATCCACTCACTTATTAATTGTTTATCACATGAACTCCTCCTACCAACCCTAGATTGAGGCATTACAAGATGCTTAACTGCCGAATCCACGGGTCTGTAAGTCCCGATAATGATACTTCTATATATCCTTACCTTCTCCTTACCTAGCGTAAGGGATTTATAACCACATGCCGGGCATTTCCAGCCCTTCCCTCTTCCAGCAGACTTCATTCTGCGACCGCATAACGGACATGTAGGGTTCTTAAGAACCTCACTAACTAACTCTATTACTTCCAGCAAATCCCCGTGTATCACTAGCCCTAAGTCCTCCCACCATTTCCCGCCACCACACACCCTGATTACGTCCCCGCTTACTAGATACCTAGCTACTTTGCCTAACCCGGTCTCTTTAAAAAACACTACCCATAGGGAAGACTTGTTCTCGAGATCACTAAGCTTTAAAAGGACATCACCACCTAAACGGACGCTCGGTTTCTCGATCACCTTACCTTTAACACAGCCGGTCTGGTAAGGCCTGAATTCCTCAACACTCCTCTCCATATGATGAGCGTTCAAACCTTGGTTAGTCTTATATATCAACCAGCCCTCAAACTCCTCACACAACTTCAGAGTCTTTAAAGCCCTCACCAAGATAGCGGGGTCTTCGCCCCTGATGCCCAGCAGTACCGGGTTACGTCCTGAAGGCATGATCAGCGGCTTATCATTCACGTAATCGTAGTTGAGGAACGTCTGATTGCGAAATTCAGAATCCATTGACTTAACAGTCTTCTCATCAACACATCTCTCGCGCAAGTAATTATCTCTGATCCTATAAACTAGTATCTCGTAAGTACACTCACTTAAAGAGTTCGAGGCACCTATAGCGGCTAAAGTCCCTACCAAGCCTCTTGAGTAACCGAGGGGTACCTCAATCGACTCGCTTAACTCGTTAATTACCCCGGTGACGTAGTCTTTATGCACGTAATCTGTCAGAGCTTTCCTGTAAAGCTTGCCGAGCTTGGCAGGAACCTTGCCGTACAAGAACGCTAAACCCGGCTCAACACCTCCTCCTCTAACAGTCTCCAAGTACTTAAGGAACTCACCAACTACTAAGCTCTTTAAGGAATTAACTTTTTTCCCTGGTATTCTGAGAGAGAAGGAGGTAGCGGCGTTTCCCCTAGTTTTGAAAGGTATTACTGGGTTTAACCTGATCAGTAAAGGGTAGTCCGAGAAAAACGCTTCAGGGATTTCGTTCAATACCTTACTTAAAATCCTGAACGTTAAGTATGTGGTGCATCCTTCTAGATCTGTGTCTGTGTCATCAAGTCCTACATGTACCTCTAGATAAGACTCACTCTCTCTTAGTAACTTCCTTACCCTCCACGACTATCATCGTCAAAGTGGACCTGACGTTAGATATCTTCCTTATCTTGCTAGATATTATCTCCTTGAGCGCCTCCGTGGTAGGGGCCTTAATCTTTACTACTATGTCGTAAACCCCGTACACTATGTAAGCTTCCGAGATCCCCTCTATCTTAAGCAGTTCATTCATGACCTCTTCCTCAGTGCCTATGTTTGTGTTTATCAGCACTATAGCCTCAGGCACCTATACATCACCAAGATTAACTTTATACCACGAGAATATAAATTTATCGCTCGATACTTTAAATTTGATGAGATGGGGGAGTGCTCTGGAGCCAGTTGGGAAGCCTAGAATATACGTTGTGAGGCTTGGCGGCGACAACCCTAAGTTGTCAACAGCCATGAAGCTCGTCAGGCTAGGTTACGCGACGAGAATACACGTCGATGACATCCCGCCCCACTCAATAGTCCTTAACCCCCTCAGCCAGGAAATACTTAAGCCGCTTGATTCAGTTCCTCTACTGAGACATGGGCTCGTGGTTTTAGATACCTCATGGAATTCCGGTATTGAGGACCTGAGAAAAATAGCTGTTAAGCGTAGGTACGAGCAGAGGGTGCTACCAGTCCTCAAGGCGGGAAACCCAGTGAATTATGGGGTCCTCACCAAGTTGAGTAGCGTTGAAGCGGTTGCCGCCGCCCTCTACATCACAGGATTTAAAGAATATTCATTAGAAATCCTAAGCAAGTTTAAGTGGGGCCATACTTTCTACGAATTAAACAAAGAATACCTAGAGAGATACTCCAGCGCCAAATCCGCCGATGAAGTAATCAAGATTCAGGAGGAGATATTAAGATCCATGAATATTCGCCTACGATAATCGTCTACTACGATGGTATACCTAACTAACCTTTATACTTCAGAAAGTCTGATACATATTGGGTGAGAGATTGAGTAAGGAAGAGAAGAATGAAGTCGTTAAGAAAATGAGTGACTTAATGCGTTCCGGTGCTGTAATGCTTGAGCATACGTGTCCTCTCTGCGGGTTACCGTTATTCAGGATTAAGAGCGGGGAAGTAGTTTGCCCGGTTCACGGACCCGTCAAAATAGTTAAAAGCGAGGAAGAGGCTGTCGAGGCAGTGTCTTCCGCTGTTTTAAGAGAACTTGAGAAAGCTATTGCTAGAAAACTCCACTCATACGTAGAACTCCTCGTGAAAGAAGACATTAATTCAAGCGAGATGAAGGACTTAATATACCTACTCGACATCTTAGAGAGAGTAAGGAGGATAAGAAAGACTTAAGGGGATTTACTTGAGTAAGCATAAGGGTAGCAGACCCCTTCCCCCACTCACAGATTTGATCGTAGCGCTGGAAAACGTGAGTGATGTGAGGGGTGCTTTCTACCTAAACCTCTTCATTATTTTCTTAGCTGGCTACGCGATCAACATGTGGTTAGGAGGATTAATCAATTCTGAAGCACTGCGTGAGTACTTCAGCAAACTACACGAGATGCTTATCTCAGGCTCTTACAATATAGACAAGGAAATCATGGAAATTGTAGCGACCTTAGGTAGTGACTTAATAAGTGAGGCAGCATACGATGAAATAATAAATAAAGCAGTAATGATCCTCAGAGACCTAGCATGATGTCAAGCTTCAATCATTAAGACGGGGAACATCTTGTTAACGAAAACTAACTCCACGAAAGTCTTGTGCACTACGTGTGGGAGGAGGACGGCTTTCTATTACAGGCAAAGTTCAGGAGAGAAACTATGCTCAGTCTGCTTGGAGGAATCTTTAGAGAATCACATTAAGCATAGCTTCTCTAAGAGGGTTAAGCTAGGTAAGAACCCGGTAATATTGGTTTACATACCGCCTGAGAGAGTTTTAGAAGGATTTCTGCTAGCCTACATGCTGTCAAAAATTGAGAAAAAATTTGGAGGTGTAGTCAACGTAGCGTCTTCTGGGAATGTTTTAGGAGCCATTAAAAGGCTGGGGTTAGACGAGTATCTAGAGAGGAACGAGAACGTGATGTATAGAGTCATAGGGGGGATCACTGAGGAGCTCGAATGCTACACTATGAAGTCTTTAGAGAATTCTTTGAGGATCCTTGAAGGAAATCCTGAGTTAATTAAGGGTGTTCACGCGATATTACTTCCCTACACCTTAACGGATCTTAACGAAGCTTTCCTAGAACACGTGATACTGGGGATAGGAAATTTAAAGAGTCTGCGTGCAGAGAAACACTTAATTAACGGAGTCCCTCTCATACTTCCCTACGCTCAAGTAGATAGGGTGGACGTAATAGCGCTTTCACACGCCCTCAAATTCGTGGGATTACTTAACTCGGAATTCACGTCTCATAATGTTGGATGTAGGGACGGTAAGCTAGTTAGAGAGTTGGTTATTCAAGTAACTATGAAGCATCCCGAACTAACTCACACGATGCTCAGGTCAATTAATTTCTTCTCTACGTGAAGTTCGAGCTAAGAAGCCAAAGCTTTTTAAATAATCACGTGATATGAGCTCTATCTTGGTGAGGTAATTGGGGACTGAAGTACTTGAAGTATTGAACAACATATTCGCGCCTTTACAAAGCATAGGAGCGAGCAGCTTAACCACGCTGCTTGCTGTCGTCGGGATAACACTGATAATTTTGGTCGCTCTAGGATATTTGGCATACGGTTTAATAAAATTAGGTAAGCTTCTCTTCAGTATGCGTGTTAAGGAATTCTCACTAGTAATGCTAGGTCTGGGCATAGTGTTTTTAGTAGTCGCTATTATAATGCCTTAAAAATAAAAAACCTAAGACCCACGTAATATCTCTTTTCAATTACTGAACAAGAATTATTTAGTTAACGGTTTTCTCCCGGCGAAGAGCGCTTCATCACCTAAGTAATCTTCGATTCTGAGTAACTCGTTATACTTGGCAGTTCTCTCCCCTCTAGCAGGAGCACCTGTTTTTATTAACCCTGTCTCTAAGCCTACCGCGATATGAGCTATCGTGTTATCTTCTGTTTCCCCACTCCTATGACTTATTATGGCTTTACCGCCGTTGCTTAAGAGAGCTCTTACAGAGTTCTCGGCTTCCGTGTAGGTACCTACTTGATTAACTTTGATTATTGCTCCGTCGATGAAGCCCTCTCTGAGGTACTGAGTTATGAGGTCCTCTCTTGTCACGGTTAAGTCATCGCCGATTACTAATGTCTTGTTTTTGAGACTCGTACGTAAATCTCTGAAAGCTGCCGGTGATTCCTCGCTGAACGGGTCTTCGAGGTATGCTATAGGGTATCTGTCCGTGAGGTCGAGGTACATGCTTAATAACTCCTCAGTACTCAGTAATCTTTTATCTATCAAGTATTTATCGCTCTTCTCGTCGTAGAATTGGCTGGCGGCCGCGTCTATACCTATCAAGACATCGTTACCTAGCGAGTAGCCAGCCAGCTTAGTAGCTTCGGAAAGCGCTTCCAGAGCTTCCTCAACCTTCTTGAGCGGTGGTGCGAAACCCCCTTCATCACCTACGTTGATAGCGCTGGGTCCATACCTCTCCTTGAGAAACTTCTTCAGGTTCCAGTAGATCTCGACGCCTACCCTGAGAGCCTCGCTGAATTTGTCAGCTCCTACAGGTATAATCATGAATTCCTGGAAAGCCAGCTCATTTCCGGCGTGAACACCCCCGTTGATTATGTTCATGAGCGGTGTTGGGAGAAGTCTTGTCTTGAAACCGCCTATGAATGTAAATAGCGGTATACCCATAGTATCGGCCGCGGCTTTAACGTTAGCTAATGAAGTAGCTACGCAGGCGTTACCGCCTACCCTAGACTTATTCGGTGTTCCGTCAGTCTCCATTATCTTTTTATCAACAAGCCTGTAATCAGATGAGTTAAGCCCTATCAGCGCCGGACCCAAAACCTTATTAACAGCTTCCACAGCCTTAGAGACCCCCATACCAAGAAACCTAACACCACCGTCCCTAAGATCCACGGCCTCCTTCTTACCTCTAGACGCTCCCGCAGGAGCTATTGCCCTCCCGTAACCACCTCCCTCAGTAACCACCAACACCTCGATGGTTGGGTTACCCCTTGAGTCAAGCACCTGAAGAGCTTTAACGTAAGTTATGTCAAACTCCATGCAAACACCTTACAATTAAATACGTAGCAACGTAATAAATCTTCGTGAACAGGGTCCTCAGTCCTAGAGCGGGTGAGCAGGAACGCTACCCTACATTAGACTCTAAACAGCGTCTAACAGCGAATCAGGACGGTAAAAACGCCCCCGACTCTTTTTAAGTATTTCTATGTTTGTCAGTATTATTGTGAGGTGTTGAACGCAATGGTGATAACTTTAGATCAAGTTGATAAGTATGTGGGTCAGTTAATAAAGGATGAGTATGGGAGAGTTATCGGTAAGTTAGTAGCTACGTTCAGCAACGTTTCCGGCGAGGTGGAGACTCTGGAGGTGGTGATTAACGACACTCTGTACGAGAACGTGCCGGTTAGTAGGGTTAAGTTAACGCCCGACGGGCCTGTCATAGTGTCTGAGTGGAAGGTTTTAGCTACAGAGGTTGAGAATAAGCTTGATAGGGTTAAGAGGAGGTTAAGAGCTACTGAGGAGTTATTTAGGAAAGCGTCTATACCTGCTCACGCGTACGAGGAGCTGAAGAAGAAACTAGATAATGAGTTCAAGGCTCTTAAAGAGGAGGTTAATAAGGTTAAGGAGTTGCTCAGGAAGAGAGCTGGCGAGTTAGAGGATCTCGTGATAAGACTTGAGAAAGACTTAACCAACATGCAGATACTCTACATGGGTAACGAGGTGAGTGATCAAGCGTATAAGATAGCTTCAGAACTCCTCAGAAACAATAAGGCTAAAGCCCTCGACGAGAAGAGGGATGTTGAGAAACACCTAGAATTAATCACGAAACTAGAGAGTGAAGCTGGCGAGATTAAGCCTGCTGTTGAGGTAACACCGCCGCCGGCTAAGCCATCCCCTAAAGAGCAGGGTAAGTCAGAACAACCGATTCAAGTACAAGTAATAGACGTAACCTAACATCGATGGAGGGGTGAGGTTTGAGCGTCGCTAGTGGGGGCAGTGATTTAGGGCTTTTCAAGTGGTTTAGTAGTCTTATAGGGAGGATTAAAGGGGAGCCTAGGGTAGATCCTAAGAAGTTTATCTCGTTACTCATAGTGCACGTCGACTCAGCTAAGCAGGAAGTCACGGACGCAGTAGCCAGGTTAAAGAGTAGGTATGACCACCTAGTTAAAGCAACTATCTCAGCTAGTATAGGTAAGGAGAAGGACAGAGCCCTCATATACGCTAACGAAGCCACTCAAGTAAAGGAGATGACTACCAAGTTGGTTGTCGTGGAGAAAGTGCTTGAGCAAGTCAAGCTAAGACTTGAGACCTTGGAAGACGTGAGCAACCTATCACACCACTTGATAGAGGTCTCTAACCTGCTGGTAGTCGCTAAGGACTACGTGAAGGACCTAGTACCTAACCTAGCCTACAACATAGACAGCTTAATTAACGAGTCTAGGAGGGTCATAGCGTCTACGACAGACTACGCGAAGCTAAAACCGGAAGAAATAATTGAGCACACGCCGGAAGCTAAGAAACTACTTCAAGAAATTGAGAGAGCTGCTGAGGAAACCATAAAGTCTCAGCTACCTGAAATACCTGTCGACATACTGTTACCAGTTAAAGTTAAAGGAAGTCTTGAAGATAAAATTAAGAAAGAAGTAGAGGCAACAGCGCAACCAATTAAGCAACAAAGCACGCATCCTAAAATAATTGACCAGAACTTACTAGAGAAAGCCCTACTCGAATACATCGTAACACACAACGGCTTCGTAGACGTGAATCACTTCAAAGAAATGTTCGGTGTTAGTAAAGAAGACGTCTATAAAGCGCTGAACAGGCTACGTGAGCAAAACAAAATAGTATTCTAGGTTTTTTGTTAGGTGATTTCTCTTGAGCAGTAACTCACTGCCTTACCTAGAGAATATTGCTAGACACTACGCTGTACAAGCGGTAATGAATGATAGGGAAGGTAATTACGGTGAGGCAGTAAAGAATTATAAGAACGCTATAGAAATACTAACCAAGATAATACAGCTGTACCCAGAGAATCCCTTAAACACCATCTATAAGGAGTGGATTAAACAGTATCAGAAGAGGATAAGAGACTTAGAGCATTTTAGAGCCTCACCCCTCCCATCAGCAGGGTCTGTCAAAGAAGAAAGCTATGATGACGAAATTGAAGCTCTAATAGTTAGGGAGAAACCTAAGGTGCGTTTCAGCGATGTTGCAGGACTAGACGAGGTTAAGAGAGCCTTATATGAATCCATAATATACCCGACTAAAAGACCGGATCTCTTTCCTTTAGGGTGGCCTAGGGCAATACTCTTATACGGTCCGCCAGGTTGTGGCAAAACATATATCGCAGCAGCCGTAGCTAACGAAATTGACGGGATCTTCATACACGTCGACGCGGCTTCGATAATGTCTAAATGGCTCGGAGAGTCTGAACGTAAAGTTGCTTTATTATTCAGTAAGGCAAGGGAGGTCTCATTAAGAGATTCTAAGCCTGTGATAATATTCATCGATGAGGTAGACTCGCTTTTCGGGACCTTCAGTAGTGAGATCGGCGGGGAGGTGAGGGTTAGAACTCAATTCCTTAAGGAAATGGACGGTTTGCAAGACAAGGGTAACGAACAGAAGTTGGTTTACGTAATAGCGGCTACGAATAAGCCTTGGAAACTTGATGAAGCTTTCATAAGAAGGTTCCAGAAGAGGATATATGTTCCATTACCTGACAGGGAGTCTAGAAGGCAATTACTCAAGCTTTACACGTCGTCCCTGAAGTTATCGTCTGACGTAAACTTAGATGAATTGGCGGACTCTTTAGACGGTTACACAGCCAGCGACATAAGGGATATAGTCATGAGCGCTCACTTAAGAACAGTGCGTGAATTCTTCGCGGAGAATGGTGGTTCAGGGAATCCGAGACCGATAACTAAGGAAGACTTCTTAGAAGCTATAAAAGAGAGGAGGCCCAGCGTTAATAGAGAGCTAGTTAAGGTTTACGAGACCTGGGACTCCAAGTTTAAGGCTGTTTAATTGATTTTACGCGTGGGCTAAAGTAATACTTCCCCTAACTTTAAGAACTCTTTTCAGTATCCTGGGTTTAATTATTGTTAAGTAATACGTTACTCTTAAGAAGGTTAGACTTTATGAGCTCCTAAACTTCTTAAGGTATTGGGTGAGGAAATAAGAAAACTTGGTGGAACGACTTGGAGAATTTACGAGTAATTAAGAGGAGTGGCATTACTGAGTCTTTCAAGCTAGATAAGCTTACTAGATCCGTACACTTAGCTATGAGTTCCGCTGATCTCAACGATCCCTCAGCTATATCTAGCGTTATGGATGAGTTGATGTCTGAAGTTTTGAAAGTTACTGATAAGTTAACCACAACTAGGATAGCCGACCTAGTAGAAAAAACCTTCATTAGCAAGGTAGTGCTGGATCCTAGGTACGAGCTAGCCGCAAGATACTATCTCCTAGCGAGGATTTACAACGATGTGTACGGGAAAAACGTGTGGACTGAGTTTAGCCCTGAGGATTCCGGATTAAGTTATTACTCGCTAAAAGTTTTGTCGAGTAGGTACTTATTAAAAGACCCGTCAAGCGGGAGATTTATCGAAACCCCGAAAAAACTTTTTGAGAGGGTAGCTAAGCACATATCTAGTGCTGAAACGAAGGATCGTGAGAAGTGGTTTAACGAATTCTATAGGTTGATGATTGAGCTAAGGTTCGTGCCTAACTCACCGACCTTAATGAACGCTGGGACCAAGCTAGGGATACTCTCAGCGTGTTTCGTCCTCCCCGTCAGAGACTCTATGGTAACGCCTGAGGGTGAGGGAATATACGATGCTGTCAGAGCGCAAGCTATAGTCTTCCAACAAGGCGGAGGCACTGGCTTCTCTTTCTCCGAACTCAGACCAGAGGGCGATGTGGTTTCTACAACTGCTAGTGTGGCTTCAGGACCACTATCATTCATGAAGCTCTTCGACATAAACACAGACGTGGTGAAGCAGGGAGGGCGTAGGAGAGGTGCTAACATGGGCACTCTACACGTGTGGCATCCCGACATAATGAAATTCATTAAAAGTAAGTCAGGAGAGCTTAAAGACAAGGCTCTCCAAAACTTCAATATCTCGGTAGGGGTTTACGACTGGTTCTTCAAGCACCTGGCTGAGAATAAGCCCGTGCCATTGATTAATCCGCGTAAGACTTCCATCGACGGCAGTAACGACTCAAGAAAATACGCTGTCGTGTGGGCGAGGCACTACATGGATGAGGAGTGGGTTCAGGAAGTCATACTCGAAGAGCTTGAGGAACACGGGGGCTCGATACCCTTAGATAAATCAGTTATAATAACATGGGATGAGTCGCTCGCGATAGCTGAAAGAGAGAACGCTATAGTAGGCTGGGAAGATCCTAAAACAATCTTTCAAGAAATAGTTAGGAATGCTTGGGATTCTGGAGATCCGGGACTGCTCTTCATAGACACAATTAATAGGAGACATCCAACCTGGTACGTCGGCAAAATAAACGCTACCAACCCGTGCGGCGAGGAGCCACTACTTGAGTGGGAATCCTGCAATCTCGGAAGTCTTAACCTGGAGAAATACATCGTGTATATAGACGGTAAGCCTACCATAGATTGGGTTGGGTTAGGTCGTGACGTGAGAGTCGCTGTGCGTTTCCTGGACAACGTCATAGACGTCGCTAAGTGGCCGTTGCCTCAGTTGGAGAAAGCTACTAAGCGTACTAGGAAGGTTGGCTTAGGCGTTATGGGCTGGGCCCACATGCTCATAAGGTTAGGCATTCCGTTCGACTCTGTTGACGCACTTTACTTAGCTCACCACTTAAGTGAGTGGATAGCTTACAACGCTTACAAGGCCTCAGTAGAGCTAGCTACGGAGAAAGGGCCCTTCCCTGCTTGGAACCCGAAACTCTACAGACCTTTCTGGCTGACTACTAAATCATTCGACGAGTTGCTTGAAATCCTTGGTCTCGAACCTAAAGTCTCTGATCGAGTTAAGACACTCGTTAAGATGAGACCTCATATCGACTGGAGTGAGTTACGCGAGGAGATGATCAGGTATGGATTGAGGAACGCTGCATTGCTTTCTATAGCTCCAACAGGAACGATCTCAATAATAGCTGGGACCTCGTCTTCCATAGAGCCTATATTCGCCTTAGCCTTCACTCGAGTAGTTACTGTGGGAACTTTCATAGAAGTCAATATGTTATTCATTGAGGCCTTAAGGGAGTACGGTCTTGACGATACAGAAGTTGTTAACTTAATAGCTGAGACAGGCTCTATCAGACACAATCCATACATGCCTAAGAAGCTTAGGGAGATATTCGTGACCGCTCACGACATTGAGCCTTTGTGGCATGTAGCGCATCAAGCTATGTGGCAGCAGTGGGTTGACGCTGGGGTGAGCAAGACTGTTAACATGAGGGCTGAGGCCAGCGTAGATGACGTGAGGAACGTGTACTTACTTGCTTGGAGACTCGGCTGTAAAGGCATAACGATCTACAGAGATAAGAGCAAGACGCAGCAAGTCATATACTTTGGTGCTAAATTAACTCGCAGGATGGCTAGGGAGAAGAGAGCTGAAGGGGGTGTTGAGACCACACCAGAGACAACACGTAAAGAAGCTGAGACTGCGGAAAGCACTCCAAAAGCCGGCGGGGTTGAGCCGGAAGCTGAAAAGAGAACTCAAATGAGGTATAGAGTTGCCACCAGGTACGCTCTCCAGGAAGGAGAGCTAGGGGATTGCTTCACGTGCGAGTACTGAAGAAAAACCTATCCCTACTTAACTTTCTTTGTCTTCCGTTAATTCTCTAAGTATCCTCATGTACTCCTCTTTCTTGACCTTCTTTAAATACTCTCTCCTAGAGTGCTCCAGCACCCTCTCTAGTAATTGATCCTCGTATGGAACACCTATAAACTCCACCTCACCGTTTATCGCTATAGTCGGAACCGACATTACTCCGTATTTATCCGCGATATCCGGGTTCTCGTAAGCTTCTATTATGTCTGCCATGACTAGCTTGTTACCGAACCTAAAAGACTCAAGTGCGAACATGTTTGCTAGGAGAGCAGCGTAAGGGCAGTAAGGACAGGTCGGCGTGACTATGACGTCTATCTTAACAGGAGCTTTTAAACCAGCTATCTCCCTTACTGTGTGTTCGTTTAAGCCTGAATCACCAGTGCTTAACCTGATTAAAGTCTCAATCAACCCTCTGATTTCCTCGCCAGCCGGCATTCCAGTATACCTTATGTGTCCTTCAATCATTAAGACTGTAGGCACTCTTGAGACGTTGAACTTCTTGAAGAACCCCTCCGCGTCTGCCTCCCTCTTCACAACTCTATGCCTCACTAAGCTAGACCCTCCTATTTTGGGGCTGACGTTTGATAAGGTCTCAATAAGCTTCACCGTATTAGGGCAGTATCTACAGGCATTATCAACGAAAGTATAGACCTCGACGGGTTCTCTCATATCTTTCAACGTGACCTCAAGCTCCTCCAAGTCCTCCTTACTCATACTAAACCTGAACATTTCGTCTATCCATTCGTACCCCATACTCGACACCCTCTAAGATTTACAAAATGTTTCTCAATTATAAGCTTACAACTAGGAGGACTTTACTTAGTTTTACTTGTCGTATTGTTTAATATTAACGCTATTCTAGGAAAGTGTAGGAAGACCTGCAGGTCTTCCTAGAGCTCATCACTTGCTGGTAACTCAAAACAACATTTAGTTTTTAAGCTCTAGATGTTTCATATTTTAGGTGTGGTCAGTGTCGATGGGTATGGAGATACCTCCTGAGTGGAAGCGCTTTAGGTATAGGGGCAAGACTTTAGAGGAACTACTCAGCATGCCGATGGATCAGTTGATTCAGGTTTTGCCTGCGAGAGCTAGGCGTTCATTACTTCGAGAATCTTCTACGGAGATAATGCGTAAGCGGAGGGAGTATGGGATTGACGAATCTCCTAGGATAAAGTTGCTTAGAGAGATTAGGAAAGCTAGGGAGTTGATGGCTCAAGGTAAGAGTGTTAGGATAAGGACTCACGTGAGGGATATGATCATATTGCCTGAGATGGTTGGTTTAACTATAGAGGTTTATAATGGGAAGGAGTTCGTCCCGGTTAAGGTAGTTCCTGAGATGATAGGTCATTATTTAGGAGAGTACGCACCAACCACTAAGTACGTTAAGCACGGTGAGCCAGGGCTTAAAGCAACTAGGTCAACGCTCTACGTAGCTATGAAGTAAGACCAAACTTCTTTACAATAGCCATAGCCCCCCGAGCTCCCTACAAGGGAGTAGAGGTAGTGGGCTGGAGACCCGGCCCGGGATTGAATCCCCGCAGCGGGGAGATGTAATCCCAAACCTCCCCGCACTAACGGGAATCCTTGCTCTTCAGAGCTGGGAGGAGGTCAGCTAGTCTTGTAGCCTCGTTATCATACATTATGAGTCTTATCTCTCCTCCTTCATAGAGTATTTCCACTACGGCTAGATTATATTGTGCTTCCTCAGCTTCCACACATTTAAGCATGTCAGCACTCCTTTTCCTAACCCGATATTTGTTAACGGATCTCAGTTCCTCTAGGGGGACCTTAATCACCTCACGTCTTCTGATGATGCTCAGAGATTCTAGCGGGAGTTCACCCCTAACCTTAATTAAGGTACCCCTAGCTTTAGGACTGACTTTAACTTCTAAAACCTTACTGATTAAGTCAATCACTAATTGACACTCATAACAAAATCTCCTGAGAACGCAATAACCGTGAAACCTGATCTTATCTCTCATTGGGCATTACCTTCACACTGTTTCTCAATGACCTCATTACTCCTTAACTAAGTTAGCTAGACGCTTCTTAGCTTTATTTATGAGATCACTTCCTATGGTCATCGTCTCACCGCCATCCACGAGTATTTCATCATCTAAAATCACCGTCTCTATTCTTAGGTTACCCTCAACTACGGCCCTAGTCACACCACCGAGATTCTTGGGTAACGGCCAGCCGGGAGGTTCTGACGCGTTCAACATCAGCAAATTAGTTCTTAGGTTCCTCTCTAACGGCCCTACGTCGTTGAAGCCTATTAAGATAGGGTTCCTGACTATTGCTGAGTAGAGTACGTCTATAGGGTGCTTGAAGGTCTTGTGCGATGTTTCCCTCACGACATCTCTCATATCGTATGATGGTCTTACCCCCACGCCCAACCCTTCCTCGGGTCTCCACATACTTAGCTGAGGTCCCCATCTAATCACGTTGCTCCCGGAACCCCTTGAAGGATTCACGAAGACTACCTCCACCCCTTCATACTCGCTCACTGACCCACCTATCTGGAAAATCCTTAGCTTATGCTCTCTAGCTAAGGAGAGGATTTTCTGATTTACCTCATCACATGTTGCAATTCCTGCCTTAATCCCTTCAACCTTCTCGTGCCACCTACTCAACAGTAGCCTTAATTCCGTCTCAGGTGCGAACTCTTCTAAACCACAATTAATTGGTGGTGCGAGAACTACGTTAAAGCTTAAATCGTGAGCGGCTCTAGCGACCTCATCTAAGTAAATATCTACTACTAAAGCCGTCGTAACCCCCCTGGAAATCATTTCCGCGAAAGCCATGGCAGCTAAGAAATACATATCAACCCTACTGATTTTCCTCAGGTACTCTATGTTAGAGCTCAAGTCAAGTGAGTCTTCCTTATACCTGAGTAAGTAAGGTGAAAGGTTTGTGAAGGCACTGCTAAACCCAGGCATAATTAGTCTTTCCTTCCCTGTAAGAAGTAACTCTGGATACCTCAACTCTTCCGGGGGTTCGCCGGATCCAATAACTGCTATCCTCCCATTATCCGAGAAGACAAAACCCTCATCTATCAACATCTTTTCCTTCATAGAGAAGGTCATTATCGTAGCGTTACTCACTAAAACCTTAACCAAGGTCAGCCACCGTCTCGCCTCACCTACCCTTACGGCTCCTCAAATACCACTCACTCAGCGTGCTTGCTGATAAGTAAGTAATCTTCTTCTCTGCTCTCAAATCGTCCCATTCCTTCAGTATCCTCACGGCTTCATTAGCTACCTTAATAGCGTCCTCAACGCCTGCTCCCGGAACAAACTCGTCTGTAGCTCTATTAGCTATGACCGCACACACAGCTCCTCCCCTACCACCGTATATGTTAGCTAGCGTGAATATCGTTGATGCTTCCATCTCGAAGTTAAGCACGTTAACTTCAGCAAGTCTTAAATGTATGTCGGACCACTGCTTAGGTAAGTAATTCTTGAAACCTGGTCTCCCCTGCCCTACATAGAACGAATCACTACTCGCCGTTATCCCAACGTGGTACCTAACCCCTAATTCATCCGCGGCCTCTATCAAAGCTAGTAGGACATCTAGAGAAGCTGCTGCGGGGTATTCTGAGTCAACGTAAATCCTACTAACTCCGTCATATCTTACGGCAGCAGACGTTATTATTAGGTCACCTAACTTAATCTCCCTCCTCAAAGCGCCGGTCGTCCCAACCCTTATGAAAGTGTCAGCACCCACCCTAAATAATTCCTCAACAGCTATAGCGGTCGCAGGACCCCCTATACCGGTAGAGACTGCTGCGACGTCAACACCCCTATACCTACCAACATAGATCACGTATTCCCTGTGCGAACTCAACAGCCTCTTCTCGTCCCAGAAACTAGCTATGAGCGGCACCCTACCAGGGTCACCAGGCAGTAAGACATACCTAGGTATGTCGCCTCTCCTCACGTTCAGGTGGTACTGCCTACCTGACTCATCAACCGGAACCGACGCAGACTCAAATCTCACATTAATCACCAAATTCAAACATGAACTCACACACTAAAATTTATACAACACAAGTCTCAAACTGTGAGACCGCTATAACACGTCACTGATCCTTCAAACAAAAGCCTTAACTTAAAAATCGAGCGGGGAGAGGAATCTTACTCCCACTCTTCCTCCTCACCCTCTTCCCACTCTTCCTCCCACCATTCCTCTTCTTCCTCTTCCCACCACTCTTCCTCAAACATAGGAACACACCAAGTTTACATGTGTGGAGGGTTTTAAATATTTTGTTCGTTAATCAACGCAGTTAATGATTTCCTCACGCTTGAGACCCACTTAATTAGAGTAGACACTTAAACTTATTTAGGAACTTAGGTAAGAATAATGGATGCTGGGGGATGGATTCAATAGCCATCAGAAAGTTAAATGTTGGTAGTAAGCCCATGGAGACCTACGTGTTATTATTTAATAATTACGTTAATCAAGGTGTTAAGAAAGTAGTGCTCTATGGTAGAGGTGATAACATAGTTAGAGCTGTGGATCTCTACAATCTAATTAGTAGGAGGTTAGGTGGTCTAGTAAGGCTCTCCAAGGTTAATATAGGGACTGTAGAGTATAGTGGGAGAAGGTCTTCCTACATAGAACTCGAGGTAGAGATTTTCCGCTGACTGAGCGTTATTCTTCGGCTGGTTGCTGCGCTGGCTTAACGTAATAATATTCTCTCAGCATCTTCTGCTGTCTATCTAGGTATGAGCCTGGCTTGTTTATTCTCGGTCTATACGTTCTCGGATCCCTCCTGAAGGTTACCTGCACACTTTCCAAGAATTTATTCATTCCGGTCCTGAGGTCTGCTGGCGACCTAGCGTGTCCCTCTCTACCCGGAACTCCCTCGAAAACCATGACCCTGTCCGAGATATAATCCGCGACTAGTAGGTCGTGGTCTACGACGAATATGGTAGTCTTACGTACCTCCGCTACCTTCCTTATGGCTTTAGCGACGGTCAGTCTCTCCTCTACATCTATAAACGCTGAGGGTTCGTCGATTAAGTAGAGATCGGCTTCCCTAGCTAAAGCCACGGTTACCGCGAATTTCTGTAACTCCCCTCCGCTAAGACTCGTTATCTCCTTATCCCCTAATTTATGAAGACCTAACTTCCTGATTACGTCGGTTTCGAACCATTCTGTGGAAGCCATACCCTCCTTCCTAAGTTCTTTTAAAGCATCCTCAACCGTCGTCCAGGGGTATGTCTCAGCTCTTATGTACTGGGGTTTGTAAGATATTTTAAGTCCTTCCGTAGTCACGTACCCCTCATCAGGCTTAAGTTCTCCCGCGAGAAGTCTTATGAAGGTGGTTTTACCTATCGCGTTAGGGCCTAACACACCTATTATCTCACCCACGTATGAAGTTCCCTCATCAACAACCAGCTTAAAGCCGTCGAGGTTTTTCACCATGTGAGGCCAATAAAGGTACGGTCTTTTAGGTTCGATAATTTCCGAGGGACTTACCCTGAAATAGAAACTTATTTTCTCGTTTCTTATCCTCATATTCTCTGCCGGCAAGAAACCTTCTAGGAAGTGATTTATTCCAGACCCTACTGAGTAAAGTTTTGAGCATAGGCCGTAAACACCTGGTTCACCATACATCACCACCACACTATCTGACACGTAATCTAGCACTGCCAAGTCGTGTTCCACGACCATCACATAAGCTGACTTAGGCGTTAACTCCCTGATAGCGTTTGCTATCGCCAGCCTCTCCCTAACGTCCAGGTAGCTTGACGGTTCATCAAAGAAGTAGGCTCCTGCATCCCTAAGCAGGGCGGCAGCTATGGTGAATCTCTGGAGTTCCCCACCACTCAGGTTACTAACTTTGTTATCCCATGCACTGTCCAGAGAAAGTGATTTCTTAACCTCGCTTAGCAGACCTCTTTCATCTATTCTCGTTAAGACCTCACCTACATGACCCTTCACGTACTTCCTAACAAGATCCACGTGCTGTATCTTATGTACCCTCCTTAAGCTCCCGTCAGCCACAGTCTTCAAGTAGTTATAGAGTTCCGTACCCCTAAACCTCTCTAACACCCTATCCCAGGAAGGCTTAACCTCAAAAACCCCTAGATTAGGTATTAAATCACCTGAGAGTATCCTCAACACCGTTGTCTTCCCGGACCCGTTCTTACCCAGAACCCCCACGACCATCCCTGCTTGAGGTATTGGTAGGCCGTATAGCTTGAAGGCGTTGGGCCCATACCTATGCACTACCTGCTTCTCCAATTCGTCAGGCAAGTTAACGACGCTTATAGCATAGTAAGGACACTTCTTAACACATATACCGCAACCCACGCAAGCAACCTCATAAATGAACGCCTTACCGTTAACAGACTCGGAAATCTCTATAGCCTTCCCACCACTCCTATTAACAGGGCAGAACCTAACACACTCTAAATGACACCTGTGTGGCTTGCAGAGATCGTAGTCTATCACAGCAACCCTAACCATCCCCACACACCAAAACAAGAAAGCTAAGAACACTTATTAACGTAAAGAACTAACACTAAACGGAATGATGAGTGGTGACGGCAAGGATTAATGACTAGTAACTCCAATACTGACCGTCCCCGCAAACGCAAAAACTTTATATTCATATACGTTACTTCTAGAGTAGGATAATCGCGGTGTTGAAGTATGGAGACGTTGAGATCAGAAAGCCCTCTAAGGGTGTTGAGGTCTTCAATAAATAGGAACGTGCTAGTTAAGGTAAAGGAAGGCAATTCCTATACTGGCCAGCTAATATTCGCAGACAACACGATGAATCTAGTAATGATAAATGCTGAGGAAGTCTCTGACGAAGACTTAAAACCGGTAGCTAAATACGGAACCATCTTAATAAGAGGTAGCCAAATACTTTACGTAGTCATTGACTACAAAAAATGACTACAAACCTAGCAAAACACAAACACCTAGAACACAGTTCCCTACCTAAAAGTTTTAGAGAGTTGTCTACCAGAAATTAAAGAGGAATCCGGAAAAAGTAGAGCCTGCTCCGTAGTAAGGATCCTGAGCTTCTTCCTGCTTCAGGATGAAATTCCTATATTCGCTGACCTCCTCCTCGTCCTGAAGGGTGAGGGTTCCCGTTAGTGCGGGCTATGTGTGCTCCGGTTATCATCGCTCGTGGCTCACATAGTTCAACCATTCACCGCTATCGTCATCGAGAAATTAGGAGATACATTAGAAGATACGGAGCTTATAAGCCTTTCTCGCCACCCCCGCACTGAAGGACTAGACTTTCAGTTGTAACCAATCCTTTTTATTAGCGGGCATAGTATCAGTATCTGGGAGGTCTTGAGAGTGAGCGGTGAGGAAAGCGGTAAGCGTAGGATGAAGTTACCTAAGAAGGAGGAAGACATTGAGATAGAGCATGTGGAGTCTTCTGAGGTAGAGGAACATCACCACGAACACCAACACGAGGAGATTAGTCCGGAGGACTACAGTCTCTTACTCATGAACACGATAGCTCATACATTAGGTCATGTTGAGAGCGATCTCAGCTCCTTAAATCAGAACATAAAACAGTTGATGTCTCAAGTAGATAATTTAAGGAAGTCTGTAGAGTTGGTGGCTAGGGTACTCTTGATAGATAAGATTAAAGACCAGGAACTTAGAAAGAAGTTTATCAACGACATAATAGAGGAATTAACAAAATCATAGAACGTTTTCAAGCCAGATATCCTACTGACTCCCTTCTTCCTCTCCCATTAATTCTAGAAAAATCTCGTAATAGTTTTCTTTCTCTTGCTCTAGTTCTTCTGATTTCCTTAGCCTCTCTCCCTCAGAACTAACAACTGACGTCGTCTTAACTTTGCTTTCGTTGCTAGTCTTACTCTCCAGCTTATATTTAGAGCCTTCTTTAAGCGGCTCCTTATAACCACACCTTGAGCACACTAAGTACGTCTTATCACCCTCTTTTACCGGGATCAACATAGTTCCGCACTTAGGACAGAACTTCATTCTTCGAAACCCTTAAAGTATAACCGAGTAAGACCGTTTAAAAACTTTTTGTTTTCGGTCACTATAAGAACTCCTCAATTTCACTCATGAAATCCTCCTTTATAAAGGTAAGTGTTAGTTGCTGGGATAAGTCTTTATTCTGAAGCTTTTTATAAATTTCTTTGTGCAGTTTATTGGTGGGAGTACAGGTGACTATAGTTAGGAGTTTTGAAGCTGTAATACCTTTATCTCCTGATGATGTCTTGTTAGTGTTAGGAGACTTAAGACTACACCTCAGTTTATGGAGTTTTAGTGAGGTTTACGTAGATAAAATACATGAGATACGGGATAACGAGGGTGTTGTAGATTTAGTTATAGGTGACACAACTAATCGATTAAACATTAAATTAAAAATAACTAGTACGAACGAAGTTAAGGTTGTTGAGTTAGAGGGTCAAGGAGATATCTACATGTTTTTAAGGATAGACGTAGGTATTCGAGGTCTCTTCACATTACTTACGGGGAGGCTTACTGTAAAGTCTTCTTTCTTCAAGGAGAGAAGGATTGAGGGAGCTTTAGTAAAGTTTCTAGATAACCTTCGTAGGAAAATGGTATATGAATTACCACTCATAGTGGAACCTCTTAAGAGGGGGAAAGTAACGCCGTCACAACCCGCACAGCCCGTAGTCGAGCCGGTTAAACCAGCCCCCGCAGCACCACAACCTAGAGAAGAAGTTAAAGTTGCTGAGGAAGTAAAACCCGAAACACCGCCGTCCAAGCCCCTAAAGCCTGCAGTACCTTTCGGGGAATTAGGAGACCCAAGAGAGCTTGAAGACGAGGTTTTCCTGAGCATGCTAATACTTAAGTCACAATTAATCAGTAGCTTAAAGAGAGAGGTTAGCGGTGACGCGATAATCCCTGCAGTCATGAGCATCTACAGGGAGAGCAAAATAAGCGCAATGTACAGCAATTGGGTTGATGAAGAAGGTAACAGAGTTAAGGCCTTGATACGTGACGGCAATCTAACCGGTTTTAGGGTGGAGGGGAAGGACGGGAAAATCCTTAACGGTAGGGAAGCACTCGAGTTCGTGGCAAAACTGGGGAAGAAGCCCTGGAGAATCTACATCTACTCCGTGGCTACGTAATCCTGATTACCTCCCGATACGTAGTGATTCAGTCCCAGCCATAGCATTTTCTTACGAAGAAGTCTTCTGTTGTTGCTCTCTCCCGCTCTGCGGTTCTGGGTGTACGGTGGCTTCCCAACCAAGCTTGTTCTTAATCTTACTCTCTAGCTTAGTAGCTATTTCATGAGCTTCCTCAAGCTTCATAGTACTAGGGAGCTTTATATGAAGTGATGCTTCGACATGATCCCCGTACTTATGGATATGTATATGGTGCACGTCTTCTATGAGCGGCGATACTTCACGAGCTAAATTAATTAATAGCTCCTCCTCACGTCTTGTTGGTTCAGAACCAAGTAACTCTCTGGAAGTTTCAAGTATTATTCTAACTGAAGTGTAAACGATTATGAGCGACACCATTATTCCCAAGACTCCGTCGACCCACCAGTAATCAGCACCTACTAAAATCCCTAGAGCTAGTAGAGCCGTGGCTATCGCATCGCTTCTATGATGCCACGCGTCACTAACTATAGACCTCGACTCATAACTACCGCCGAGTCTGAAAGCCCACCTAGCTAGTAATTCCTTAATTAATGATGAAAACAGTAAAACACTCACTAAAAACCAGCTGAAAGTCAGTGCTTCCCTAGAAGATAATTTCTCGTAGCTACTCATTAAAAGCTCAAAACCAGCAACACCTAAGAGTGTCCCCACTATTACAGCGCCTATCTGCTCAGCCCTACCGTGACCGAAAGGATGACCCTTATCAGGAGGTTTATAAGCAATCCAAAAACTAATAAGCACTATCACAGAAGTTCCTGCGTCAGATAGGGTGTGTATAGCGTCAGCCACCACAGCTATTGAGTTATGAATTAGGCCAAAATAAAACTTAATAACAAAAAGAACTATGTTAACGAAAATTGAAACCAAGCCCTCCTTAAAACCAGCGACCTTACGTCCGGCAACCAAACCCATATAACCCTGAACCCCCAACTCTAAGAACTGGTATTCCCGCAATCTTAAAAAGCAAAACTGACTTCAAATCTCGCCACTAAATCATTACATTTTAAGACCTAAAGACCAGCTACCTACAAGATGAACTGGTTCATCGTTTTCTTCTCATTCTTTAAATCCTTATAAGTCCCCACATATATAATCACTTATTGGTGGGCCGGTAGCTCAGCCTGGAAGAGCGCTCGGCTTGCAACCGAGAGGCCCCGGGTTCAAATCCCGGCCGGTCCACCACAACATTAAACGAAAAAGTGGGTTGGGTTTTTCCTTAATCTTAAGTCTTTTGTTTATTCTTGAGTAGCATGTATACCCTTTCAGGCGTGATCGGTAATTCGGTCACGTTCGCTCTTATCGCATGTGCGACCGCGTTCGCTATGGCTGCCGCCACGGCGTTGAATGAGGGCTCTCCGAAGCCTTTAGCTCCCAGAGGTCCTTTCCTGTATTTTGCTTCAACCCATAAAGGTATTATCTCTGGCACGTCCTTGATTGTGGGTACATAGTAGGTTGATAAATTAGGGTTGCTTACCCTACCCTCTTTATCGTGTATTAACTCCTCCATTAACGCATATCCTAATGCTTGAATAGCCCCGCCCTCGGCATTGAGTTCTGCTCCCATCTTGTTTATCACCTTGCCTATATCGTAGGCGGTGAAGATCTTGTTCACTTTTACTAGACCGGTCTCAATATCCACGTCCACGTCCGCGACTATGGCTCCGAAGGTGTACGTTATGTACGGAGCTCCCTGACCAGTCTCCTCATCCCATGAAGCCCTAGGAGCTCTGTAATAACCGAATTCCTGGAGCGGGACACCTAACCAGAAACTCTGCTCAACAACATCTGCCCACCTAGTCCTCCTCTTCGGATCAGACGAGCAGTAAACGTCCGGAGCTCTTATAATTACGTCCTCAGGATCGCAACCCAATATGTGTGAGGCTACCTCGTTAAGCCTCTTCCTCAACTTATAAGCCGCAACCACTGTAGCGGCACCACCCATAACGGTCGTTCTTGAAGCTACTGTAGGACCGGCGTCAGGCGTGGCTGAAGTATCTGGATTCTCTATCTTGAAGTAACTAGGTGGTACTCCAAGTATTTCAGCAGCTATTAAAGCTAAGCCCCACGTAGAGCCCTGACCAAACTCCGTGAGCCCTGTCCTAATACTCACAGAACCATCCCTGTTTATTATTAACGTTACCGACGAGTAGTCAGCACCCTCAACGCCTATAGAGTTTCCGTGATAGAATAACGCAATTCCTATACCTTTCCTAACAGGTCCTGTAATCTCGCTGTACCTCCTCCTCAACTCAAACCAGTTAGACGCCTCGACAGCCTTCATGACAGCTTCCTCCAAACCAACACCGTGTTCCTCAGTAAGTTTCTGGCCATGGACTGTCTCATCGCCGACCCTAAGAATATTCTTCAGCCTCAACTCAACAGGGTCCATCCCCAACTCTTCAGCAAGCAGATCCATCTGCCTCTCAACAGCGAAGATTACCTGCGGGTTCCCGAAACCTCTGAAAGCCCCGGCGTAGACGTTGTTAGTGTAAACCCTCACAACGTCTACTCTAGCTGACTGAACCTTGTAGGGTCCTGTAGCGTGAACCGTAGCTCTCCAAGGCACGAAAGGACCTAACGACGCGTAAGCACCTCCATCCATGACCACGTTAGCCTCGACAGCTAAGAGGGTCCCGTCTTTCTTAGCAGCATGTCTGTACCAAGCTACTATGGGATGCCTCTTACTGTGCCCTATGATAGACTCCTCCCTAGTGTGAACAGCAAAAGCGGGTCTACCCGTGAGGACTGCCGCTAGAGCAGCTTTAGCAGCTACCTCATTAGCTACGTCCTCCTTACCTCCAAACCCTCCACCGACAGCCGGGACTACTATCCTGACCTTATTTAAAGTAAGTCCTAAAACCTTGGCAACAGCTTTCCTGACATCAAACGGACACTGGGTAGAAGCTATCACCGTGACACTTCCATCAGGTTCTGGTATAGCTATCGAGGCCTCGGGTTCCATGTAAGCGTGCTCTTGGAAAGGAGTCTTATAAACACCTTCAACTCTTACATCAGCTTCCCTCATAGCTTTTTCCACATCCCCCCTCCTTATCTTGTAGTGCACTAGAATGTCACTACCTCTCTCATCATGTATTAACGTGTGTGGCTTTTCTTTCAAAGTCATCAAATCCACTACATCTAGAGGATTAGTTATGACTGGAAGCGGCTCGTGCTCAACGTTGATTAACTCTCCCGCTTCCCTAGCTACTAAAGGATTCTCAGCAATGACTAGAGCTACTATATCGCCTACGTACCTGACCTTCCTGTCAGCTATTAATGGTTGATCAGGTATCACATACCCAACATCATTAATGCCTGGAATATCCTTAGCAGTTATAATTCTTAATACGCCCGGGTACTTAGACGCTTCACTAACATCAATGGATTTTATGAGTGCGTGAGCGTACTTAGTCCTAACACTATGCACGTAAACTAAGTTGCTATAAAGCCTGGCGAAGTCAGCGGCAAAGAGCGCTCTTCCCTTAATCTTCTCTACAGAATCCCAGCGTTGAGTATAGCGTCCTACGAACAAGAACTCCTTATCCTTGTACTTCTCAAATACTTCCTCAACTATCTTATAGTATTCGGGAACCGTACTCATTTAACTCACCTCAGTACCTCCGACTCGTCAAAGAATAACTTACCCTCCTTGATGTATTTCGAAGCAAGCTTAACGGCTTTAATGAACCTCAGATAGGAACCACATCTACATATGTTACCATCTAGAGTGTCCCTTATCTCGTCTTCCGTTGGGTCAGGATTCTTGTCAAGCAAGTATTTAGAAGCCATTATCACCCCAGGGAAGCAGAAACCACACTGCATCGAGTACGTATCCAGCAAAGCCTTCTGAATAGCGTGTAACTTACCTTCAGGAGCTATGCCCTCAAGCGTCAGTATCTCGGAACCCTCAGCTCTGACAGCCAGCGTTAAGCATGTGGGGATTAGCTTCCCGTTCATTATGACAACGCACGAACCACACTCACCTCTACCACACCCCTCCTTAACGCTCAGTAAGCCAAGCTTGTTCCTGAGCACGTCGAGTAATCTCTCGTAGGGCTTGACCCTAACCCTAACCTCCTTTCCGTTCACCTTAAACGAGACCTCTATGTCTCTGTAAGTATCCCAAGAAGCACGTGAGGTACTCACTTCACTCACCTCTAACCCTCTTACCAACCTCTAATAAAGCTCTCTTAAGCAAGACTTGAGATAAGTGAAGTCTGTACTCAGCTGAAGCCCTATAATCACTTATCCTACTCATCTCCTTAGGCAAGACCTCACGAACGACTCTATCAACGTTACGCTCGCTTAACTCCATACCCCTCAACGCGTTCTCCGTCATCAAAGCCCTCTCGGGGAAGGCCCTACCCATGCTATCAAACGCTATCCTTACGTTCTTAATTACATCACCATCTAACTCAGCGTAAACACCCACGGCAACATAGCCCATTCCGTGTCCGACCTTCCTATCTAGTTTAATAAACGCTGACGACGCGTTGTCAGGAGGCTCACTAAAGAATACCTCAGTGATTAATTCATCAGGTCTCTTAACGGTCTTCCTCTTATCTAGGAAGAAACTCTTCAGAGGAATAACTCTCTCACCCTCCAGGCTCCTTACCTTAACGCTCGCATCGTAGGTTAGGAGGGTTATCGCTATGTCGGAGAGGGGGTGCGCGGCACCAACGTTTCCTCCGACCGTGGCTACGGATCTTATAAAGGGTGACGCGAAAGTCTTGCACGCGTCTTTAAGCCCAACAAAACGTTTATCTCTAAGTAACTCAGAAGAACTGAGCTCGTCAATAGTTGTTAATGCGCCTATCTTAACCAACCCACCCTCTAACTTAACGTAAGATAATTCACTCCTTAAAGACCATAAATCTAGTAGAGCCTTAAATCTTATTATACCTTGCCTATAAAGAACCAGTAAGTCAGTGCCGCCAGCAACAGGAACTAACTCCTCACCGTAAATCTTGAAAGCTTCCAAAGCATCTCTCAAGTCTTTAGGAACGTACACGTCAAACCTGAACAAGAAACCACCTCAAGGATCAAATGATTTGTTACATAAAAATATTAATTGATCAAGATCAATTAAATGATTTCATGAATTAAATAAATAACTGTGCTGATGGCATCGAAGATCATTACATATTCTATGTTAAAGAGATCTGCGAGAAACTATGAACTCCCTCACGTTCTTAAGTACTAAGCCTGTTGAGCACTTCCTCAACAATATTTAGTGATTTCACTTGACCCCCCCTCAGCAACGTTATTAATTCTGCCGCTATGGACACAGCTATTTCTTCAGGACTATCGGCCGGGATATCTATTCCTATAGGCCCCCTAAACTTCCTCCTTATCGTCTCCTTATCAACGCCTTCCTCTAATAACCTCTTAACAAACTCTGTAATCTTCCTTTTACTACCTAGGAGTCCAACTAACTTAACGTTTGTTTTGAGGAGAGTCTTTAAAGCCTTGTAATCTATCTCGATCTCCCCGTGAGTTATGAAAGCTACATCACCCTCCATAACAAGCTGAGGAAGTTTCTCCTCGATTTGCTCTACGGGGGTATGAGCTCTCTCGACGGCGTAGGGGTATAGGTCAGTACTGACTAGTTCGGGGTTAGGGTCGGCTACGACTACCTTAAATCCTAGGAAGTTTAGGAGGTCGCCTAAGGGCTTCCCAACTCTTCCAGTACCGAATATCACTACTCTCTGAGCGGGTTCCAACACGTCTATAAACACCTCTAAAACACCACCGCATATGAGTCCGGTGTTTACAGCTCCCTCGATTGGACGGCCCGTGAAAGAATATCTAATAATTCTCGGCTTGCCTTCAGCAAGAGCTTTAAGAGCTTCCCCCACTACATGCCTCTCAAAAAAGCCTCCTCCTAAAGTTCCATAAACTTCCCCACCCTCGCACACAAGCAATTTGGAGCCTACATCCCTAGGGCCAGAACCCTCCTTCTTAACAATAATAGCTAAAGCTACCTTAACCCCCTTACTCAACTTCTCCTTAGCTATGAGGATAACTTCCTCATCACTTAAGTTTCTGGGAAGACTCACGACCCACACCTATTCTGACAACTTAGCAGACATTAATAAATCTTTAACATTGTTTATACTGGTGGTACGCGGTGTTTGTTTCTGCGGTCATACTAGCGGCCGGGAAGTCGACGAGATTCCCTACAAATAAGTTGTTGTATGAGGTTGTGGTCGACGGGGTTAAGGGCCCGCTGATAAGACACACTGTGAGTAAGTTCGTTGAATCAGGTGTTTTTAACGAGGTCTTGGTGGTTTTAGGTTTTCAGGCTGACTTAGTTAAGGAAGTTCTTAAGGGATTAGGTATTAGGTTCGTTATTAATGAGGATTACGAGCTAGGTATGAGTTCCTCCGTCATAAGAGGTGTTAAAGCAGTTAGTAGTGAGGCTAACTTGGTAGCCGTACATCCTGGCGACGTACCCTACATCAAGGTTGCGACAATACGTATCTTAGTAGATCACGCGAAAGAACTGCTCAAGAGCGGTAACACGTTTATCCTAATTCCTAGACTATCTAGTATTATGAGGGGTGGCCACCCACTAATAATTGGGAAGGGATTACTAGAGGAAGTCTACCGAATAAGCGAGGCTGAGTTAGGTCTTAAAGGATTCTTAAGAAGGAATGCTGATAAGATACATTACTACGACACCGACGATATCGGCATACTGAGAGACATAGATACTTTAGAGGATCTGAAAAGATAATTAGGTTTTAGGTTGCTAACTTAAGTAGTGTGGACCAGTTATCATCAACTTGCTTCTCAAGCTCTAACAACAATTCCTCTGTGATGTTTCTGAAACGTCCTTGCATAGCTATGTATTCTTTAATCGGTTTCCTTCTATTCTTATCCGCGTATGGCTTGCTGGGAGGACTTATAGATACTCTACCTCCCTCAGCCTCAAACAGGATCCACATACCTGTCTCAACAGCTAGTTTAGCGACTGCTACAGTATAAGCTGGGTCGAACCTCCACCCGACAGGGCATGGCGCGTGGAGATGTATGTACTTGAAGCCTCTAATAGTAGAGGCTTTCCTGAGTTTCTCAATGAAGTCTAGCGGGTAAGCAACGCTTGCAGTAGCAACGTACGGAATCTTATGCATTAGCATTATGAGGGGTAAGTCCTTCTTCCTCTCCCTCTTCCCTAACCACGTCGTAGTAGTCCAAGCACCTAGGGGTGTTTGAGAAGATCTCTGAATACCTGTATTCATGTAAGCCTCGTTATCGACACATATGTGTATTACGTCATCATTTCTCTCGGCAGCCCCCGACAGCGTCGCGAACCCTATGTCAGCAGTACCTCCGTCACCAGCCCAGACAACTACCGTGGCGTCCTCTCCTAAGATCTTCTTAGCTGAGCTAAGTCCGGCGGCTACGGAATCGGAGGAAGCAAAGGGCACGTTAAGTATTGGGAACTTAAGTCCTGAGCCAGGAGCAAGTCCTTGAATAATTGACGTGCATCCGGCAGGAACCACTAAGATAGCTTTATTGCCTAAAGCCATGCCAACGAATCTTAAACCCATGTTTTCAGGGCATCCTAGGCAAGCAGCGTCTCCGGGAAGAACGAACTTCTCTTTAGGTAAGTCCTTAATGTTTATTGGCACACCTACTCACCCCCATAAAACCATGAAATACTTTGTTTGAAGGTACCTAGCTCCTCCACTTCACTCACCGAAGTTAATACTGCGTTAGCTACGTCTTCAGGAGTGACGTCAACTCCCGCGAGACCGGCTACGACCCCCTTAACAGGGATTCTAACACCTGCTGAGGCTAGGGAGGCGAGAACTTCAATGAATATCGGTCCTCCCGCACCGGGGGACACGGACCTATCGAATACTATAGCGCTCACGGCGTTATTAAGCCACTTAATCATGTCTTCTTTGGGGAACGGCCTGAAGTACCTGATCTTTATTAAGCCTATCTTCAAGCCGAACTTCTCTCTTAAGTAGTCTACGGCTTCCCTCATGTCACCTACCCACGCGCCAACACCTATGATGAAGTGCTTCGCGTCCTCACATCTATAACACTCTGTTAATCCGCCATACCTCCTCCCAACCAACCTCCCCCACAGGAGGTCAGTCTCCTCAATAACTTTCTTAGCTCTCTCCATAGCCTTATCTATGTCTTCCCTCATCATCATATTCCACTTAAGATCTCTAGGTATGTTACCCATTATGATTGGCTCCCCGGCTCTGAAGATGTAGGGTTGTTTCCTCGGCGGCAGGAAAGCATCTACTAGGCTTTGATCAGGCACGTCAACGGGTTCCGTAGTGTGGCTTAATATGAAAGCGTCTAAGGTGACGATGCCTGGGAGGAATACTCTCTCATCCTCCGTGATTCTGAAGAGTTTTATTGTTTCATCAAGTGTTTCCTGATTATTCTCTGCGAAGGTTATTAACCACCCAGTATCTCTCTGATCCATCACGTCCGAGTGATCGGTCCATATATTCCACGGAGGTCCTATAGTCCTAGTAACCACTGCCATCACCACAGGGATTCTTGAGCCGGCCGCCCACCACAACATCTCATGCATGTAGAGCAGGCCGTGTGACGAGGTCGCTGTGAAGACTCTCGCACCCCCGGAAGCAGCGCCGTAGACCGCTGCTAGAGCTGAGTGCTCTGACTCAACTCTAATCATGCCTGCTTTCAGCTCCCCTGACTCGACCATCTCGGCTAACTTCTCTACTATAGTGGTCTGAGGTGTTATGGGGTATGCTGAGATTACGTTAACTCTCGCGAGCTTAACAGCTGTGGCTACCGCGTAATTACCCGTGAGTGTTTTCAGGGTCATCTCCATCACCCTTCTGGAGTCATGGTTATCGCTTTAGTTGGGCATACGTTAGAGCATATGCCGCATCCCTTACAGTAGTCGTAGTTTATGGTTATGAAGTCAATGCCTCCTTCGTTTATGTCTATGGTTGAGTCGGGGCAGTAAAGCCAGCACAGCCTGCACTTAATACACTTACTTGAGTCATATACTGGTCTCTGCAGTCTCCAAGTCCCTGTCTTCCCAGAAACGCCTATGACAGGCTTGGCTAGGGGTAAGACTAACTCATCACTCAACACAGACCACCTCGTTAAAGGCTTCCCTAGCCGCTACAGCGTTCAGCTCCCCCACCCTACCCTCAATTCTCTCCTTTATCGATTCCTCAACAGCCTCGACAGGCACTCCGAGTATCTTAGCTAAAGCACCGACGATAGGCATATTAACTAAAGCCCAGCCAGACAAGACCAAGTTATGTCTTAAAGCAATCCCGGTAGCATCAACATAACACACCTTAAAACCCCCCTTAATATCGGGCTTCACAGGAGAGTTAATAAGTATAGCGCCGCCCGGCCTAAGCCCCTCTAAAACATTAACTAACTCACTAAGCTTAGCATCTAAAACCACTACTACGGTAGGCTTCCTGATAGAGGACCTAGTCCTTACAGGCTTCTTAGAAATCCTCGCGTAAGCCACTACAGGAGCCCCCCTCCTCTCAGCACCGAAGAAAGGTATTGCCTGCCCGTAAAGACCGACCTTAAGGAGAGCGTCAACGAGGGTGTTAGCAGCCGTCACGACTCCCTGACCACCCCTCCCATGAAACCTAATCTCAACAACCTCATCAAAAACCACAAACACCACCCAATGAGAACCAGTAAAGAAGAAAATAAATCGGAGTAAGCATATAAACTTTAAACAATAATTACAAACAGCACGCAGACAACACCAGAAAAACTTAAAAACGAGCATAAATAGAAATTAGCATGGAGCGGCGGTCGTCCAGCCTGGTCTAGGACGCCGGCCTCCCAAGCCGGAGATCCCGGGTTCAAATCCCGGCCGCCGCACTCCTC
>CAYZXH010000003.1:0-59799 GCA_964482405.1 uncultured Desulfurococcaceae archaeon | reverse complement strand
CGAAGCTCACAAGCTTTTTCAACCATTCCCCGCCCTAAAGGACGAGGCTTTCAGTAGTAAACACTCACATGAGAATTTCTTAATTCAAAATACTTCACGAGAGCATTGACTTCATTTTCACCTAAGGAAGTGTTAAGCACTACCCTAATCACCAACCCACCACCATAAACTCCAGGACTACCCTCAAAGAAATACACTAAATCACTACCTCTCTTCTGAAGAATATCGTTAATATCTCTAATTATCCTCTCAGCAACCCACTGAGTAGGAATCCCGGAAATCATTATCTCCCTCCTATCCCTAAAAATCTGAACCAACAAACCCATGCTAACGACCACACCCACATATACTAAACAAAAACTAATAAAAGCACTGGTTTCCCGATAGATAAAGTCCCTCATAGAAAACTAAATAACAAATCAGACACCCCCACCCCTCTGTTTCCACTGGAAACAAAAATTAATTTAGAATGTCTTCTTTTATTTAATTTTAAATCTCTTTATATAGATCATTATACAAAACTTTCTATAAATTTGTAATATTAATCATGATCATAAATGGCTTAATTACTTTATTTTTGTAAATTTTGTATAATGATCTTTTTATATAGAATTTAATTAGAAATTGATTCTTTAATAAATATTAGTTTTTCTCCAGTGGAAACAGAGGGGTGGGGGTGTCTGATTTGATGTGTTATGGTGGTTGCGGGTTCATGTATTTTTGTTTGAATGCTTTTTCTAGGTCTATTGAGAGTAGGTTGGCTAGTGATGCTAGCCATGCTAGGACGTCTGCTATCTCTTCTTCTTGTGCTTTCTTGTCTTGGGTTAGTATTGATTCGGCTAGTTCTCCTATTTCTTCTATGAGCCATGTGAACGTTGCGTATAACCCTCTTTCACGATCCCTCTGTAAGTAGTACTTATTCATTAATTCTTGCACGTCTTTTAAAGTAATTTTCTGTTGCATTTTCTCTCACTTTCATGTTTGGTTTGATTAAGGTTTATATTTAGTTTAGCGTTATTTGTGTTGGTGTGTGGGATGTCAAGCAAGAAAAAGAAGAGAACGTCTATGATGTCTGGTGCTGGTTTAGTTAGGTTTTTTGAAGAGGTTGAGGCTAAAGTAAGTATTTCCCCTTACCAGGTAGTCTTTATCGCTATTATGTTTGCTGTAGCGATTTTAGTGCTCGGTTACTTAGCGCCGGTTTTAGTACCTTGAGCTTCGGAAAGCCCCGGGTCTGAGGATGCTTTGAGTGGGAAAAAGTGGGATGGAGAGGAAGTGATGGGGTTACGGGAAACACTCTCTCGCATGAATCATATAAAACCTCTCACCAATATCAGCATGGGGTGAGTGATGTTAAGTGGGTAATACCTTCAGGGAGGGCACGAGTCTTGCCGGAAAACCTCCTTATGGTAGACTTGATGTAAGAGATAATTACCTAGAGTTCGGGAGTTTCAAGATCTCGTTCATTAATCTCGGCAACGTGCTTAAGTACCTGCGTGAGGGAGGGACTCGAGTAGAGAAAATAATTACATACTCCCCTGACACATACTTCCTGATAAATCCTATCGAGCCAGTCAGCCTCCCGAAACCCTTAACGAACTTCATCTTACTAGAATTCGCTGAGCCAGTCGTTATAGCTCCCTCCTCAACAATAGAAGCGTACGCGACCTTCCCTATTGAGGTGGGGGTTTTCGTAATTAACGCGAAGGACTCTGAGTTATTAGATGTTTTCAGCTTAGTTAATCAGAAGTACACGCTCTACGGGACCCCTAGGAACGGGATCATATGCAGGTACTGGAGAACCGGAATCTTCACTGAGGTACCTAAAGTTGATTTATTAAGGGAAGGAGTTTTGAAACTCAAGATATCTAATGTCTCTGATTACTGGATAACCTTAAGTAACCTCGTTCTAAGCGTGAACGGGATGACGATATATTATGACGACAACCACGTCTCGTCCTCGGCGCAAGCAACTATCTTCTCGCAAACGTACGCTGAGACTTCCTTCACGGACGAGCCGTTAAAAGAAGGAATGAGTAAGTCCTTAATTGTGAGATCTCAGAAGCGTTTACCGGTGATTAGAGAGAGGTTTGTTATGGAGTGGGGTCTTCAATGAGTTTCTTAGACACGGTGATTTACGGGGACGTGACCATACGTAGCATCCTGGTATTCCTTGCTTTAATGACTGCAACGGTTATCTTCGCTAAATTAATTACTTTGGTTCTCAAGAGAGCACTCATAGATAAGTTGAAGAAAAACGTGCTCGACGTCATATTGAAGGTGGTTTATTACACGATAATAATCGCTGTCTTCGTAGGCTTAACCCCTCTGCTAGGCATCAACCTGTCAGGACTTCTCTTAGCGGGAGGCATCACCGGGATAATAATAGGGTTTGCTCTCCAAAACATAGTAGCTAACCTAGTCTCTGGGATATTCCTAGCTATAGAGAGGCCTGTGAAGATAGGTGACGGCATCTCGTTAGGTTCCGTGACGGGAATCGTTGAGGACGTGAACATATTCTCCACGATAATAAGGACTTACGACGGGCTCTTCGTCAGGGTGCCTAACTCCACGGTCTTCACATCAAACATCACTAACTACACAGCGCATGTCGCTAGAAGGTTTGAGTACGTTGTCGGGATAAGGTATAGTGACGACGCTCAGAAAGCCATAGAGATAATCAAGAAGGTGATTGAGGAACACCCCTTCGCGCTCAAGAAGCCTGAACCACAAGTCTTCGTTGATAGCCTAGGCGACAACTCAGTCAACATAGTGGTTCGAGTGTGGGCACCATCTCAAGAGTGGTACTCCGTGAAGATGGATCTATTATGGAAGATAAAGACAAGGCTTGAGGAGAACGGGATACAGATACCGTTCCCGCAGAGAGTAGTGTGGTTCGCTAATGACCTGCAGTTGAGAACACCTCAGCCGAGACCGGGAGAGGGGCCGGAATCAAAGAATTAAGACTATATTAGCCTCCTCCCCGTCCTGAAGGGCGAGGGACCCTCGCTCCTTAGGGGTAAGGGAAGGCGGTGGGGGTCGGCTCTTGTCTCAACAAACAACCAGAGAGAAAATAATGGAGCTCTTAACCAAGACCGAAAACCCGCTAACCGTCGAGGAAATAATCACCTTACTAAACCTTAAAGCAACTCCTAAGGAAGTATACGAACACCTAGAACACATAGCGAAGAGCGTTAGGAGAACCTACAAAAACGAGCGCGTACTAATCATGATACCACCTATTTGCAGGTCCTGCGGCTACGTGTTCAAAGACCTCGAAAAACCTAGGAAACCGAGTAAATGTCCTAGGTGTAAGTCTGAGAGAATAAGCCCTCCAGCATTCAAGATAGAGAGTTCTGGCCGAGCTTGATTAAGCGACATCCATAAAAGAAACTTTGCCACGCCGAACCAGGAGTTAATACTCATGCGTTCAAAGCCCTAAGCTTATTTAATTCGTCTATTAACACATCTACGTCATCCCTCGTGTTGTAGAGGTGCGTGGATACCCTGATTCCAGACACTCCTGAGGCACCCCTGTAGGAAACCATCACGCCTCTCTTACGTAGCCCCTCAACTATATTGAGTTCCCTCATCCTGTTCAGCCTAGTCTTAACTAAGGTTATGCCGGACCAATGCATCACCTCATCACTATAGCCGTAAACAGCGTAACCCTCGCTAAACAGTCTTTCGTACAGATACCTCTTAATACTTAAGACATGGCTCTCGATATTCTCTATACCCACGTTATTTATGAGACGAGCCGCTTCATACAAAGCAATTATCGATATATACGGCCTCCCGCCACCCCATTCAAACTTTAGAGCAGTTCTCGAGACTTGAGGGAGTGACCACACGTCTTTGTCCGGGTCTGGCCAATAATTGCCCCAACCACCTCTTGGCTCTTCCCTATTCAATATACCGTACGGAAAAGGATCCAATTCCTCAAGCAACTCCCTCCTCACGTACATGAAGCCGGAGCCGACGTACGGGCTTAGCATCCACTTCTCACCACCAACACACAGAACATCGACGTCTTCGGTAGCCACGTCAAGCTTTAGGGCACCCACGTGTTGAACCCCGTCAACTATTAGGAGAGCGCCGTGTTCATGGAGTATGTTGGAAAACTCTCTCAAGTTAATCCTCCACCCACTAATCCACTGAACGGAAGATACCACAGCAACCTTGACGGAATCATCAACTATTTTTTCCAGATCCTCTACTTCGTAAATTCCCTTACCCTCAGCTACCCTAATATCACACCCCCTAACCACGCACAAGGACTTAATAAGTGATGTGATTGTGGGGAAGTCTAGGTCTAGCCCGAGAACCACGTCACCGGTTCTTAAATTAAGTGATCTTAAGACGTTCTTCAATCCCTCAGTAGTTTGCACAGTGAACGCGATTTCCGAAGTCTCCGCACCTACCAACCTAGCTACCTCCTTCCTTCCCCTCGCAACATAGTCCTCCAGCAAGTCCTCGGTAACGGAACCCTCGTAAATCATGTTTAAGACTCCGCGTAGGGTTTCGTAGACGTTAATCGGGGTGAGGCCCGTGGACGCGGTGTTTAAGTACGCGCGAAATCTCTTAATTGACGGGAAGTAGTCCCTAACACCACTTAACAACAAACCACACCTAAAATTCTTTTAAGGCATAGTTTAAATAAAGGGCTCGACGACACTGCGAGGAGGTTGCATGGGGGTAAGTCTTTTAAGTGAATGCGCTAGAGTATAGAAATATTAAGGGTATTAACGTGAGCGAGTTGCTCTCATGCATCTCGAGAAGAATTTCTTACGTTCTCGTAGATAAGTTTCCAGGCACTGCTCAAATAGTCAGGGTCGCTGCACGACTAACTGGAGAGGACTCTAAAAACGTCGCCGCCGAAAACCCTCTATTCTACATGGAGTTACTAGATCAGCTGAGCGACCTAACATTAATTCTCGTCGTTTCCTTCCCTAAGGAAAGCTGGGTTTACGAATTCCTCAACGCTTTACGAGGTAATGCGGACTTGACGGCTGTGTTAAATAAATACAGGAACAAAATAACGAAGTACTGTGATAACCAATACGTCAACATCACGAGTAAGAAGTTAGATGTCGCGGAGGAGCTCTGTTAAGTACTCCACACTCCTTTAAATCAGCTCATTAATCAGGTTAACGAGTTTTTCATGATATTCCTCCTCCACTGAGACCTCCCTCAACACAGCAGATATAACTCCCAACTCCTTCTGAGTCCTCAACTCTCCACCAACCTCTCTGAGCAAACCACTCACTGCAGGGTAGAGTAATTTCCCGTAAGTCTCCTCACTAGCTAAGCTCTCCAGTCTTCGCAAATCAGAAAGAATTTTCTTGAGGGTCTCGGTGTTGATTGAACCCGCCTCAAGAGTTTTCATGAGTGAGTTAATAGCCACCCACGGCTCACCTATCACGAAAGAACAGTCAACTTCTGCGTACGGCAACTTCAAGAAACTAAGTAAGTTCTTCATTAATTCCGCGTGATTAAGACTCTCCGCTGAAATCCACTTAAAAATAACTCTTAAGAGTTGATCCCCGACCATCTTGCTCAACGCATTATAGAAGCCACTTACCAACCTCTCAAATCTCTCCGAACATACTAAGACCTCCCCCAGGACGCTTACATCATCCAACTCAATCACCGAAATCTCAATTAATACTAGGTAATAAAGTTTAGACCAGAAGCGAATTCTAACCTAACCAGCTTGTGCTTCAGAAAATGTTTAAAGCTTGCAGACCTCCAATCTCCCGTGTTGAGTGAAGCTTATTGCCTGCTAGACTAGCCCGGGCCTGGAACACTGCCCTCATCGCCTAGGCGAGCTATTTCATGACAGCAAACAAAATCAGAACTTAAAACCTAACCGCTTCTCAGTAGGTGAGGAGGCACGGAGGAAGCGTAATGAACCACCCGCCATGCTTTGTGATTGCTTGTGTGCTTGCATGGCGGGTAGCAAACGCTATCCAATCCACAGCCCCTTGGCTACGGAAGCTCATCCACCTCCCAGTCACTTAGGACCTTTTCTCAAAACTCTCAGATGTAAGGACAGTGTGTTGTTATTTGTGGATTCTTATCAAGAAAGCGTCTCCTTCCTCCTCACCTAAGATTTCCATCCTATAACCTTTTTTCTTAAGTATTGCCTGAAGAACTTCTGGCGGTAGGACTTTCTTCTGAGCTATTATCTTGAAGTCGCCGAGACCTTCATTTATTAAAGTAAGTAATCTTAACACGGGGTCCCCCGTACACCCACCAATCCTGTTTAATCTGAGGTCGAAAACTTGCTCACTTACCACTCTCAGCACCTGACGATTTTGGAATTCTGTTATACATCCTCTCTATCAGTTCCTCCTCTTCCATAGTTTGTTTTTCCTCGGTGCTTAAATTCTTAGGTAGCCAGTTCGGCACTGCTTTCCTTACCTCGTCATAGTATGCTCTTATAGCTCTCTTTAGAGCTCCAACCGCAAGTATACTACAATGATACTTTATAGGAGGTAAACCTCCTAACTTATCTGAAATATCGTTCCACTTAATCTCCCAAGCTTCTTTCAAGGTCTTACCCTTAATCATCTCCGTGAGTATGCTGGCAGCAGCTATGTTAGCTGCGCAACCATAACTCTCGAAGGTAGCCTCCACTATTAGATCATCTTCGATCCTAAGGTACAGTCTAATCATGTCGCCGCATGCTGGGCTTCCGGCAGTGGATTGAACGGTGGCGTTCTCCATGCGTCCTACGTTCTTAGGATTTCTGAAGTACTCAAGTACTACGGGAGAGTATGGGAGAGGTATTCTCGAACTCATTTCCCTTACCCTATATAACTTTGTTATTATAGCTTTTAAGCTCTTCTAGGAGTTAACGGGCTGAGCGTTCTCAACCTATCAACAGCTTTAGGCAAGACTTCGAGAGCGTAGTCGATGTCTTCTTCTTTATGATATCTTGACACCTTAAATAATATGCTCCCGTGAGCTAACTCATACTCCCTACCTATAGCTAGGAGTACGTGACTAGGTTCTAAGAATCTTGAACTGCAGGCACTACCGCTCGATACGTAAACCCCGTAACTGCTTAACTCTATTGTCAGAGCCTCACCCTCCACATACTTAAAGGCTATGTTAACATTATCGGGAGCTCTCTTGCCGTCTGAGGGGCCGTTGAGCACGACGTCACTAACGGAATTTAAGATACCGTTGAGTAGTTTATCTCTTAATGAGGTAAGGTACTTAACGTTCCTTTCGAAGTTATTGAAAGCTAACTCTACAGCTTTTTTGAACCCAGCTATTAAGGGCGTCAACTCCACCCCAGGCCACAGCTTCTCAACACTTAATTGTCCCCTAAGAATAGGCTCTATCTTCACGCCATCCCTCACGTAAAGAACCCCAACACCCCTAGGACCGTGAATCTTGTGACTACTTAAAGTCATCATATCTACGTCAAGATCTCTTAAATCTATCCTGACTTTCCCGTAGGCGTCACTAGCGTCTGTGTGGAAAACTACGTCAGGGTTCTTATCCCTAACCACCTCAATTAATTCTCTTAACTTTTGTATCGTGCCTATCTCATGATTCACTAGCTGTATGCTTACTAAGCCCACATCTTTATCCACGTAGTACTTGAGCACTTCAGGATCTACGAAACCTTCCTCGTCTACAGGCACCTTAATAACTTCTAAACCCAGCAACTCACTGACGAATTGAGCAGGGAATATCACACTCAAGTGTTCTATAGAGGACACAAGCACCTTCCTACCTCTCAATTTATTCCTGTTAGCTATTAGGTAACCTTGGATGGCTAGGTTGTTTGCTTCGGTCCCGCTGTGAGTGAACACCAAGTTCTCGGGGTTTGCAAGATTGAGAGTCTTAGCTACTAGCTCCTTAGTGCTGATGATTAAGTCTAAGGCTTCCCACCCCAGCCTGTGTGTTATGGCTGGATGCCCGTAACCACGTTTATTAAAATATGGTAGCATGGCGTTAACTACTTCGTCCGGTACGTAGCCGGAATTTTCCAAGTCGAAATAAACTTCTTTAGGGGGTACTCCGTGAGCTCTCAGTAAGTCCTGTACGTCCACGTTTCACACCACATAACTATGTTATTAGGAGTGAATAAAGCTTACCTAACTAATACCCTCAAAACGAAGTACTCGCCCCTATTCAATACTTCGACAAGACCTAACTCAAAACCTTCAACAGTTTCCTTTATTAAGTTAACGCATTCCGGAACATCCGTTACTACGTCTACAACTTCTCCGGTACTCAGCCCCTCAATAACCTTAACTATTCTTATTAGTGGTTCAGGGCATTGAAGACCCCTCATATCTAGCACCTCAGTATTCATTAAGCTCACCACGGCTTCCAAGCTTCGAAAGTAAGCTTTCGTAAACTTTAAGAGCGATTTTCTCGTCGGTCAAACTACTTACGATTGCTCGGCCGTCGTTGAAGAGGGTGACTTCATACCCATCAATCCTCACCCTCAATGTGTGGGAGGTTATCGAGATAACATCGATTCCCTCAATATCTAGGTCTTGAAGATCCTCAAACTTTAGTGAGACCTGACTTGAAGGATATACTTGGATCGAATTAGAACCACATATCACCTTAGCCCTCCGATACTCTCTCTGACTGAGGAAGTCAAACCTACCTAAAGAACAAGATGGGCATTCAGGGTTTCTAGCCACTTTAAACTTACTTACCTGAGTCCTCAGCGCGTCAACAAATATTAGGTAATTCCCTACTTCCAAGCCAACCAGGTATTTTATGACTTCATTAACGGCTATAGACGCAACCATAGATACTAGGGTGTTCATAACCCCTAGCACATTACAAGCGTCCCCGACGTCAGGCGGGGGTTTGGGGAGGAGGCATCTGAAGCAGGCTGTCTCGTAGGGCTTAATGAACATCACCTGACCGTACCAACCCCCAACACCTATGTGAATCCATGGCTTACGTAGCTTGAGGGCGGCGTCGTTTATCAAGTACCTGATTTCGTAATTGTCGGTGGCGTCGATCACCACGTCCGCGTCAGAAATTAAACCCTCTATATTGCTTTGGGTGACCTCCGTGATTAGAGGAACTACCTTACTGAAAGAGTTAATCTTACTTAACTTTTCAGCACAGCTCAACGCCTTAGGTTTCGCTGAGTCAGCGTCTCCCTCAACGTGTAAGTGAGAGCGGGGTATGTTACTGAGTTCAACGAAGTCTCTATCCACTATCTTAATGAACCCGACGCCAGCCCTAACTAGTAATTCAGCTACTGTGCTTCCGGTGGCGCCGCAGCCTATCACAACCACTTTACTATTCAGTAGCTTTAATTGCCCTTTAACCCCGATTTCCTTAATTATGATCTGCCTTGAATATTCCTCAAGTAGTTTCGAGATTTTATACCTCACTCAATACCCCCTATGAAACTAAGACTACGATTTTTAAAAACCGATAACAATGTTATTACGGGGACCCAAGCTTGGTCAAGTTAGTTAGGCTGGACAACCTTAGATGTAGTGAGGTGAGTTTTGAAGACTTCTTAAGTATGTCTGCCGAGTTATTGAGAAGTGATTACGTGTCTAGCGCTATAGTGGTTGACGAGTCTGGTAAGGTAATTAACAACAGCGAGCTCTGCGATGTCCTGAGGAGACTAGGATGTGTTAAAGCTCCAGTAGTCCCTCAAGGCGAGATAACGCGACCCCCCAACATAACGCTTGAAGAACTCGGTTTTTATGAGGACATTAACCCGGAACCTATGAGAGTCTTCAAGGATACTGTAGAACTACTTTACCGTAACTGGCCAACCCCACTAACTAGACTTAATTATCTTTCCACCAGACTACTCAATGTTTGGGGGAAGTTAGAGTGGTATAACCCATACAGCTGTAGTATCAAGGATAGGATAGCCTGGTATATGTTGAAAGAAGCTGTTGACAGGTTGGGGGGTATTAATGGGTTGAAAGCGATTTATGAGGCGACTTCCACTAACACGGGACTGGCTTTGGCCGCGCTCTCGAACGTCGCCGGGGTTAAAGCACGTCTATACTTACCCTCAACAGCCCAGCAATGTGTTGATTATATCTTCAGGTTGATGGGAGCTGAGGTCGTGAGGGGGAGAGCCTCAATAACTGTTGAGATGATTGATGATGTCAGGAAAGATGCTTTAAGGGACGGAGCCCTCAACCTCAATCAATTTGAAAATGATAAAAACTTCGAAGTACACTTAAGGTATACAGCGAAGGAACTGGATCTACAGGTGAGGAGTGCCGGGCTAAGGCTCGCGGCTATTGTTGGAGGGCTCGGCACGTCAGGGCATCTGTCAGCCTTATCTCACTACTTCAAAAACAGGTACGGTGATCACGTTAAGATAATAGGTGTTCAGCCGGCTAGGGGGGAGGTGATACCTGGTATTAGAAGGGTAGAATCAGGCATGAAATGGGTTCACTTAGTTAAGATCGATAAGATATATGAGGTGACCCTCAAGGAAGCTCTTGAGGAAGTAATCAACACAGCCAGAAAAGACGGGATACTAGTAGGTTTAAGTAGCGGGGCCGTCTTAAAAGCCGTGTCAAACGCTATCGAGGAAGGCATAATAAGCGAAGGCGATGTGATAGCTGTACTACCGGATCACGGCTTGAAATATATCGAGATAATAGAGAAATGTGTGGAATATCAAGACCTCTGACCACTCATAATCAATAACCTGCGGTCTTCCAGAGTAGAGAGTGAGATTCTCTATCATAAAAATTATTTCTTCTTGACAGCCCTTATTATTTCCTTGGCTTTCTCCGCGTTTTCCTCTATTGCTGTGCCAGTCACTATTATGTCCGCGCCTGAGTTGATCGCTTCCCTCGCTTGTTCTTGCGTTCTTATTCCGCCGCCGACTATTAGCACGGAATCCCCCTTGAATGCTGAAACCTTCCTCACGAATTTGGGGGGTATGGGTTCTGGAGCGCCTGAACCTGCCTCGAGATACACATATTTCATTCCTAAGAATCTGGCTGCTAAGACGTAAGCAACGCCTAGCTCTGGTTTGTCGTAGGGGATTGGTCTTGCTCTCCCCACGTAGCCCGCGGCTCCGCCATACCCGACGATTACGTATCCTGTGGGCAGGGTCTCCAGCCCATACCTAGCTACTAGTGGTGCTCCAAGTACTTGAGCTCCTATTATGAAGTAGGGGTCGTCCGAGTTCAGGAGTGACATGAATAATATGGCGTCAGCATGTTTCGAGATCCCCGAGACGTTGCCCGGGAATAGTATTACCGGCAATCCCCACTTCTTCAAAGCAATCACTAATTCATCCACGTCTCTTTCTGAGACCCCTATAGAGCCGCCGACTAAGAACGCGTCAGTACCTTCTGAGACCGTTATCTCAGCTATCTTATCGACCTTGCTTAAGTCGCTTATTTTGTCAGGATCTAATAGAGTGAAGTGTATTTTCTCTCCTGAGTTAAGCTTGCTCCTCAGGTGTGAATCAACCCAGAACCTGCGCTCACTCAATAAACTCCCCCTTCTCAAACCATGTCTTCATCTTATCAGTACCGTACAGCTCGAGGAACCTTGAGTACGCGTCCACAGCCTCAAAAATCGACGGCAATTCAACCAACTCAGCTCTCAGCCCACATTTAGGGTTCATACACTTAACAAGAGCTCTCTTCTTCTCCTCACCTAACTCGTTAACGTAGGTTTCAACATCTATTATCACGGTCATAGAACCACATGCAGGACACTGAAAAACCTTCGGCAAAGTCCTCTGTACAGATCTAAACACCTTATACTTCTTCCTACTCCTCCTCCCCACACAACCACCAATACACTAGACTCTCAAATCCTAATAAGTTATGAAAAGAGCTCGGGATCCACTTAGACGGGTTAATTTATAAGCTTGCATTATTAATTAGTTACACGGGTGTAACTTAGTTACACGGGTGTAACCAATGTTGTTCGACCCGAGACCGAAGGAATCTCGTAGCGAATTATTTAATAGAGAAAAAGAGCTTAGCATGCTAGAATTATACGTGAGGGATGGTTCTCCCTTAATTCTTTGTCTCGGTGTGAGAAGAATAGGTAAGACGTCCTTGCTAAAAGTGTTTCTAAATGAAAATAATTATCCTCACATTTACATTAACGCGAGAAAGCTCTCCGAATATCAATATAATGTTGCGGGATTGTATAAGTTGTTTTCAGAATCCATCGCTCATACGAAGTTTTCCAATAGACTTGCTGAGTACTTAAGAAGCCTTAGAGGTGTGAAGATAGAAGTGTTGGGTACTAGTATTGAGATGGGGTTTGATTGGAGGAAGAGGGAGCCCTCGATAACCTCTATTCTGGAGAAATTCGACGATTACGCTAGAGATCAGAACACCTACTTCCTCGTAGTTATTGATGAGGCGCAAGAATTAAGGTTTCTTAGAGGGCATAATAGAATGGATTTCAGACAGATCATGGCTTACAGTTATGATAACTTACGCAATATTAAGTTTATCCTAAGCGGTTCAGAAATCGGGTTGCTATACGAATTCCTCGAATTCGATAACTACGCTAGCCCACTCTACGGCAGGGTGAGAGACGAGCTAGTGCTGAATAGATTCTCAAAAGAGGAATCAATAAGGTTTTTAGAGGTAGGTTTTAATGAAGCTGGAATTCGGCCACCGAGAGTAACTATAGAAGAAGTTGTTGAGGCACTTGATGGAATACCGGGGTGGCTCGCGTTTTACGGGTATAACGTTGTTCAGTCTAGAAGGTTTGATATACTCGATAAAGTATTGGAGGAAGCCATACAGATAGCTTTCGGCGAATTAGAGAAGATTGTGAGATCCGGTAAGCTCTACGGACATATATTGAGGGCAGTAGCCATGGGTCATGGAAACTGGAATGCGATAAAAAGAGTGGTTGAGGCTTGGGTAGGAACCTACATATACAACAAGACACTATACTATGGCTTAAACAGGTTAGTAGCCTTAGGCATACTGATGAAAGAGAATGAAAGATACGACTTTACAGACCCAATATACAGGGAAGCGTCCAAAAGGCTAGCGTTCTAGACTCTAAAGAACTAGAAGCCCAGACCCCGCGACGCAGGTACTAGTTGAGACTGAACGCTCGTTCTGAAGGGTTAGGTAACTCACTTCGTTTCGTTATTGAGGCTACGATGGTTATTAGTATGAGCATGTTTCTAATAGTCGCTAACCACTGTGTTGGTGAGTCTATTGTCCAGGGGTTGAATCCTGTTTCTATCGGTATGATTTTCGAGAATAATGACCTAAGGGTTGAGTCCTCGAAGAACGTTATTATCAAGGAGAAATTAACTATGTCTGCTATCACGTACGTCCCGAGTTCTCTCTTATTGAGTGCTAGGACAGCGAGCGGTGATATCATTAATATCATCTGAGGCGTGAAAACATAGTTTAGCGCGACCACCGCCCCAACTGAGGCATAAGCTAACGAGACTAAAGATCTTGAGTTCCTCAGCGTCTGGATAGCTATTAGTGAGAGTAGTGCTAGACCCGTGACCACGTAGAAGTACTTGTGTAGGGGGCTGAAGATATCCGGAACCAGTAACGCGTAAACACAGTTCTCGCAGTACCAACTCGCGTGGTGGTTTATGAACGCGTAGAATCCCTCGGCAGACGCAATATATACTAAAATAAAAGGTGTTAACCCCCCGACGAGGAAAGAGATGATGAAGTGTGTTAGGTTCTTAACGGCTTGCTCACCCCTCACCACGCCTCTCAATAGGTACGTAGCTAGAGGTATCAGGAGCCCCCCAGTCAATATCTTACTAGCTACTGAGAGCCCTAGTAAGAAGCCGGAAATCCTGTAATTCTTTCTCATAAAATAATAGAGGGAGCTCACGGCCAGACCCGAAGCTATTATGTCCCAGTTATAGGTGACGTACAATATAGTTGAGGGGAGAATCAAGAATAGTGCGGTCTTCCAAACACCGAGTTCATGAAGAGAGCTAATCTTCTTGACGTAGTGAAAACATAGAGCTAAGAAAGAGAAGAGTATTAGTGATTGAAGCACGTAATTTACTGACGAAGACACGCTGAAAAATTGATCTCCTGTCGTGGTAAGCCTTCCTGAGATGCTGAAGGAAACGCAGGTAGTTAAGAACCAGAAGAAACCTACTAAAGGCGGGTACTCAAACTTGTAGTCTACGTAAGGAACGGGACATAAGTTAGTACCACCCACTAACTCCTCGAAAGACTCAGGCCTTAACCAATACCTAACTAGCTTTTCTTTATTGTTTATCAGATCAGTAGAAAACCTTGGGAAGAACACACCATAAACTAAGTCATTGTATTTAAAGCCCCACAAACCTAGCGGGGTCTGAGTGAAAGGAGCGTGAAGCAGGAAGGAAATCATGAAGATTGTGTAGAGAGTTATGAAGGTACCGGTATGAGGCCTTAACCTCCTGAAAGAATGAAATGATAAAACAATCGCTAGAGACACCAGAAGCAAGGCTAACGAGATCAAAAACTCACTCAATTACTAGCCCCGAGAAAATTACGCGAAAATCCTAAAATAGCTTACAAGTCTTAGAGCTTCATCGCGGAAAAATTAAAAGAGCTGGAACCATCCCTTTGACAGATGGGTAATGGTTTTAATGTTCCCGTAAGTTACTTTTAGCTATAGTACTCGTAGCTCTTCTAACACTTAGTTACTCATCAATCTGTGCTTCTCTTCTAGCGGGCTTTATCGTAATTGAGTAGTTTCCCTAGTCGACAGAATTAAAACCTGAATGTTATGGAATAAATGCTAGTCAGGAACGTGAGTATCTGTGTTTAAATAAAAATAACAAGTTTATTTGCTTCAAAATAGTTATTAATAAGGGTTTCACTAGAAATGGACGTTAGAAGGATTAGAAAGGACTTCCCCATACTTGATTCCAGAGGTATCATATACTTCGATAACGCAGCCACATCACAGAAACCTATTCAAGTCATAAATGCAGTGAAGAACTTTTATGAGTATAGTAATAGCAATGTACACAGGGGTGTCCATAAGTTATCCTTAGAAGCTAGTAAATTGTATGAAGAAGCTCATGAGGTCGTCAGTAAATTTATTAGAGCTCGCGGAGTTGAGGAGATAATCTTCACAAGCGGTACTACACACTCATTAAATCTGGTCGCTTACATGTTGGGGCTAAGACTTAATAGAGGGGATAATGTGGTTATTTCTATAATGGAACATCACAGCAACCTACTTCCTTGGGTGTATCTTTCCAAGTTAAGAGGTTTTGAAGTTAGGGTTGTTGATTTAGGGTCTGACTACGACTTGAATTACGATAGATTAGCTGATTTAGTAGATAATAGAACTAAGGTTGTTGCGATCACACACGTAAGCAACGTTCTAGGAACGGTAGTTGATGTAAGGAGGGTGTCCAAGCTTGCTCATGAAAACGATGCGTTAGTTGTCGTGGACGGGGCTCAGAGCGTTCCGCACATGCCTATTGATGTTAGAGAACTCGACGCGGATTTCCTGGCTTTCAGCGGGCATAAGATGCTTGGCCCTACCGGGATAGGGGTTCTATACTTCAGGAAGGAACTACAAGAAGAATTTAAAACCCCGTTCACTGGAGGCGGGATCGTTGAAGAAGTCAGATACCGAAACAGCGAGTTCTTAGTGAAATTTCTAGAACCTCCGTGGAGTTTTGAAGCTGGAACACCTCATATAGCTGGAGCTGTAGGTCTGGCGGAAGCCATCAAATACTTGGTGAGTGTGGGGATGAGTAACGTGGAAGATCATGAAAAGCACTTAGTGAGCTACTTCATGAGTAAGATAAAAAATGATCCATACCTTAGCGAAAAACTCGTTATATATGGACCTTCAGATCTTAAGAAGAGGGGAGGTATCGTTTCTTTTAATTTCAACAACTTCAACCCTAACCTAGTAGCTTCGTTCCTAGACGCGTACAACATTGCCGTAAGAAGCGGGTACCACTGCGCTCAACCACTCCATGATTACATAGGAGCTAGCTTAGGTTCTGTTAGGGCAAGCTTCTACCTATATAACACGCAGGAGGAGGTAGATGTGATGATTGAAGCTCTTAACGAATACGCTAAGTTAACTAGACAATCGTGAACTCACCAGGAGTAACATAGGTTGAACAGGGTCCAGCATTAACGGGGAATGAAGCCGTGTATTAAAGTGATTGTTATGTGCCCTTAACCCTCAAAACCAAATATCCTCGCAAAACTCGCTATGTATGCTAAACTAATCTAAGGGAAATTATTATTCCATATTTTCTCTCAATGTTCGCTAGTCTTCTCTTAAGCTTTCTCGTTGATTTGGCTTCTTCTCTAGGTACTGTTATCGTGACTATATTGCCGTCAAACGTTACCTCCGCGGACGGGAGGAGTGCTAATATGGCCTTCCTAACCATGGCCTCGAAATCGCTTCCTACTGCCTGCTTCACCGGGACTACCACGGTTTGCTCGCCGAAAGTGTACATCTCGTACTCAAGTTGCCCGCTCAGAAAGTCTCTGACCTCAACTACGGGTCTAGCTAAATCCGCTTCTTTCAGGCCTGTCGGCAACTTAACGCTCATGCTCACGTCATACACCTTACGTACCTCACCATCCTCTAAGAATAGAATTGTGTCGATTACTGAGGGTATCATGCCCAGATCTATCCTACCTATAAACCTCTGTAACGCGTCAATAGGCGATGTCGCGTGGATTACGCCGATCATGCCTATCCCGGCGAGTCTTAAGTCAACGTATAGTTTGAAGTCGCTGTCCGTACGTAATTCATCAAAGACCGTATAGTCAGGTCTTGAGAGGAGGAGTATATCGTGTAGTTCGTCGGACGTGGCGTACGTCTTGGAGTATTGGGTAACTTCAGGCGGTAAATGCATGTCTCTAGGGGACTCAATAGTCTTAACGACTTTATTCTTCCTCCTGTAATAATCTGCTAGAGCTTGAGCGAACGTAGTCTTACCCATTCCCGGAGCACCAGCTATTAGTATGCCCTCAGCCTTCTCCTCAAGCCTCCTCATGAGCTTCTCTGGGAGGACGTAGTCCTCCAACTTAGGTCTTACGAGAGGCTTCACCGCGGTTATTTCCCACCCGTCACTCATCGGCGGTCTCGCTATTATTATCCTGTAGAGATTTAGCTGTATTATCATAGAGTTAGGTCTCTCAATTTCTACGATCGCGTCAGGGTCTGTACGCGCTACCTCAAGGATTTCATCAGCTATCGCTTCTATCTCCTCCCTACTCAACGGATTCTCGGAGAGTTGAACGAGTCTCCACTTACCGGGTCTACCCTGCTTAGCGTATGGTGGCGCCCCCTCCTTCAGATGCACTGACATTGTCTTATCATCAAAGAATTTTTCGAGCGTTGTTAAACGGGTTCTAGGCGGCTCTACGTAGAGAACCTTAACCCCGAGAGCCTCGCTAGCTAATTGCTGCGTCTTAGAGGAAGTTATTAGGGTAGCGCCCGTGTCCAAAGCATACCACCTAACTAAAGCGTCCATGTCGTCTGCTTTCCTGCCGCTAGAAACTACTTCAACAGGTATTCCCCTAGAATTACATGCAGTCTTAACAAACCTCATCTCGTCAAGACCTAATATCCCGAGGGATCTATTATTCTTAGCTAGAGACTCGAAGTAGTCTATGAGCTCTCTGAGAATAACTAGATTGCCCTTGATCCTCCCCTCCAAAATAATCATCTTAAGTACTCCGTTAGTTATCACGCTAGCGTCAGGCACGTAAGTCTCTACGCCAATCTCTCTCACATCATACACCTACCTAATCCTAAATAACTAGGGACTAAAAGAATTATAATTCTGTGCCCCGTCCTCACGAGCAGACGTATTTAACTTGGGTGGGTTTGGTTGCGGCACGTTTTTGCGTTATGTCTGAATTCAGTAACGTAATAATTATAAGGGTTTATGTAGTGTTTTTAGGGATTAGAATGTCGATTAGTGAGATTGAGGAGGAAGCTAGGAAGATCGTTGAGGAAGCTAGGAGTAGAGCGGAAGAGATTTTAAGTAAGGCTAGGAAGGAAGCCGCGGAGCTTAAGTCAAAGCCTTTAGCAAATCTCCTAAGTCCTGAGGAGAAGGAGAGAATAGTGAGGGAATTTGAGCAGAGGATTAAGGACGTGGAGTCTAGGGGTGAGGAGCGGGAGCGAGCAATCCTCAAGTCTTTCGCAGAGAGAAAAGAAGGTTTGGTTAGGGAGGTAGTGGAGATAGTTATGGGCTTAAGGGAGTTATGATGGCACTCATAGTGTCAACCCCTGAAAAACTCCGCTACATCAGGTTGCTGGTTCCCAAGGACTTAAGTAGCAAGACTTTAAACGTACTCCAAGACTTGGGGGTCATGCACGTAGAGACCTCGGGTGAGCTAAGCGAGGAAGACAGGGAGAAATTAAGAAGCTACGCTGAGAAAGTGCGTGTCTTCTCAAACTTGGTGGACGCAGTCGAGAATTATTATAGGTTTACGGTGGTAGACCTTAAGAGGGAGGTGAGTCTTGAAGATCTTGACAAGATCTTAGAGGAACTCCATGTTAAGTTAAGTAAGGTGCGTCAAGAAGTTGAGAACTTGATTAATAACAAGAAGAAATTAGCGGATGAGATTAGTGAGTGCCAGAAGCAAATCAGGGTACTTGAGGTGGTTAGGCGTGTGGTCGGCGATAATCTGAGGATTTCCGAGCTATCTTTCACTGGTGAGGCACTCTTCTCTATGGTAGCGTTGGGTAAATCGCAAGATATGGAGCAACTCATTACTTCAATACCTAGGGACGTAGTGATTAAGTGGGGCTTAATAGAAGACGAGATGGTGGTTTTCGTAGTCGGTGTCTCAAGCGCTTTGAAGGAAGTTCAGGAGTTATTAAGTAAAGCTAAGGCAGACATCATCAAGTTTCCTCAACAAGAAGTCTTAATACCTGATTACCTGAACTACCTGATTAAACATGTGGAAGAGCTTAGAAGCACTCTAGCCAGAACAGACCAAGAATTAGAGAGAGTCTTAGAAGATAACGTGGAAGTGCTTGCTCTAGCTAAGGTGATTAACGATTTAGTTAAATCTAGGCTTGATCTCCTCCTCAGTGCCGCTAGCGGTGAGTACTTGCTGGCTGTGGAGGGGTGGGTTCCAGAAGAATCCATCAAGACCGTGGAGAGCAGGTTAAGTAGTGAGATAGGTGCCTACTTAATAGTTAGCGTCTCGACAGATAAGAAACCGCCCTCAAAACTCAAGAACCCTAAAATCCTTAAGCCCTTCGAGCTCTTAACGAGATTTTACGGCCTACCCTCACCGGGTGAGTGGGACCCCACACCGATCCTCACGTACTCATTCTTAGTATTCTTCGGGTTGATGATGGCTGACGCTGTTTACGGCCTAATAATCTTCCTGTTAGTTAAGTACGTCTTGGATAGGAGCGGATTCATAGATAATCCTTACTCGTCCGGATACCTGACATTGAAGAAGATGTTATTAGTGTTGAGTCTTTCAGCCACGGTCTTCGGGGTTTTATCGAATACTTTCGCAGGGTACTCGGTGGGTTTCGAGGAGGGTCGCGTAGTATTAACCATTGCTAGCGAGGGGGGTGGGTTGATTAGTGTGCCGGCTCTAATCAACTTATCAGACCCTATGTTCTTCCTCGTCTTAGCTTTGGTTATCGGACTCGTACATATAAACGTAGGGCACGTTCTCTCAGTGATCGTAGGTATTAAGGTGAGGGACTTAGGCAGGGTCTTAAGTGGGGTTGGTTTAATAATCTCAGAGATTTTCGGCATACCTTACGTTCTACATGAATTCCTCCACTACAACTTGCTACCACTGAGTAGTGAGGTATATGCTTTCATGCTCTACGCGTCTCTTGTCGGGGTGTTAGTGATGATTGCGGGGACCGTCAAGTCTTTAGGTGGTGTAGGCCTCTTCATGTGGATATTCAACATCACTGGGTTGCTTGGTGATGTCCTCTCATACTCTAGGATAGCTGGGCTGGGAATAGCTACCTACGTAATGGCTGTTAACTTCAACAAGCTATCTTTCGGTGTCTACGAGTACTTCTCAAGCCTAGCACCCCTCGTCGGCAGTGTTTTAGGTTTAGTGCTTATGTTGGTTGTAGCAATCTTCATGAACATGTTTAACATAGTTTTCGGTACTATAGGCGGTTTCGTTCACTCTATGAGGTTATGCTTCGTTGAGTTCCTACCTAAATGGTATGATGGTAACGGGAGGGAATTTACGCCGTTCACTCTGAAGATAGAGAAGCACATCGCTTTGGGGAAGATGAGGTAGCTCACCTCACCAGCTTTTGTTGAACCTTGGTTTGACTCCCACGAACAAAGCTTAAAAACTTTTCACTAAATTTAACAAGGTGTGCACGAGGTGTCCTTAAGTCCTCAAGCTGTAGCGTCTTTAGGGATCGCGTTAGGCGTTGTGGGAGGAGTTGTAGGGTCTTCTTTAGGTATAGGTAAGGCTGCTTCAGCTGGTTTGTCAGTCATATCAGAGGATCCAGGTAGTTTTAAGCAAGTCCTCATACTTTCTTCCCTACCCATGACGCAGACGTTCTACGGATTCATCTTCTCATTACTAGGTCTTACATCAGTCATACCAGGAATAGCTGAACTAACATGGATTAAAGCAGGTGCTTTCCTAGGTATAGGGGCTTTCGTCTTGGTCGCTGAGTTATTCTCCGCGTGGTATCAGGGCGTGATATGCATGGCTGGCATAGTCGAGCTACCTAAAGCCGGGGGCAGAATGCTGGTTCCCTCACTAATACTCGCTGCCTACGTCGAGATGCTCGGTATATTGGGGATGGTTCTCGGCTACTTACTAACCACGTTAGTTGCTGGGTTACCGATATAAGCTTGGTAGTAGAGGATTAAGGCATGAGTTTAGACGCTTTACGTGAAGAAATTCTGAAGAAAGCTAGAGCTAAAGCAGAAGCCATGATTAGGAGCGCTGAAGAAGAAGCCAGGAAAATACTCGATGAGGCTATGAGAGAATACACGAGAAGATATGAGTTGGTTAGAGAAGCGGAGTTGAGGGAGTTAAGAGACGAGCTCTCTAAGAAACTGAGTGAGAAGAGCTTAGAAGTAAACACGAAGCTACTAAACCTAAAAAACGAGCTCATCGAGGAGCTGAAGAAGGAAATCATAAGCAAGATTAACGAGATGAGTGACGAGGAGAGGAGAAGATCACTAAAGAAATTGGTTAATGAGTGTCTTAACGAGATACACACGTCACGAAAAGTAAGGGTATGCGTTGTTGAGAGGGATGTTCCGTTAATTAAAGAATTGTTAAGAGAATTGGGTATTGAGGATAGAATCATAGAGATAAAGACCCTACCACCAGAAAGTGTTGGAGGAGTCTTAATAGAAACTGAGGACGGTTCACTAGGCTTGGACAACACCTACGCTACCAGGTTAGAGAGGTTAATGTCGTTTATTTACAGGAAACTAAACGAGGAAGTATTTGGAGGTTAGCTTAGTGGTTGTTAAGATAAGTGATGAGATCTTCTTCAACTACGTTAAGATACGTTCCCACAAGACTTTACGCCCAGATAACGTAAAGAGAATTAACGAGCTGATTACTTACACATTCCCTAGCCTCCTCTCCGCTCTCCAAGGCTTTGAAGTTAGTTCATGTCTTGGTAGAGAATTAAGGAGTGCCCTACCCCTGCCGCAAACAACCATATATTCTAAGCTGTTGAAGTGTTGGGAAAACGATTTGAGGAGTAAGATACGCTTAATCAAGCCTTCCGAGAAAGTGATAGAGATAATTGATCTCTACATAAGTAAGTACGTGGCTAACGACTTAATAGGCGTTATAAGTTCCGGATTAACGGAGACTACATACCTAGAAGCACCGGTGGTTGAATCCATCAAGAAATTTATGACCACTAAAGAGGTAGGGGAGATTATCTCGTTATTAAGTAAGAAGAAGCTCCTGAACAAGTCTATGTCTTCAGTCCTCGAGGAGCACAGGAAGTTAAAGATTAGTGAGCTAGACGTGAACGAGCTCTCCAGAAAATTAAGGACGTCTTACTTTAGAAGGCTTGAGGATGTTTTAACAGGTCTGAACGTCTCTTCTTACGGGCTTAGGTGTGTTGAGTTTCTTAAGGAGTTTGAGGAACTCAAGCAGGCCTTAAGAAAGGCTCTAATAGGAGGGGGAGACTTAAGGCTTATCACAACGAAGTTAACTCAGAAGCAAAGAGAGGTAGTGCTTAAAGCTTCTAAGAACACCCATGACTTCGAGTACGTGCTCGCTGTACTACCACTACACTTCTGCCACAACATGCTTAAGTCCCTCCCAGTATCTGTTGATACGTTACTCGATTATTTACTCCTGAAAGAATTCGAGTTCTCCATTCTCTCTTACGTGATTTACTTAATTAATACTGGGTACTCACCAGAATTAATTAGGGAAGAGGTTGGTGGGTGGTTAAGACTCTATGAGTCGATTGCCGAGTAAGAAAGATGTAGTGGTAATAGGTGATTTAAGCTTTATCAACGGCTTTAAATTAGCCGGTGTCAGGAGATTCTTTGAGATCTCTGAGGGCGAGAACATCTCTGAACTCAAGAAGGAATTAGGCGAGTTATTGACGAAGCTTTATGAGGATCCGTCAGTCGGTATTATAGTGATACAGTATAGGTTCAGAGACTTAATAGCTGATAAGTTGCAGAAGATGGGTAGGGAGCCTTTGGTGGTGTTCGTTCCCAGCTCTAAGGAAGCTTCTAAGATAGACGTGAGGGATTATTACCTGCGTATGATTAAGTCTTATTTAGGTGTCAGTATTGAGGTGTGACCGTTGGCTAGGGGTAAGATCCTGAGGGTTTCAGGTCCCTTAATAGTAGCAGAAGGAATGGAAGGCTCGATGGTTTACGAGGTAGTCTTAGTAGGTGATGAGAGCCTAATAGGTGAGGTGATAGGTTTGCAGGGTGATAGGGCTTTCATCCAAGTCTACGAAGATACTTCAGGGTTGCGGGTCGGCGAACCCGTGGAGGGTACCGGGAGCTTACTCTCAGCAGAGCTAGGTCCCGGAATCGTCGGGAAAGTGTATGACGGACTTCAAAGACCTCTATCAGTCATCGGCGAAATCCACGGAGCTTTCGTGAGTAAGGGAGTTAAGCTGCCTGCCCTACCCAGAAACGTTAAGTGGACGTTCAAGAAGTCGTCAGACGTTAAAGTAGGTGATAAAGTAGAGGGTGGCTCCATACTAGGGTACGTTCAGGAAACACCCATACTACTCCATAAGATCATGGTGCCCCCGGGATTATCGGGTGTGTTGAAGGAGCTAGTCCCTGACGGCGATTACACGGTCGAGGAAACTATAGCGCTCATAGACGTCGGCGGAGGGGAGAAAAAAGAAGTGAGGTTGATGAGTAAGTGGCCTATACGTAAGCCAAGACCTTACAAAACACGGTTAGAGCCTGTGGAACCCCTCATAACAGGAACCAGAGTATTAGACATGATGTTCCCGATAGCGAAGGGAGGTAAGGCCGCGGTTCCAGGAGGCTTCGGTAGTGGTAAGACGGTTTTATTGCATACCTTAACCAAGTGGAGCAGGACTCAAGTCAACATATTTGTTGGCTGCGGTGAGAGAGGTAATGAGATGGCTGACGCATTACACAGCTTCAGGAAACTCAGCGACCCTGAATCAGGCAGGCCTCTCTCAGAGAAAGCCATATTCATAGCCAATACATCTAACATGCCTGTAGCCGCCAGAGAAACCAGTGTTTTCCTAGGGGTGACTATAGGCGAGTACTTCAGGGATATGGGGTATGACGTGCTCATGGTGGCTGACTCAACCTCTAGATGGGCTGAGGCGATGAGGGAAATAAGTGCGAGGCTTGAGGAGATGCCAGGCGACGAGGGATTCCCAGCCTACCTAGGCTCGCGGCTAGCGGAGTTTTACGAAAGATCAGGTAGGGTGGTCACCCTAGGCAGTCCCGAGAGGGTAGGGTCCTTAACTATCTTGGGCGCAGTATCCCCTCCGGGAGCAGACTTCAGCGAACCAGTCACCACTAACACACTCAGATATATTGGCGCTCTACTAGCACTCGACGTATCACTAGCTAACAGGAGGCACTTCCCCGCAATTAACTGGTTACTCAGCTACTCCCAGTACGTGGAAACAGTTGCTAAGTGGTGGGAACGTGATTTCAGGGACTGGTTGAAGTTGCGTAATGAAGCTTTAAGAATTCTTCAGAGAGAGTCCGAGTTAATGGAGTTAGTCAGGCTTGTAGGTCCTGAAGCTCTCCCAGATCCGGATAAACTCCTCCTAGATGTGGCTAAGATGATTAGGGAAGACTTCCTGCAACAAAGTGCTTACCATCCGATAGACGCCTACAGCTCGCCCGAGAAGACGGTCCTCATGCTAGACATTATAATCAGGTTTTACGAGGAAGCCGCGAAAACCCTGAATGACGGAGTACCCCTAAGTAAGATCAGGGAGGCTCCAGTAATCTCGCGCATAGCTAGGATGAAGGAGGTACGTAACGAGGAATTCAGGAAGGTTTATGAAGACATAGTTAGGGAAATAAAAGATTATTTCAAGAAGCTCCGAGCAGGTGAGTTAAGTGGTTCTTAACTTAAGTGTTAAGGAAGTTAGGAGAGCGTTAAGTGCTAGAGGATCTTTACTACTCGTTAAGTCTATTGAGGGGATTAGGTATGGTGAGGTAGTTGAGGTAACCCTACCCAGCGGTGAGTCGAGAGTAGGTCAGGTTATAGATGTGGGTAAGGACGTGAGTGTCATTCAAGTCTTTGGAGGTGTCAGCGAGGTAAACGTAGACTCAATTAAGGTGAGATTTAAGGGTGAGACGCTTAAGATCCCGGTTTCTCTGGATATGTTTGGGAGGATCTTCGACGGTCTCGGGAACCCGATCGACGGCGGTCCTAGAATAATCCCTGAAGACTGGCTAGACGTTAACGGCGCACCATTAAATCCTGCCATGAGGGAGCCACCGTCTGAGTTCATAGAGACAGGGATCTCAGCCATAGACGCTCTCTTCTCTATAGTGAGGGGTCAGAAACTGCCTATATTTAGTGGTGCTGGCTTACCCCATAACAGGATAGCTGCTCAGATAGTTAGGCAAGCCACGGTGAGGGGTAAGGAGGAGAGGTTCGCAGTAGTTTTCGCCGCAATAGGGGTGACTTACGAGGAAGCATACTTCTTTATAGAGTCTCTTAAGAAAGCCAAGAACGTGGAGAACGTGGTCTCATTCATTAATACGGCTTCATCGCCTGTGATTGAGAGGATAGCGGTCCCCCGAGTAGCTCTCACGACAGCGGAGTTTCTTGCTTGGAAGCACGACATACACGTTTTGGTGATAATGAGCGATATGACGAACTACGCTGAGGCGTTACGTGAGCTCTCCGCAGCTAGGGAGGAGGTTCCCGGTAGGAGAGGGTACCCGGGCTACATGTATACAGATCTAGCAACAATATATGAGAGAGCCGGTAAGGTAACCGGTAAGAAGGGGTCCGTTACTCAAATGCCTATACTCACGATGCCAGACGACGACATAACACACCCAATACCTGACTTAACGGGTTACATAACTGAGGGTCAAATAGTTCTCTCAAGAGATATGTTCAGGAAGGGCCTGTACCCCCCAGTAGACGTATTACTGTCCCTCTCTAGACTCATGAAAGACGGTATAGGACTTGGGAAAACAAGGGAGGATCACTACCAAGTATTCATGCAGATGATAGCTGCTTACACGGAAGGTCAGTACTTGAGGGAGCTCTCAGCCATAATAGGGGCTGAATCCCTTAGTGAGAGGGATAGGAAGTACCTAAACTTCGCTGATTTATTCGAGAGGAGATTCATTAATCAAGGAGAGAACGAAAGAAGAGATATCGAGACAACGCTTGACTTAGGCTGGGAAGTTCTTTCAATACTGCCTGAAGAAGAATTGAAGTTGATAAGTGTTGAGAACATACGGAAGTATCACCCTAAATACAGGTCTCCGGTGAGAGTTAGTGTCTCAGCAGATACTCAGGCTGGCTAGACCTACCAAGATAGAGCTGATAAGACTTAGACGCAGGTTAGCGACCGCTAGGAGGCTTCACAGGGTCCTCAGAGACAGGTTGCTGATCCTGACCCAAGAGTTAGTAGCTCTATATAGGGAAGTAGTGGAGAGTAGGTTGAGAATTCATGAGGAAATAATTAGGTGTGAGAAGGAGTTAGTTAGGACCTCGTCTTACGTAGCACCCTGGATTTTCGAGGAGTTTTCAAACGTTAAGATAAAGTCTTTCAGTGTCATTCTAGGTTCAAGAATAGTTGCTGGGGTTAGGTTACCGTTGCTTGAACACGAGGTTGTTGAAGGACATTACGACCCGTCGGTCTATCCAATCACCCTCAAGGAGGTGGGTGAGTGCTATGAAGACGTATTAAGGAATATAATTAGGCTGGCTGAAACTGAGATCTCTTTACTTGAGGTGGGTAGGGAAGTTCAGAAAGTAAAAAGGAAAGTCAATGCGTTAGAGAACCTCATAATACCTAGGCTCAGAGCCACCATAAAGTATTTGAGAATGAAGTTTGAGGAGAGGGAGAGGGAGGACAAGGTTAGGAGGAAGCGTATTAAGCAGATCTTATCACGTAGGGAACGTATATAAGGTTTGTTGCCACGTAAACCCATGGTTAAGGTCTTGAGAGAGTTTTGCGAGGTTCCTGCGTATGAGTGAGGACAAGACTCTTGAGTATCTGTTGGAGAGGGAGTTGAGAGTTGTGAACAGCTACATAGCAACCAAAAGAAAATCTCTCGCCGAGCTTTTAAGAGAAGAACATCCGTACGTCCTTACCTTGAGCGGGGACGTACACATGTTTCGTAAATCGGAGCTGATACTAGCGAAGGAAGTAGTAGGAGAGGATGCCGAGAAGCTTATGTTGCCAATATACGTAGAGCTAATTCCGGCACAGACAACCACTACAGGCGTCATAAGAGAGGAAATAGCTACGAAACTCGTTTCCACTCTCCTAGGAATTAATCACGCTACCCCCCTCTACGTTTACCCGATTCAGTTAGCGGAGCTGAGAAGAAAAATAGGAACCTTAATCCAGTACGTTGTTAGCCCCGAGGCCCTGAAGGAAATAGAGGATTACGAAGAGATTTAATTAGCTAAGGTAATCATGACTATTCTGTCAGGCCTCACGTTCTCGTTTGCTGTGATTTCAGAACAGCGTACGTTATCGAAGATTTAGGTATTACTAATCCTTTATCACCTACTCTCACGCCTAATTCGTACTTAGATATCTTAGATAAGGTTCCTGAAACGATAGATCCATCAATTAAGTGGAACTCCAACTCAATACCTATTAATTCCGCGTCAATCACTGTATCATTTAATTGTTCGGTGCTGAAGCCGTGCAGATCAGAAGGTTCCACGGTAGCTACTAATATAGCGTGCCTGAATAAGATGTAAACCTTGTCCTTCGACACAACCCCTATCTCATACCTAGAAACCTCGTCAACAACTCCCCTGATAGGCTCCGGCGCTCCAAGAACCTTGAACTCCACTTCCCTGCCATTAAACCTCGCGTCAATTATGTTCTCTCTTAACGGCATCTAAACACCTTAGCTTTTATTCTCAGCAGGGTTTTTAAATATAAGGATACTTCTTCGTAATAAAGCTAGTTAGCCAGGTCATGAAATCCTCGTCTTTCACTAGGTCTTCAGGGATTTCCGTGAGTTCGTTGATGATGTTAGAGAATACTATGTCTTTTGCTGAGAGTTCTCTAGTGTTGAGGGAGCTTAGCAATTCCTGGGCGTTCTCGTATTTCCTCTTTATTATGGCTTTAGGGATTCCATCCCTAGCTATCCAAACAGTTAAGGTTCTATCTGAGGATCCATGTTTTCCTATGAAGTTTAGGAGCCCTCTACTTATCTTGGAGGGCCCCGGTCTAACATCGTAGCGTGATAATCTACCTCCACCCGTTAAGTCTAAAGCTATGATTGCTTGATTTAATTCATTACTCCAGAAATCATAGTCTATTACGTTAAACCCGTAATTCTCCAGTAAACTAACTACTCTTCTACCAACTCTCTTAAGTTCCCCCCATAGAACGTCTGGTGGTAGGGTCTTAGGAATCAAGTATCTGAGTAAGAGAATCCTTCTCTCAGTCTCCTCAAGAAACTTAATTAATTCACTAAGCGGCTTCATTAAGGGTTTGTAGAAGAATAGGGTTCTTGAAGGTTTCTTAATGAATGTGTTGGAAGCTACTACAGCTATTTTTAAAGCCCTGTCAGAAACCGCTGAAGCTACGTTCCTCCTAGGATCAACTGGATCCGGTACTATGAGAACGTCATCTCTGAATATCTTCCTGAGCTCTCTTAGGCTCAGGTACTCACTCCACAACCTCTCGTCAACTATCACTACCTCACCCTCACGCCACCCACTCATGGCTTTAAGAGCGTCAATGAACGAACCATACTTCAGTATGATTAACTCAGTGAGGTAGCCTGAGAAGCCCTCGACCTTTACTTCAGCTCCGTAAATACCTAAGCTTTTAAGAAATTTCTTTAACAGCCTTACCTCATCCCTCATATAATCGTTTAGTCTCGAGTTCACGTATCTAGTGTGGAATGGGGTCCTGTCAACAGCGGTGGTTATTTCTTTAGGGTCTCTAGCCCAGTAAGCTGGTACAATATCGATCTCAAATCCTTCAGCTCGTAGGGTTATGTACGGGTGCGATGCGTACTTGAGCTGAAGCGGGTACTTACTCAGCCGACTCATCAACAGGTGTTTTATGACATGTTCCTCAACCCACTCATTACTTAAGTCTTCCTTTCTTATCAGTATGAATACGTCGAGATCTATATCACCCCTTATCGACGTTCCTTTAGCGAACGACCCCTCCAAAGAGATCATGTAGTCGTAACCTATGCTCAGAGAAGACTCTATCAACGTTTTTATTTCCTCAAATAAGTCAAAACCTTTCTTAATCTCTTCTTCCGTAGGTCTTAACTCTCTTCTAACCTCTTCAAGCAAGTTACTTAGGTCTTCGCTCAACTTAACCATCCTTTAAGTCGACTACGGTGACGTCCATGTATACGGGTCCTTCAGGTCTTAAAATGCTTCTTTTTAGCTTTACCTGAGTTACTTGTGTCAGCCCGAATAAGGAGTTTTCATACGTTAATATGATGTTTTTGAGGCATGCCGGGTCGTAATATCCTTTCACCCTACCCACCGTTATGTGGGGAACGAATTCCTCTCTATCCGGTTGCGCGTAACGCTTCAAGCATTCTTCAAGTCTATTCCTAATAGATCTCAGCTTATCGAAGCCTTCAGTAATCCCAACCCACAACACTCTCGGCTTGCTAACGGAAGGAAACGCACCCACCCCCTCAATCCTCATCTGGAATTTAGTGAATTCCTTAGCACGCATCACGCACTCACTTATTTGAGGAACGTAGCTATCGGGGACCTCACCGATGAATCTTAAGGTTAGATGTATATTCTCGTCTTCAACCCCTTTAATACCTCTCTCTTTAGAGCAAGACACTACAGCATCCCTAAACCTAATCACGTTCCTCAAAACATCGTTGTTCTCTATCTCAACAGCCACAAATAGTCTAACCAACTATATCAACCAAATTTAATCAAGCTTAAACATTTAAAAGATAGATTAAGTTAAGAATCTTTGGTGTGGGGCCGTCGTCTAGCTTGGATAGGATGCCAGCCTGGGGAAGTCTCCCCGAAGAACGCGCTCCGGATCGCTGGTGGTCCGGGGTTCAAATCCCCGCGGCCCCACCACCCAACTCTCACACCAAAACTCACGAGACTTAAGAACCCTCATTTTTTAGAGTGGAGGAAGTCAGACGAAAAAGAAACTTACTCTTTTTAGGATCGGGTACTTTCTCTGCCTTACCTTCCCTAACCAGCCTCGCCAAGACTCTCCTTAATTCCATGTCTAGAAACTCTTCTTTCTTTACCTCACGCAAATACTTACGTAGCTCCTCAAAAGTAGCTAGCTTGAGGTTTCTTAACGCGTCGATCACGGCTTCCTCAAGCACTACTATGTTCCCTCATTACTTCCTTAAGGACTTCTTCCATGATATCCATGGATCTTTCCATTATCTCCTGTGATATGACTAGGGGAGGTGCCATCCTTATAGCTGAAAATCCAGCACCTATTACAGCAACGCCTCTCTTAAAGCACTTGATTAAGAATGACTCCAACTCTTTCTTAGCGTATTCCTTAGTCTCCCTATTCTTGACTAGCTCTATCCCTATCATCAAGCCCTTCCCTCTCACGTCACCAACTATCTCGTAGTTATCCATCCACTCTTTAGCCCTCTTCATCACGTAATTACCTACCTTCTCAGCATTCTCCAAGAGCTTCTCACTCTCAATTATTCTTATCACTTCAGTTCCGGCCTTCAACGCTACGGGGTTGCCTCCGAACGTGCTCGCGTGCGATCCCGGAGGCAGGTTCATCACTTCCTCCCTACCACCCACCACACCCAACGGTATGCCTGAAGCTACTGCCTTAGCCATTGTTATTAAGTCTGGATCAACACCCCAATTCTCTACAGCGAACCACTTACCGGTTCTCCCAAACCCGCTCTGAACCTCGTCAGCAACCAGTAAGATCCCGTTCTCTCTCGTCAGCTTCCTGAGCTTGGGGAGGAAGTCCTCTGGTGGTACTACATAACCACCCTCACCTTGTATAGGCTCTATGAATACTGCGGAGATTTCGGAAGGATCCACCATCCTCCTAAATATCCACTCCTCTATAAACCCTATCACAGCATCACCGCATTCCTCCGGATCTGCATGAAACGGACACCTATAGGGGTATGGATAAGGAACGTGGATAATCCCGGGAAGTAGTGGTTGGAAACCTTTCCTCTGTGCCGGCTTACTAGCCGTTAACGACATAGCTCCATGTGTTCTGCCGTGGAAAGAACCTATGAAAGCCATGATGTAAGGCCTCTTACCTCCCGCAACACCCTTACTTATCTTCATCGCCGCCTCAATAGCCTCAGCACCGCTGTTACCAAAGAAGAACTTCTTCTTACCAGGGATGGGTAGTATCTTAGACAGGCTCTCAGAATACTCGACTACTTCCTCATAGTAGAAGTCTGTGAGAGAGTAATGTATTAACTTCTTGACTTGCTCCTCAACAACCTTAACTATCCTGGGATGACTATGACCAACATTCATGACAGCTATCCCCGAGTTGAGGTCTACGAATAAGTTACCATCAAAGTCCTCGATAACAACCCCGTAACCACTCTTAGCGGCTAGAGGGTACCACCTGACGAATGACTGCATCAATAACTCGTGATCTCTCTCGATAATCTCCCTCGACTTAGGGCCAGGCGGCTCTACAACTATCTTCGGTATGCTCTTAGGATCATACCTATCATAATAGTAAAACACTATTTTACTCACCAACAGTAAATACTTACTACGGATATAAAAATTTTATTAAATTGAATGAAATGTTTTCAGGTTGAGAATAATTATTTTACTATTATGCGATTGAATACGTGGTACGTGAGTACGTGAATCACTTAGTTTGGTGCGGGGGGTGGGATTTGAACCCACGCAGGCCTACGCCATCGGGGCTCCCACCATTTTCGGACCTGAGCCCGACCCCTTTGACCTGGCTCGGGCACCCCCGCCAATAATTATAAGTAGTTGACCCGTTAATAAGAATTCACGCATTGTTAGTTATTGACACTTAATAAACGTTCTTAACCGAATATCACGCCGTGTTAAGTACCGAGCGTTTCTCTAAGTTTTTTCCTCACGGTATCCGCAACCACCTTCCCGTCGATCTTACCTCTCACCTTCTTCATGACCTCGCCCATCACTATGTTGAACGCTTTTTCTTTCTTGGCTAGTAAGGTTTCTCTTAAGGCCTCTATAACCTCATCTATTAGCTTCTCTAACTCGCCGATCCCCACTCCGGTGTATTTCCTGATTAATTCTTCTAGGCTAACCTCGCCTCTCTTGACTGAATATTCCCTCAGTATCTCAGGTATTGCGTCTTTACTTAAGATATTCTCGCCGACTTTCTCCAGAATTGTCTTTAGTGTTTGCTCGTCTATCACGCTAACGTCAAGCCCCTCCGATTTAAGCCCCTTCAAATGTATCATTAGTGTCGTGGCTATTATGTGGGGTTGTACCTTATTACCTAATTCCTCAACTAAGTTTAGGTACGTATGAATTAATGGGTCTCTAATCAATTGCTCGGCAAGAGTTTTCGTGAGTTTATGTTCCCCTATCAAACGGGTTAGAAGATCTTCAGGCGTTGGCGGTTTAAGGCGCTCAGCTTCCTCGAGGAGTTCTTGAGTGACCGGGATGGGCCTAATATCCGTTTCTGGATACATCCTCATAGCGCCTGGCTGAGGTCTCATATACCTGGTAGTGCCGTCAGGGTTAGCCGCGCGCGTCTCCTTAGGTATCCCGATCAGCGCGTGCCGAGCCCTATCCACAACAGCTTTAAGAGCTCTCTCAGCCGATTCCGCGTCACTGATTACCAGGACGTACGCGTCCCTCTCCCTATCCAATGAGAGGAGCCTGAAAACAGCGTCTTTTTCCTCCTCTGAGATCCCGTAGGAAGGCAGCTCATCACTATGTATTATGCCCCCCACCCCACCCCAAGCCTTCGCGTAATCAGAGAGTTCCGTGCCAAACCTTCTCCCAGGCATTAACTCAGTCTTCAGTAATCCGCCAAAGCCTTTCAGCGGTGTCGCGTATATTCTGAGACCCTTACTTAGCGAGGAAGTCACTAACCTGCTCTTACTGCTTAAGAAAACGTCGGTCACGTCAACAATCAAGTAAGGTAAGTCACTCTCCCTAACCCCCCTTCTAATCAACTCATCTCTTATTTCAAGTAGCCTCAGCTGCCTCAAAACCTCGTATTCCACTACCTTAGGTATTAACTCGAGCTTTCCAACACCCTTTACCTCGGTTTTAACGCCCCCCATTATCGATATGTTTAGGTCTTGTCTTATGGTGCCGATCCCTCTCTTGACCTTACCACTAAGTCTAAGCAGCAACCCTAACTTGAAAGCAACCCTCATGGCTTGCTCAGGGCTTCTTATGTCGGGTCCTGTAGCTATCTCGATGAGCGGTATGCCCAGCCTGTCTAAGTTATACTTAACATAACCCCTCCCCTCATCAACCTTCCTCGCAGCGTCTTCTTCAAGACATATAGTCTGTATTCTTATCAAGCCGTCATCATCTGCCAGATAACCGCCTACAGCGACTATAGCTGTTCTCTGAAAACCTGTAGTGTTTGAGCCGTCAACAACTATCTTCCTCATAACCTCTATCTCGTCAACGGGCGTGGAGTTCAGGGCCCTAGCTATGGCTAACGTTATTAAAACTGCCTCCCTATTCAGCTCGTGAGGAGGCTCCTCATCCAGCTCCACCAAGCAAGCGTGATTCTCCGGTACCTCGTATATTATGTTCCTCCCCTTCATGATCTCGTACTGAGCCGCGGGATCAACTTCACCAACCTCACTCTTAGCAACCTTCAGGAATCTCCTCACCTCTCTTTTAGGAACCTCATCACTAGCTAACTCAGCAGGGCATGAACAGAAAAGCTTTTCTTTAGTAGCTAGTTGCTGATGTATCTCAATACCGACTCTCAAACCTATCGAGGAGTAGTCAATACTCATGAGACCACACCGGGAATAACGAGTCCTTATGTATCGGGTTATACTCGTAAGCTATGTTCCCGTGAAAAAGCTCTACGTAGTCTTTCCTGTCAAGACCTGGATAGCTACCGAGCATCCAAGACAGCTTAACGTAAGCAACCTCACTTAAGATATCATGTCCTGGTATAGCACCGGCTTTAAGGAGCCTCCTACCAGTACTGTAGACATTCATGTTAACCCTGCCAAATATTGTCTGAGTAGTCACGATTGTTAACACCCCCTCCTCAGTAGCTCTGGCAACACTATCAACACAAGCGTTTCTTATGTGACCTAACCCAGTTCCTTCAAAGACTATGGCTCTATACCCCCTATCAACTAAGAAATCGATGATACCGCACTCCATGCCCGGATAAAACTTCAGTAACACGACCCTATCACTAAACTTGCTCACAACCTGGAAATCCTCTCTCCTACCCCTAGCAATAAACCTCGGGTTAAGCATCTTAAACCTCATGCCCGGGAAGTCAACCCTAGCTAACGGTGCGTCATTTATTGATTGAAATGCGTCCCTCCTACTAGAATGCATTTTCCTGACCTTAACCCCCCTATGAGCTAAGACGTAATCGTCTGAGATAGTTCCATGCATGCACACCACCACCTCACCAAACGGCGCTTCCTTAAAGATTGCTAAGGAAGCCTTCATGTTGAGGACCGAGTCCGAGCTAGGCCTGTCACTACTCCTCTGAGAACCGACCAAGATGACTGGTACTGGGAGATTCCTTAAAGCAAAAGCTAGTGCTGAAGCTGTGTAAGTCATAGTGTCAGTTCCGTGAGCTATGAGGACTCCGTCAACGCCTGACTCAATTAACCTACCTACCTCACTACCTAGCTCCGCCCAATACGCCGGCGTTAAGTCTTCACTAAACAATCTGCTATACTCTATCACAGCGAGTTCCGACGCGTAATCAGCGAATTCCGGGACCGCCTCGAGCAACTCAGTCGCAGTTATCGCAGGCCTCACGGCGCCCGTCTCGTAATCAACCTTACTAACGATGGTACCGCCAGTACTCAAGAAAGTGATCCTGAGATTGCCGCCACCCTTCACCACACTACGGGAAAGTCCTGACTCATGGAAACCCACAACGTTTTCTTCTATGACTTCTACCTCAGCACCGCTAACGTCGACCCCCACGTTGTACCCGTTATCTAGCTTAATCACTAAGACATTCTCAGAACTAAACTCACTCTTAGGTAGAACCACGCCCTCATAAATTAGAGGGCCCTTCCTAATCCTTACTCTATCCCCTACCCTCACTCCTGAAATCAAGCCAGCACCTCACTTAAGAAACTCTATTAACAAAATTATTTTTTGAAAAGCTATGCGGTAGCCTTCCTCGCACTGGGCACAGACGAAGGAGGTATCACCGTAGGAACTGGAAGACCCGCTTCCTTCCTCTTCCTAATCCAATACTCACGCCTATTCCTCTGCCTAGGCGGGAAATTCCTCTTAGGCTTCCTCTCTATCTTTGGAGTCTGACTCCTCACTTTACCAGCCTTAGTCATCGAACCGTGCGTAGGCATTGCCCTAGACCCGCATAAAAAATACTTCTAAAGATTATAAGCTTTTGATTAAGGACCCACGTGTCTTTAGCGTGAGACCCTCAGTGATAATGGAAAAGCCGAAGCGGCAAACGATGATCTTAGCGGACGTGAGAGCCTGTCCTTAATGATGCGGTGTTGCCAGGCGTTATGAAGTCTGTCTACGTGATCCTTAGCATATATAAATTTGTGTGAGTTATTTCTATTTGGTGCTAATGGTGAGGGTAGTAGCTCTTGATACGTTTATAGGGTCTCTAATAGCTGACGTTGATGGTAATGTACTCGTAAAGCGTTTTAGTAGTAAGATTAACGTGAATGAGTTGGTTGAGCGCGTTCTGAAATTGGAGAATGGGGAGGTAACGGATGAGTTTGTTGCCTGTATTGAGGATTTGGTTAAGGCCTACGGTGACGAGGTCGAGGTGGTGGTTCCGGATGAGGATCATGCGAGAGCGCTTTCTTCGATGAAGCTTAAAGCGCTTGTAGAGCCTGAGAATAGTGTTCTTCGAAGACTTCGTGATTCCTTGATTCAGATAGCGATTAATGAAGGTATTGCGAAATCTGAGGTTGAGTGGGTTATGTTCTTGAATCAAGTAATGCTTCAAGCAACTAGGATTAAGTTAAGGAGCTTTGCTGCTAAGAGGGACTTACTAGCTATTCAAGCCATCAGGTCTATAGATGACATAGATAAGACTATAAACTTATTCGCGTCGAGAATGCGTGAGTGGTATAGTGTTCACTTTCCGGAGTTAGACGACTTGATAGAGGATCATAAGATGTACGCTACGGTAGTTTACGAGTTTGGTAGTAGGGAGGAGATGACTCCCGAAAAACTCAGGAAGCTAGGCTTTAGTGAGAGTAGAGCTCTCAAGATCTACGATGCTTCTAGGAAGAGTATGGGTGCTGACTTATCGGAAGTGGATGTTGAGAGAATAAGAGACTTTGTTAACGTTATTCTAAATCTTTACGAGTTGAGGGATAGGCTTTCAGAATACTTAAGTCAAGTCATGAGGGAGGTAGCCCCTAACATAACGGAACTCGTGGGACCTACTCTGGGCGCGAGATTATTATCGCTTGCCGGAAGTCTCGAAGACTTGGCTAAGATGCCTGCAAGCACTATTCAAGTCTTAGGCGCTGAGAAAGCTTTGTTCAGAGCTCTAAGAACTGGCGGGAGACCGCCGAAACACGGCGTGTTATTCCAGTACCCGGAAATACATACAGCCCCTAAGTGGCAGAGAGGTAAGATCGCGAGAGCTGTCGCAACTAAGCTAGCTATAGCTGCTAAAGCCGATTACTTCACCGGCAGATTCATTGCGGATAAGCTTAAGAAAGATCTTCAGGAGAGGATTGCGGAGATTAAGGAGTTGTACGCTAAGCCGCCTGCCAAGCCCATGCCAGAGAAAGTTAAAGGGCCTGAAAGACCTCCATTTAAGAGGGGTAGGAGGGGGAGGGGTGGTAGGTGATAAAAGATGATAGAAGTAGTTAGTATTAAGCCTCATGAAAAGTATGGCGGCGTATACTTGGTTGAGTTAGAAGATGGTAGCATAAAACTAGCTACTAAGAACCTAGCTCCTGGCAAGAGAGTCTACGGCGAGAGACTGTACTTGTATGAGGGGGTGGAGTATAGGGAGTGGAACCCCTACAGGAGTAAGCTGGCTGGAGCGTTATTGAAAGGCATAAAAGAATTATTCATAGGTAGTGGTACTAAGGTCCTCTACCTAGGCGCTGGCTCGGGAACCACGCCGAGCCACGTATCGGATTTGGTTGGCGAGAAGGGAGTTGTGTACGCAGTTGAGTTCGCGCCTAGAGTAATAAGAGATTTACTGAGAGTATGTGAAGACCGCAAAAACTTAATCCCGCTATTGAACGACGCGCGCTTCCCGCAGAAATACTCACACACAGTCTCTTTGGTTGACGTCTTATACGCTGATGTAGCGCAGCCGGAGCAGGCGGCCATCGTGAACATCAACGCTAAGTACTTCTTGAGGGAGAATGGTTATCTCTACCTAGCTATAAAGTCTAGAAGTATTGACGTGACTAAAGAACCTGACGAGGTTTATAAGCGGGAGATAGACACGCTGACTAAGGGAGGATTCGAAATAGTTGATGTGGTCCATCTAGATCCCTTCGATAAAGACCACGCTATGGTGTTAGCTAGGTATACGAGAAGTTGATATTTATCTTCGAAAAGAAAAAATTAAACACTTATATTACTGCATTACTTAGTTATTATTGATAATGATGGAGAGTAGAACGGGAAGTAAGGAAGTGCTTAAGAAGCTTTACGAAGGAGTTAACAACGTGTTAGAGAGAGTTAGCTTTAGATATGAGGTCATTAACTTTCCCGTTAAGTACAGGGAGAGATCTATAGATATAGTTGCTAGCAGTGACGAGCACGGGACACTCATAATAAGAGTTAAGGACTTAATGCACGTGAATAAGAACGAAGCACAGGACCTAATTAAGTCTTCGATGGCTTTAAACGCCGTACCTTTAATAATTTCAGAGACTCCTGACGTATACGAGAACATAGTGATTGAGAAAGAAGGTGTTTATTTACTTAGCTTAAAGACTTTCCAGAACATGTATTCCGGGAGAGATGAGTTAATAGCTCTATATAAGAGGGGGGAGCTATTCGTTAAAGTAGATAGTGAGGTCTTCTCTAGAAAGAGAACAGAACTAAGACACACGCTGACGTCTTTGTCATCCCTCCTGAATATCTCTAGGAAAACCTTGGAAACCTATGAGAAGAAGGGAGGGAACATAACCATAGAGACAGCTGAGAAACTAGCTTCGGTGTTAGGTGATGAAGTCATAAGACCTATATCAGCTAAAGACTTAAGGGAAGAGTTTGCCAGTAAGTCGATTAAAGAAGCTCAGGGATTCGCTAACGAGAATTTAATACGCGTGAAAACAAACCTTAAAGAGTTATTCGACGTGGATGAGAGCAAGATATACGAGATAAGAAGGTCGGCACCGGACTATATAATAAAAGATAGGGAGACCTTCATAACGGTGGATACGACTAAGTCCCACAGATATGGCATGAGGGAGATGATCGTGAAGATCGGTGAGTGCCTGAAGTTCTCTAGAGTTACTGACGCGGATGTCAGTGTCGTTACAGACGATCCTGAGAAAGCGAAGATGATAAGAGATAGCTTATCGACTGTTGAGGGAGGAAAAGTTAAGATAATTAAGGTTTAGCTCAAGGATTTAAGAATACTCGCGAGCCTGAGCATGAAATGAAGTTCTTCATTAGTGGTCCTCCAGGCGTTGGTAAGACTACGGTGTTCCTTAAAGTCATTGAGTTACTGAGGGAGGACGGCTTAAGAATAGGTGGTTTTATTTGTCCTGAGGTCCGGGTAGGTGGGCGGAGGATAGGTTTCAAGATAGTTGATTTAATAAGCGGTGAGGAGGGTTGGTTAGCCGAGCTATGTGAGGGTGGGGAGCCACGCATCGGGAGGTACTGTGTTAACGTGGAGGCTGCCACAGCCGTGGGGGTCAACTCCATCAAGAAAGCAGTGGAGAATTCCGACTTGATAGCTATTGATGAGATAGGTCCTATGGAGTTGTCGGTTCCTCAGCTTAGGTCAGCTATTTACGACGTTTTAAGAAGTGATAGGGTTTTACTAGCCGTTATCCACTGGAAGCTGAAGGACACCATACTTAAGTCCTTGAGCAGTCGGTGGGAATTGTTTTCCGTGTCTCTCTCTAACAGGGACTGGATTCATAAAGACCTGTACTTTAGGATACGGGATTCACTATATTAGCTCCCAAACCGATGTTATTATCGGGTATGAGGAAACGGTGTCTCTGATGAGGGCGGAGCTGGAGCGACGTATATTGGAGATTGTTAAGCAGCGAGGCAAGAACGGTGTTATTCAGAGTGAGTTATGGTCTATTCTAGGGGTTGATAATAGGGAGGGCTCGCGAGCGGTCCTCAGCTTAGTTCGTAAGGGTTTGATAAAGAGAGAGCAAATGCTATATAAGGGTAGGAAGACGTACGTGCTCAAATACGTGCCTGAGAAACTAGAGGAGGTATCTCTTAAAGTTAGTTTAAATCCGGTCATTAAGTTGCCGTGTTTTGTGTGCAGAGAGTTATACAGGTGTGGTACTGGAGGCTTCTTCAATCCATACAAATGCAACCTACTGACCTACTTTCTGCAAAGTAACTCAGATTAACTAGCTATGTGACGCACCTAAGCAAGGTTTCTAGGTCTGAGTCTGTTCTAATGTATTGAGGTGCTACGTGTGTCCTACTAGCTTTGTAGCCGGCTTTCCTTAAGCATTCTAAGACTTTCTTGACTGAGGGCACGTTAGTTTTCAAGAACTTAGCTAGAGTAATTAGGTTATAGGCAGGTAAGCTAGTCTCTTCATTAACTAGAAATTCTAGTAGCTTAGCTAGCTTGCCACGTGACTGTAGGTAACTAAACTCATTACTTAGTAAATCCTGGAGGATCTTAAGGAATGAAGCGTTGACGAGCTCCCCTCTCCATAGAGGACCTAAGAGTTTCACAGGACCTCCACAAAAAGAACATACCTCGTCCCCCACTATCTTATTCGTGTATGTTCTGAAACCGCATCTATCGCATATTAGAAGATAGCTTACCTGATTAGAGAGGACTTCGCTAGCCTTAGTAGCTCCCTTAGAAACCCTCACGAAAACCCTGTAGTAATGTCCTGAGTAAAAGGAGAGCAGGGGTTCCACAACCCTGTCTCGAGTCGCCCCCCTCCTAGCCATGAAACCTAGCAAAACACGAAGTCCTACCTCAGCACCTACGTCATTAGGGAGTAACCTAACGTCGTATCTCCTAGACCCGGCTAAGTATTTAGACCCGCTCAAGGGTGCTGTGTCCGTCGCAGTAGCAGCTAAAACGCCGTGATTCCTGGTGGACCATATGCCGGCGTCAACGTACGGTGCTGGGGTCCCGTAAGGATCTATATCCACGAAAACGAAGGTGTATCCCAGAGACTTCAGCATGTAAAGGATTGCGTTAGCGTCCCCCCTGAAGACCCTTACCTTATCCTGGACATTATTCATGCGCACGTTTTCCTGAATTAACTTGAAGGCGTTGGGGTCTAAGTCGTTAGCGTATACCTCATTGACGCCGGGAACCTCGATTGCGTACCTCACTGCTCTGACACCAGTCCCTGAGAACGGGTCGGCTACTCTCACAGGCTTCTCGAAATTCTGAGTTTTGAGTAGAGCAGTCAGTACTAGGACTGAAGCATCCCTATTCATGGTCTGAGCTGGGTTGTAGAAAACGGGTGCCCACGCAGGTTCGTACACATTATCAGGTCTTAAGTACTTCGCGGGGTTCGGGACCTTGATCCTCGCCCTACCTTCCTCGATAACTACATAATCTTCTGACATACCAGAAACACCGGCCTCCACCACGTATTCGAGTTACTCACACTTCCTTAAAAAAGAATTAGGTTGATATCTTAAAAATCAACCAAGCCAGTAAAGGTATTGTTAGGGAGAGTGATGCTGGAGCTACTCCTAATGACCGCTACCTTACTCTTAGTGTTGATCTCGATCACGGGCTACGATAAGTACGTAGCCGCGAAAATCCGCGGTCGCTTAAGGCGGGAGCAGGGGATTAACGAGGTACGAAGCAATTTAGGGGGGTACGAGGTAGATACCTTCACTAAGATGAAGGTTAAGAAGGTTAAGGCGTCTAAGATAGGTAGTTACTTGATTATCACGCTACTCGTTAGTGAGGGTGAGGAATCCGGTAGGGGTGAGGTGGTCGAGATAGATAATCCTGTTCTGCTAACCTACTTAGAAGATGAGGAGGACGTAACTACTTAATGAATTGTCCTTCATACTGCTTTATTAACTCCACGCTCTGTTTAGTGTCTATGAAGAGCCTCGTTGCCTCCTCAACGTCCTCAGGCGTTATCTCTTGGTGTTTCTTGCGTTCAGCTATTATGTGTGCGGGCCTGAGTAACTGGACAGCGTACCTAAGGCTATGGCTGACTCCTATGTCCGCTAACCGTTCAAGACCCTCCTTACTTAACTGGACTTCCTCTTCCTCCGCTCTAATTGATATTATCTGCTTTATTTCCTCTCTGCTGTAAGGCTTCATTGGGATTATCAATAACCTATCTAGGAGGTCTAAGGGTATTCCATGAGGTGACTCAATATCGGTTCCTCTAATCTTGGTAACCCCCCTATTGGTAGCTAGTATCAGTATAGGCGAGAACTCGGATTCGAGGACTTTAGTCAAGAAGGAGAATGCTTCGAGATCTAAGAGGTGTGCATCATCGATAAATAAAACGCCGGGAACTATCTCTCCCTTACCTTCCTCGAGCCACTTCCTTACCATGGAGTTAACGGATTTCCTCGTGTCTTCATCTATTTCTTTCTCTAACTCAACACCGAACAGGGAGGTTATAGAGAGTCTCTGACTAGCTACATAGAGGTCTAGGTCGTTGAAGGTGAATACACGCACTATTTCCTTATCCCTCTTTACCGGTCCGGAAGGCATCTCCTCCTCGATACGTGTTGAGTCTATGTCGTAATATTTAGCTTCCTCAACCCCCTTAACCCGCCCTACCTTGTGTACTATACCTGTCTCCGCGTCTATCCATATGTGGTCACCCCTCTTAATCCTGAGCTGAACTAATTGACTAGTTATTTCCTCGCCCACCGATATAGTTATTGAGTCGTCCTTAGTTTCGAGAGTTATTCTAGCCTCCCCAGGTATTCTCGCGTACGGATTAAACGGATGTTTCACGAAACCTATTTTTATGTTCTTGACTACACCCTCGTAAACTTTCCTGACTTCTCTGACCTTAACGCCTATAGCTTTACGCACGGCGCGCATGAGAACCTCTGTTTTCTTTACTTCTGTGGAGTATATCTCTGCACCATCTATGGCTACGAAAGGTGTGTCCTCGCCTAACTCCCTCGCTATAGCTACTGCCAGAGCGGTCTTCCCAGTACCTGGGGGGCCGACGAGTAAGATCCCCTTACCAGTCATCTTACCTTGCCTTATGAGATCTACCACAACTCCCGCAGCTTTCCTCGCTTCTATCTGACCCACTAAGCCTCCCGCAACAGGCTTAGGCTCCATATTAGCGTCGAGTCCGAGACCCCTTATATGGCTATGCAGGCTTAAGACTACCTCAGGCCTAACACTCTTAATCTCCCTAATCTCACTCACTTTCAGTCCCCCAATAATTATTAAATTATAGTTTTTCTGATTTATTAGCGTTAGATCAACTTCATTTAGGGATGTACTAGATGCCGCAAAAACCTCAGCAAACCTCGGGAACCACGTCTAAGGAGTTAAGAATAATTGCTAGGCCAGCCACAACCATAGAAGCCGTTAAGAAAGACCCTGATAAACTAAAGCTACTTACCATAATAGATCACCTCAAAATAATATCTGAGAGAAGCTTGAATAGCCTAGTGTATGCGTTGTCTAAAGAGAAGAACATTAAGTTCAGGTATTCTTTCGTGTTAGTCGATCAAATACCTAGTAGTAAGGAATTAAGTGAGGATGTTCGAGTACTTCTTTATCTAGGTTTAGTGGAGACAGAACCCACGCTGAGAAAGCTTAGGCTAACGAGTTCCGGCAAGGAATTCTTAGGGCAGAACAAGTTAGACGAAAACACATTAAACGAATTATTGAAAGCCGTTGACGAGTTGAAAGAGAGGATACTTAGTGAGGAAAGGGTAGCTGAATTCTCTGCAAGGCCTGTGAGAGGTAGGAGAAGGTTTAGGCGTTAAGATACTTAAGACTACTTGATTTTCTCGCGAACGTCGCTAGGGAGTAGATCCCTGTATTTTTTAAGGAATTCTTCCTCCCTAGACTTGACCTTTGGGTGTAGTCTCCTACTATCTGGGTACATGAAGGGGATCCCGTTTATTATTGGGTACCACCGACCGCATCTCTCGCATAATAGAACCCCGCTCAAGACGTCTTCCTTAACGCATAACTCACACTCTAGTTTATTAACATCTAGGGAGCTAACTGATTTCTCGTACCTACCGCAATAGTAGTCACAGAATGGTTTGGTAACCGCGTAATCCCTCTCCGACACCTTCTTCTCTATCACGTATAATCTTAAGGGGAAATTCTTGCACATCGGGCATGCGAGCAGGTTTAGTAACGGGTACCTCATTTCAATACCTCACTAGTAATTCTCAGCAAGTCTTTAAGAATTTCGTTAGCTCTGTCCTCACTAACTGCTTCCACGAAAATCCTTATTAAAGGTTCTGTTCCGGAAGGCCTTACCAAGAACCAGAAATCAGGTCCTATTACCTTCACGCCATCTATGGTTATGTTCCTATATCCACCATAACTAAGTAAGATCTTGTCTATTACGTCGCTAACCAAGCTCTTGTCCTTCAAAGGCACCTTAGTCTTGATTAAATACCTCTTAGGTAGCTTATCATATAACTCGCTAAGGGAAACGCCTTCACTACCTAGCAACTCCAGCATCAACGCGGTAGTCATTGCGCCGTCCCGTACCATCTGGTGCGGTGCGTACATGAAACCCCCGTTTTCCTCAAAACCCGCCATAGCCCCTAAACTCTTCATAGTCCTAGCAATCACTATGCTGCCCACCCTAACCCACACGACCTCCACACCGTATTCACGAAGCAGGTCCTCTACTATGGTTGATGACGAGACGGCCGTAACTACACGGCGCGGCAAATTATCTCTCCTGTTGGTTATTATGTGCTTACATAAGAGAGTGGCGGATCTATCGCCCGGCATATAACGACCTAGATCGTCTATGAAGATAGCTCTGTCAGCGTCCCCGTCATGTGCTACGGCGAAATCCGCTTTCACGTCGCGTACTATGCTACTTAAGTATTCTAGGTTTTCCTGAGTAGGTTCAGGCTCTCTGTAAGGCTGGTGGGTTAGGTCGCCGTTAACGGTCAACACGCGCACGCCGAGCGCTCTAAGCAGTTTTGGGGTTGTGAGCGCGCCCACGTTATTCGCGGGATCAACAACTACTCTGAAGACTTTCTTCAGCTTACTAGTATCAACGAGCTTAATTATCCCGTCAACGTAGAACTCATTAACGTCATCAATTAAGGTCTTCCTGTGCCTTAACTCCCTCCAAGAAACCCTCCTAAAGCTCTCCTCAAGGAATATCTTTTCAATCTCCTCCTCAACCTCTCTAGGGGCTTCGATGCCGTCAGACAACACTACCTTTACACCACTGTACTGCGGCGGGTTATGCGACGCAGTCACCATCACACCCCCGTCAAAACCTCTCTCCTTGACGTTGTACTGTAGCGCAGGAGTCGGTGTGAGGCCGGCGTCGTAAACCCTTAGTCCTGAGGACGCTAAAACACCCATTACGATATCCTGAATTAACTCACTACCAGCTCTCGCGTCCCTCCCAACCAATATGGAGGATCCGCTACCGAAGTATGACGCTATGGCTAGTGCGAGTCTGACAACGAATTCCGGTTTTAGGTCTTCATTAACAACCCCTCTAACACCATCAGTACCGAAGAGTCTCACTCTTGATTACACCACGTTAATTAATTGACTACCTCAATTAATTAATTTTCAGTCCCCGATATTTGTTGGGGTGGTGGATTTCAGGGTATGGGTTGACGTGTTGACTTCTAAGCAAGCAACTCTTTTTGGTTTATTATCTAGGGAGTTGCGTGGGAGAGGTTATGAGGTCTTAGTCACTTGCAGAGACTACGAGTACACTGTAGGGGCTCTGAGGAGGTTTGGAGTGGAACCTGTGGTTATCGGGAGGTACGTCATAGGCAACCCGTACGATAAGGTGTTGGGAGACGCTGACAGGATGTTTGGTCTAGCAGTACATGTTGAGAGGTTTAGGCCAGACGTACTCGTGGCTTACCCCAACCCACCCGCCGCCAGGCTGGCTTTCGGTGTCGGGATTAAGTACGTGGCTATAACAGACTCGCCTCACGCTCAAGTACCCAGTAGGCTTTCCCTACCCCTAGCGGACGTAGTGATAGTCTCTGACTGCATACCTGAGGAAGACATTAGGAAGTACATGTTTTGGGGTTCTAGACTAGTGAGGTACGGCGGGGTTGACGAGGTTTCCTGGCTACTTAGGAGTGAGCCAGACTTAAGCTATGTGGAGGGTTTAGGTCTTGAACCCTACAAGTACTTAGTTCTCAGGCCGCACGAGCGTCACGCAACCTACTATAAGGGTGTTGAGTTAAGCTTCGATCTCAGGGAATTAATATATCACGTCTTAAGCAACGATCTAAAGATTGTTTTCCTTCCCAGATACCCCGAACATAAAAAATTAATTGATGAATTACCTCAGACGTTGAGGAGTAAAGTGATCGTTATTGAGGGTTCCTACGACGGGGTCAGCTTAGCTTTTTACGCTAGGGCGGTAGTTAGCGGCGGCTCAACTCTGGCTAGGGAAGCCGCGCTCCTCAACACGGTCGGTATCACTTACTATCCAGGCTTAATACACGTCAACGAATGTGTTAAAGCTAGGGGATACCCACTATTTAAGGTCTCAACAACTGAGGAGGTGCTGGCCTTAATTAGTGAGGTAGAGCCTAGAGGGAAGGACGTAAGAGGCGTTCTGGAAAGGATTAAGAAAGACTTCGAGGATCTTATAGGGGTTGTTGTTAAGGTCTTGGAGGGAGGGGTTTGAAGTTTGTTTATGTCTAAGGGTTCCGTGTCCTTAGGGATAGATGAGGCTGGGAGAGGGCCTGTAATAGGGGATATGTTCGTTGCTTGCGTCGGGGTTAGAGAGGAACTTACACAGCGCCTTAAAGACTTAGGGGTTAGGGATAGTAAGAGTCTTACACCACGTGCCAGAGCTGCTTTATTCCCTAAAATCATTGAGGTAGCTGAGGTAGTGATTGTTAGGAGGTACAGACCGGCAACGATAGACGCGAATAACTTGAATAATTTGTTTGTTGAGGCAGTCGTTTCGTTGGTTAAGACTGTCTTGAGTCTGGGAATCAAGGTATCTGAAGTTTACGTAGACGCTCTCTCATCCCTTAAACACGAGAGGGTCCTGGTGGCGAACATCCCAACCAATATTAAACTCATTTACGAGCACAAAGCTGACGTCAGGTACCCTGTAGTAGCGGCGGCTTCCATAATCGCTAAGTTTCTCAGGGATACGCATGTGGGGTTCCTGCACTCTATCTACGGTGATTTCGGTAGCGGGTACCCTTCAGACCCGAGGACTATTAAGTGGCTAGCTGAGCACGTCCCTGAAGAAACCCCCATAATACGTAAGACCTGGTCAACGCTTAAGAAACTAGGTTTAGGGAGTGTCAAGAATGATCAGGGATTGCTTAGGTGGTTGGGGAGAGGGCTCGACAATGATTCGTAGACTTAAAGAGGGCTAACCTAATTTTTAATAGGAGAGAGAGTGCCGACCAACCTACCTGCTGAAGCTAAGGCTAAGTGGGTGAAGTATTTAGAGGCTAAGACTACTGAAGAGAAAATACAGGCTTTAGAAGAGTTTTTGTCAGCCATCCCCAAACATAAAGGTACTGAGAACCTCGTTGCTTGGGTTAGGAGGAAGCTCTCGGAGCTTAGGAAAGAGCTTGAAGAGAGGAGGTCTAGGAGAGGGGGTAGTGGAGGTCCCACGTTCTTCATAGAGAAGGAGGGCGCCGCGCAAGTAGTCATCCTAGGTTTCCCGTCCTCTGGGAAGAGCTCCGTGCTCAGAGCGTTGACCAACGCAAAACCTGTGGTAGGTCAAGTACCGTTCACCACTAAAATGCCCGTGCCTGGAATGATGATGTTCGAGGATATCCAGATACAGTTGATAGATACCCCCGCGTTCGTTGAGGGAGTTTCGAAAGGCGCTGTATGGTGGGGGACTAGGTTGCTAGGTCTAGCTAGGAACGCTGATGGACTCTTGATAGTCCTAGACGCTTCAAACAATCCCGTGAGGCAGTTAGAGATCATGGTGAAGGAATTAACAGACTCCGGCATCTACTTGGTAAGACCTAGGGGTCAGGTACAGATAATCAGGGGGAGGAGCCAACAGGGAGTTAGGGTAGTGGTAAACGGTAAGTTAATCGGGTGTACGGCTGAGGACGTAAGAAAACTCCTTGAGAGTTACCGTCTCTACAACTCTGAGGTGAGGATCATCGGCGAGGTATCTCTAGACGAGGTCGAGAGAGCTATCTTCGAGAGGGTTACTTACAAGCCCTCACTAATACTGTTGAATAAGGTAGACCTGATCGCGGAAAACCAGCTGAGTTCCTTGACAGAAGCTTTAAAGAACTTAATACCAGGTGTTGAGGTCTTGCCCGTCTCCGCAACACACATGAGAGGTTTTGAGAGCGTTCCTCGACTAGTCTTCAAAATGCTTAACTTAATAAGGGTTTACACGAAGGAACCTAACACAGACACACACTCACCTAAGCCTCTGATTCTTAAGGAGGGCTCCACGGTTGAGGACGCTATTAAAGAAATACGTGAGGAGTTTCTGAAGTTCTTTAAGTACGCCAGGATTTGGGGGCCCTCAGCGAAGTATCCGGGCGAGAAGGTGGGTCTCTCACATAAATTAATGGATAAAGACATAATCGAGATAAGAACGACTATCAAGGGTATTTAAGCGGGGTTGAGGTGATTGGTTAAGAAAGATAAAGAATCTAAGAGAAAAAGTGTTGGGAAGAAGACTAAGGCTGGGAGGGGAAAGCCTCCTAAGAAAGAAGTTGAACAGAAAACAGTTAAAGAGAGGAAAGCAAGTCGTAAGGAAGTAGATATTGATGAATGGATTAACGAGAACATAGGGGACTTCGTTAACTTATCAGGTCTCTCAATACTTGGGTTAAGTGATGCTCAGTACGTGGAGCTACTTCACGACATACTAACTCAGCTCTACGGCTCCCCAACCACTCGCACGGATGTTGAGACGGTAGTTAAGAGATATAACAGGCATAAAGAAACCATAAACGAGTTGATAGCTAATAGGATAGTCCAGACGTTCGAGTCTTTAACGCCAAACCTCCTCGACTTCATAGTAGCGAGCGTTAAGGACTCTGTCCTCTTAGTAGCTCCTAGGATCTACGAGCAGGTAGTGCGGGAGAAGCGAACAGACCTCATAGAAGTACTCAGGATAAAGTGGTTTAACGCATGGGTTAACAGGAGGTATAAGATCCCCCCGATCACGTGCCCTAGATGCGGCTTCAACTCGTTAATGCCGGACCTCACGTGCTTGGTGTGTGGGGCTTCCGTGAGTGAGTCACAGCTCAGAAAACACGTAAACTTTGGGGAAGGTCTTAAGAGACTTGCTAGCGAGCTACCCTGTAGCGAGTTAAGAGAATTACTCAACTACGATTTAGTCTTGCTAAATAGTATGGGGATTAGAAAGCCAACGGAGCTTAAGACCCCAGTAGATATAGAAGTGTATTTAACTCCCGAAGAGAAGAAAATAATTAGGGAAGCTTACAACAGTAGGTGCAGGACTGTAGGTAATGAGGGTAGTAAGCGATCTGAGGGAGTTGATGGAGGTAGTTTACGGGCGTGACGTGGTCTTAGTAGTGATTTCTAGAACAGGAGTTCCCGAAGCTCGAGTCTTACAAAAGACTCTGAGAAGGATAGAGGAGAAATCTAGAGGCTTAGTGACGACGGTCATGTTCTTATCTGAGGAGCTGAAAAACGATACGGTAACTATATCCCTCTTTTTCAAGGGTGTGGAGGTCGTTAGGCAAGACGGCATCTTCGGTAATGAGAAGAAAGATTATGAGGCTTTAAAGTGGACCATATCATCGGTTTTAAATAGTAGGGGGGTTGAGACCCCGTTCTAAACACGTTAGAGATCGTTTCCTGAGACTGTCAAACTAACTGGTTCCGTCACGGCAAGTCCTTCATGAAAGACTCCCTAAGCACTTTATCGTCAGCTATCCCAACGCCTTCTAAAATCAAGAGTTTTTTCTTCAGGTCCGGTTGTGGTTTACCCTTGAATGTGTAGCTACCGAGTTTCCCGCTCTCGTGAACTACCCTATGGCAAGGGATTATTATGGGTTCCTTATTGCTTTTCAGGACCCTAGCAACACTCCTGGGATAAGCTCCTAAGATCTTAGCTATCATTGAATAGCTAGTGACCTTACCTAGGGGTATGATCATGAGTAGAGACTTAACAGCTTCTCTAAAGCATTCTTCCGTAAAAGAAATCTTCAAAGTATTGTCCGCGTTTTCTTCTACACATAAAAACCTCAAGATAATCCCTTTACTTACCCTCAACGCTTCTAACGGAGTAGATCGTTATTCTGCCCTTCTCCTCATCTCTCTCAATAATGAATTCTGTACCCCACTTCTCTACCATGCTCTTAGGGAGGTACAGATTCAGCGGGAGTGTGTAATACTCGTACTGGTAGACCTTATCCTTCACAGTCTTCTTACCGGTTATTTTCTTCGCCGTAACGGTTCTTCTTCGTACAACCATTTTACACACCAAGAATAACTTAGAATATCGCTTTAAAAAGAAGAACCCCCTAAACCTCGTTCTCGTGGTCAAGAAGTGTACGGTTAGGGCCCTCCTGAAGACGTGAGGGATAATTACGCGTGGTTAATGATAGGTGCGTTTAAATAAGTCTTCGTCTTGAACGTAGGATTTACCAAGTCTTAACGCTGTCTCAGCTTTACTTAACTCGTAACCTATGTAGAGGGCGTGATCGACGTTTATCTCGTAGTCTCTCAATAGTGTTCTGCCTAAATCGAGTGCTTTGCTTCCCACGTATCTTTTGAGAATTTTGTTACTGCTTCTGTCATGAACGTCTACTACTATCTGCTTTCCTTCCTTATCCACATAGATTTTCACATAATACCTCATATCTAGGCGTGGCTGGCCTTCACCACTAACTCTCTCGACGACTCCTTCATGAACTGGTATAGGAATGTTTAAGTCTTTCTTATCCTTGATTATCAGGAGGTCTATCCCTTGATTAACTGGGGGTGACTTCTTAAGGAAGGCTCTGTAAATTAATTCTCTGCTGATTGAGGCTTCTAAGGGAGCGCCGCGAGCTTTAACGCTTGACTCAGTGATTAATATGGATGAAGCACCTAATTCGAACCCTATATCTATTAAGAGAGCTATGACCCCCGGGGTATCAACGTCTATTAATTCGTATACGTTAGCAGGACTGAATAAGATAGGGTATCTAACCCTGTTTCTTATTTTGCTCAACTCTATTATGCTGTTCACGAAACCTAGCGTGGGTGGTCTAACTATGGTGTCAACTAAGATTTTATTGAAGCCCATATCTTGAAGTGTCTCAACTACTTTGATAACGTCCTCACTCCCATTACTCGAAGGCACCGCCACGACTGCTTGATCAGTCCTTAAGTAGCTAGCGACTAAGTCGACATTACTCGTTGATATGTTGAGTATTAAGTCGCTCAAATCGAGCAAGTCTTTAAGCTTCTCCTTAGGGACACTCTCGTAGATTAAGTCAATCCCGGTCAACATGTTGTGTGCTGAGCTGACAGTCAACAACTTGCCGACAAGGTCTAGAGCCCTGCACTCAACACCACACCCTACTACCACACCCTCATAACTCAAGGTTCTGAGTTCGTTAAGTTTTGTTTCTAGGTGCTCAACGCTGGAATACTCGCTAACTAGGTATTCATAGATTAAGTTGAGAGGTGGTGGTGTCTCCGTGAACACGGCGTTCCTCAACTTAAAGAGGGGTTTCCTAGATTGCAGGACCTCACTCAACCTCGTTTGATAATACTTCGTTAGTTTTTCACGCATGACCTCGTCTGCCGGAACGTCCGGGCTGAACTCGAGCCCCTGAAGAAGTTGCTTCAGCATCTCAGGTAGGTCGCCGAGGTACTTAGGACCCTTGACCGCTCTTATCCCAATCAAGTTCTGGATTTCTTTCGCGGACCCTATGCTCAAGCCGGGAATGACTATTAAGTCAGCTTTTCCCGACTTCTCGTAGGTAGCTAGTTCACTAGCTATAAGCTTGGTAGTCGCTAAGGAAGCGATAGGAACGCTTCTCAACTCAAAAACATCTAGATCAATAAGATCACGTAGGTCCTTAACCACCTCCTCAAGTATCGGCCTAGCTATTCTTGAGGTCACTAACAGTACCCTCAACCCCACCCCCTAACTAACATATAAGCTCACTGTAATTATATTCTGGGTGTCGACCCTTGCCTGAAACGATCGACGTATTAAAGCTTGAGGGGCTGGCGATCAACGGGTTAGTTAAGGAATCCACGATACTGGACTGCGAGAAGAGAGGCAAGATAAGGATGAGCAAATTATTAGTTAAGCTCGTTAACGGCGAGGAGTACGAGACCCCATGTTACGAATACCCTAGAATCTCAAGGGTTTATGTGCTAGTAAGTAAGTATAGGGAGTTGCTGTAGGTATTTGAATTTATTATTTTAGTAAACGTAGAGAAGAACAGATGATGAGTGGAATTACCTATGAATAGATGATTGAAACACCAGACGCTGATTTTTAGCTACGTAGTTCTCCGAGTTTTCCGTATGAGTCACGGGAAGAGTTATTAATTCGTAAACCTAGGTAGCTTAATTAAAAAACGTAGAATGACTCACTAGCTTCTCTTGAGTTAGTTGGGGAAAAAACACAACTCGTTAGTCTTTCTTAGATATTACTATCTCGATTGTTGAGACCCTGGATTGCCTGCCTTCAGCGCTGGTAACTACTTGACTCCCTATTCTTATGTCTCTTACTACTACCTTGTCGGGCAGGAATCTATTCCTCACTATCTCGACTGTGTCGACTGCTTTCCCTATAGCTCTACCCCTAGCCTTCACCACGATTTCAGGAACTCCCTGGTTTAGCAGGGTTAGTGTTGCTAGCACGTAGTTCATTACGGGTTTCTTACCTACTAAGACCACGTTGCTTGACGCAGGTCCTTGAGACATTCACTCCACCTCTACACTTGTTTTAGTCGTAATAATGTATGAGCACACCCTTAAAAGTTTTTCGTTTTCAATGCTCACTACGGAGTGCTCAAAACGTGAATTTTTAAAGTTTATTTCAGTATATGAAGCTTAGGTAGTAGAAATGAGTGGTGTGATTCAGCCTGCGGTAAGGAGTCTAATAAGCGAGCTCAATAATTTGATAGGTAATGAGATAGTGGTGAAGTTGGTTGATGGAACAACGTATACAGGCAAGCTAGTCGGTTTAGACCTTAGTGAGAGGCTCACTCTACACTTAGTTCTTGAGAACGCCAGGAATCAGGAAGGCAGGTCTTTTTATAAAGTCTTCGTTAACGGTTCTAGAATATCCGAGATAATATTCGAGAGTAGGCCTATCTTCGACCCGGAAGAATTCGGTAGGTATCTTATGACGAAACTCAACATACCCCCCTCATCTGTCAGGGTTATCAAAGAGGCTCACGCGGTCTACGTATACGATAAATTCAAGATAACGGAGAACGGGGTTGAAGGTTCCGGCGCCCTAGCTAATAAGCTGTATAGCGTCTTACAAGAATACTTGGAGTTAAAGAAACGCGGTGCTCAAATCTAGACTTGAGGAGTCAAGACGTCAAGACATTGGTTGAGCATGGCATGAGCTTCGAGATTAAGGACAAGGATCTTGCCGGGAGGATAGGGAAGCTCAAGACTAAATCCGGCTACATAGAAACCCCGGCTTTTTTCCCAGTAATTAACCCGGTAAAACAAGATAGGGAGGTACCAGCGGATAAGGTAAGGAGTATAGGCTTTGATCAAGTCATAACTAACGCGTTCATAATGAAGCAGGTATTCGGGGATAAGGCTAAGGAAATCGGCGTTAAGAAGATCATAAATTTTGAAGGAGTAGTTATGACGGATTCAGGGGCCTACCAGATATTAAGGTATGGCAGGGACAGAATAAGGATAGAGCCGGAGGAGATAGCTACTTATCAAGTAGAGATAGGTTCTGACATAGCTGTGATAGCGGATATCCCTACTAGAGACGACTCTAGCTATGAGGAGGCTGTGGAGAGTGTTGAAGAAACTTTAAGGAGGGCTCGCCTCACCATAGAGAAGGTTAGGGAGAGCGACGTTCTATGGGTTTTACCAGTACAGGGAGGGGTCTACCTAGATCTCGTTCTCAAATCCGCAACGGAAGCAAGCAGGATTGAGGGTTACAGTATGTACGCCATAGGATCTCCAGTCACCGTACTCGAAAAATATGGTTTCAGTAAAATAGTTAGTATGGTCGCCGTAGCTAAGAGCGTACTACCTCTAGATAAACCTGTTCACTTATTTGGCGGCGGGCACCCACTCATAATCCCGTTAATGGTGGCGTTAGGGGTAGACACTTTCGACTCAGCTTCCTACATACTATATGCTAGAGACGGCAGGTACATGACTGAGGAAGGCACTTACAGAATCACAGACTTAGAGTACCTGCCGTGCGAGTGCGAGGTCTGTAGCAGGTACACACCTAAGGAATTGATGGAGTTGGAGGAAAAAGAGAAAACTAAGATGCTCGCGATCCATAACCTACACGTGATAAACAGGGAGGTAAAGCGAGTTAAGACTGCTTTAAAGGAGGGTAGGTTGTGGGAATTGATTGAGGAAAGAGCGAGGACCCACCCATCACTTAGGGAGGCTTTAAACACTCTGATAAAATACGTTGATTGGATAGAAAGGCTTGACCCTAGGTTTAAGGGGGACTCACACGCGATATTCCTTTACGACGTTACATCATATTATAGACCGGAACTAATACGTCATAGAAGGTTCGTTAAGAAAGCTTTCAATGAGAAGAAAAAGAAGATAATCTTACTGCCGGGTAATCCGGAGGAGAAGCCCTTTAAGAACTCAGAAATATTTAAGAATGCTTTAAGTAAGGGGATGATCGACGCGGAGTCCCACGTCTTCGTGTACTTACCCTACTTTAATTTAGTGCCTGCGGAACTAGATCAGGTATATCCTTACTCACAATTCGAGATGCCCTTAACTGTGGAGGAGCAAGTCATTAATTATATGATTGAGGAGATAAGGAACTTAATTCTCGAGAAGACGGGAAAAGCCGATCTAGTTATCCTCACATGCTCAAAATATGCTTGGAGTAAGCGAGAACTCTTCAGAGACTTGGCTGCATACGGAGTTAAGATAATTGAGTTATGTTAAGAACCTTAACGGGCTTTCCCTAAAAACGAGTCTCTTCGGTCAAGGACTCACATGTATAGCTTAGGTCCTTTCTCTTCCTTAGTTTTCTTACTTGCTTCCTCCATTAAGGTCTCCGCGTAAGCGACTAACTTAGAATACTCTATTAAGTCATCGACCGACACGCCGATCTCCATTATTTCGTTGAGCTTTCTTATGAAGACTGCCGCTGCGGAGGGGTCGTACCTGCCTGGCTCTGTGTAAGGCAGTATTAGAAGTGTTGGTATTTTCTTAAGTGTGAAGATCGCGTAAAGAGTTGCTAGGGGGCCCACAATATAGTTACCTTTCCCTAGCTTTGGTTCTTTAAAGCTCCACCCGCAGTCCATGTTGCAGACCCACCTGAACTCCTCGTCACCCTCCTTAAGCTTGACGTTAAGTCCGCCGGCAAACACCGCTCTCTTACCGTTGATTTTCTTAAACCAATCGGCCAGCGCTAAGGAATAGGGTACTCTCTCCGGGGTTGTGGGTAACGCGTTATTAACCACTATTATTAGGTTCCTGTTCTCGGCTAAGAATATTTCGTAGGGGGTCATGACACCGTATTCCTCCATGGCCACGAAATCAGGCATATACTTGGTTACGATATCCCCTATCTTGACGGACTTCATCTTATTAGCTATATACCTGGTTGCTATAGTCCCTACATAGCCAAAGCCGGGGAATCCGGTGATCAGGACCCACTCCCTACCGGGTTCTTTAAGTATTTTCTCGTATTCTTCATAGATGAATATCTCAACCTGCTTCATCCAGCCACACACTCCCTAATCTTTAACGCGGGACCAGTTAATAACTGAAGTATTTCCTCGGGTGATAGGAAGAGCTTGCCAACACATAAGAGCTCATCGTCCTCACTAACTACGAGAGCTTCGTCACCAGCCCTAAGCTCTTCATCTACTGATAAGACATGCTTCGTGAAGACAGAACTCTTAGCTTCTAATATGTCCGGAACAATCTCGTTCACTACGACTAGTCTTAATCGTGGGGGAGGAACTAATTTATGTATTCTCCTAGCTAGGCTTAATCTTATGTTGAGGGTGTTTGTTGACGCGACAACGGTAGCCAGTACCTCGGTGTTTTCAGGATCTATCAAAGCTCTCACCCTCCCAGTATTTTTTGATACACCTACTAACAAGTTATCCGGTAGCACAGAGTCAGCAACGCTTACTCTCAGCTGATAATTTAGGATAGCTCTGAAACTGAGTAGTTCCTCAGGGGTTATCTTCCTGATAACGTAACTCAACCCTTAAACCACCGAGGGCGTCTTGCGTTCCTGCATCTTGCCGCTCTCCTCTGCGTAGGGTCTGAAACGATCCTTAAGAATCTTCTTAGTAGCTTCGATGAAGTCATCCATGACCACATAATTTCTGTTATTCCTTAATGCGATGAATCCCGCTTCAGTACATATAGCTCTTATGTCAGCTCCTGAAGCGCCTTCAGATAACTTAGCTAGCAATCCTAGGTCTACGTCCTTGACCTTCATTTTCTTGGTGTGTATCTTGAATATCTCTAGACGGCCTTGGAGATCAGGTAGCGGAACCTCGATTATTCTGTCAAATCTTCCAGGTCTTAGTAGTGCGGGGTCTAAGATATCTATCCTGTTCGTAGTAGCTAAGACCTTAACATTATCTAGTGGTTCGAAACCGTCTAACTCAGCAAGTAACTGAGTGAGTGTTCTGTGAATCTCCCTCTCGCCACTAGTTCCTATGTCAAGTCTCTTCGCCCCAATAGCGTCAAGCTCGTCTATGAGTATTATCGCTGGAGCCTTCTTCTTCGCGAAACTGAAGACTTCCCTAACGATTCTAGCACCCTCACCAACGAATTTCTGAGCTAGCTCTGAGGCAACCAAGCTTATGAACGTAGCGTTAGACTCGCCGGCAACGGCCTTAGCTAGTAAAGTCTTGCCGCAACCTGGGGGGCCGTAGAGGAGGATACCTTTAGGGGGCTCTATACCTATCTCCCTAAATAATTCAGGATTCTTCAGAGGTAATTCAACGACCTCCCTCAACTCCCTTATCTGTTCTTTAAGACCCCCCACGTCCTCGTACCTTACCTTAGGTCTCTCAATGACCTCCATAGCCCTGACGTAAGGGTCTTCAAGTGATGGGAGGATGCCGACTACGGCGGAACCTCTTTGATTAAGCATTACCCTAGATCCCGGCCGCGCGTTCTTCACGTCAACGTTCCCCAAAACCTCAACCACAAGGTTAGGGCCTGTGGAACTCTTGACCACCGCCCTACCATCAGGTAATACCTCAAGTAAGACACCCTCTATGAGGGGGGTTGAGAGGAGCTTCTCAATCTCTTTCTTATAGTAGTTTATCTCATTTCTAAGGAACTCTACCTCGGTCTCCAGCTCCTGAATTCTCATCTCAAGATATCTTATGTAGTCGTCTGTTGAACCCCTCCTACGCGAGCTATACTCAATACCGGACAATAAACGCCACCACTAGAAAACTAATATCTTGAAAACCTAAAAAGGTATTGTTTAATTGGAGCTTTAGAAAAAAGCTGTGAGTTAACGCGTTACTTCTCCTCTTCTTCCTTCTTCTCTTTCTTCTCTTCCTTCTTCTCTTCCTTGACTTTGCTAGCCGCTACCACGTCATCAATCCTTAATACCAGGGTTGCTGCCTCAGTACCTGCCTTAAGGGCGTTAGTCTTCACTGTCAGAGGTTCTATAACTCCTAAAGCCTCCATATCATCGACCTTACCGCTGAATACGTTAACTCCGTATTTAATCCCGTCAGGTTTGTTGTGCGCGCTCCTCAACTCTGAGATCATGTCTATTGGGTCTAGACCCGCGTTCTCTACAAGTGCTGAGACAACACCTTCTAAAGCTTTGGCGAAGGAGAGTACGGCTAGCTGTTCCTTCCCGCCCACCTTAGTAGCGTACTCTCTTAAGTACCTCGCTATCTCTATCTCGAAGCTACCACCACCGTACACGATCTTAGGGACTCTGAGAACGTCTGCTACAACACTTAACGCGTCTCTGAAGGATCTCTCAGCCTCGTCAACAACTCTCTCTAGGCCACCCCTGATTATTATGCTGACCGCCTTCGGGTCCTTAGTACCCTCAACAAACACCATCTTGTCCTCCCCTACCTTCCTCTCCTCAACTAGTTCTGCGTAGCCTAGGTCGTTAGGCGTTAAGTCATCGATGTTGCTCACGATCTTGCCTCCAGTAGCTCTCTCTAGTTTCTCCATGTCTGATCTCTTAACTCTTCTTACTGCTAGTATTCCTTTCTTTGCTAGGAAGTGTTGAGCGACGTCGTCAATACCCTTCTGACAAATAACGACGTTAGCACCAGTAGCAGCAATCTTCTCAACCATATCCTTAAGAATATTTTCTTTTTGCTCTATGAACTTCCTCATCATTTCCGGATCACTTATTCTTATCTCGGCGTCTATCTCTGTCTTCTCGATCTCTAGCGGCGCGTCAATTAAGGCGATCCTAGCTTTCTCAACTCTCTTAGGCATGCCTGGATGAACGACTTCCTTGTCTAATATGACACCGTAAACTAGCTTAGTGTCTGCGAGAGAGCCTCCGTGCTTCTTAATTATCTGTATGTTGTCGAGATCCACGTATATTCTGCCATCCCTATCCTCGGCTACCTGCTTAACCGCCTTCACAGCTATCTCCGCGAAGTACTCTCTAACGCCGTGGACTGCTTTACTAGTTAGGGCTGTTGAAGCTATCTTCTTCAGAGTCTCGAAGTCGTTTATGTCCACGTCTTTAGCGACGCTCCCCGCGTACTTAACAGCTTCCTCAAGTGCTTTCTTATAGCCGTTAATTATTATTGTTGGGTGTACTTCCTTATTAAGGAGTTCCTCAGCAGCTTTCAGTAACTCGCCAGCGAATATCACGGCTGTCTTAGTTCCGTCACCAACCTCGTCGTCTTGACCCTTAGCTATCTGGACGAGCATCTTAGCTGTAGGGTGCTGAACATCCATTTTGTCAAGTATTGTGGCGCCGTCGTTAGTTATAGTGACGTCCCCTAAAGTATCGACGAGCATCTTATCCATTCCTCTAGGCCCGTAGGTAGTCCTCAAAATCTCTGCTATGGTCATCGCGGCTACCATGTTCGATCTAAGTGCTTCAGCCCCTGTAGTCCTCTGAGTACCCTCTTTTAATATTAAGACAGGTATGCCTGCGGTGGGAGCAACACCTCTTTGAGCCATACACTACTCACCAATAACTCAATATCAACCACTTCTATTTAAGCTTTTCGCTACCTCACCACGCGCTTAATTATTTAAAAGGAATACCCAATATGTTTAGGGAGGGATGAAGTGTATGGGTAGGGTGAGAACCTCGATAGTTAAGAGAACTGCTAGGAGATTAATGGAGTTATTTCCTAGTGAGGTAACCTCAAATTTCGAGGAGAACAAGAAGTTAGTTTCCAGGTACGTTTACCTCAGGTCTAAGAAGTTAAGGAATCAGATCGCCGGTTACTTAACACACTTAGTGAGGGTTAGGGAGAAGAGATTACAGACCCCTCAAGGAGAGGTTAGTGAGAGCGGGGCATTCGAGGAAACATGATAGTGCGAGTCAAGTTAGCGGGGGTTTTGAGGGGTAGGCTGGGTAGGGACGAGGTAAGTGTTGAGGTCAGTGAGTCAGTTAAGCTTAAGGAATTCTTGAAGGAGCTCAGAACTAAGATACCTGACTTAAGGGAAGCGGTGGAAGAAGACGGATCATTAACTACCTCATACATAGTCTTCTTAAACGACGTAGACTACAGGCTACTAGGAGGTCTAGACTACGTACTCAAAGACGATGACGAGATTTTCCTGGTGCCCGTAAGTCATGGCGGATAATCAACTAGGAGAAGTCCTAGAAATCGTGAAGAAGGTTGCCCGAAAGAGCGAGTCAATAAGTTTTGATTACTGCGTCTCAGAAGACGACGAAGTAGTGAAGTACGTTGGTAGCACCCTTAACCCGCTCTGCGTAACTCAGGTAATCCCGTTAAGGCTTATCACCTCGATACCTCAAGTAAAAATCCCGGCCTCACTAACTATCGAAGCTTTCACGAAGGGGGAAAACATAAGCAATAAGCCTGAGATAGAGTATCTCCTATACTTCGCGGGTAGCAGACAAATAAAACAAACACTGGAGAAGCTAAGAAAACACATGAGGAAACCATACCTAGTAATCAGGCTCTGTGAGGAAACAGCTGAAGAAAACCTCAAGAAAATACCTAAAGAAATAAAGTGCGACTCTAAAGAATTAGAAAATGTTCTGAAACCAGACGTGGAGAACATAAAGGAATTCTACGAACTCGAAAAAACCTCGGAGAAGAGACTACCTAAAGATATCCTAACACTAATAAATAACCTAAGACTAAGACCGAAAACCTAGACCTTAAGAGGCCTACATCCTCAAATTACTACGAGGTACGTGATGTAAAAAGAAGTAGGGTAATGAAGCTAATCATGAATATGCTCAGACGCTTTTATATGACGCTTTTATATAGTTAATTATATTCATTCAGTTCTCGGAAGTATATAGATCATTGTTTTTGTATTATTAGTGGTTAGATTTATAATGTGTGAAACTTGTGTTTTGTGTGG
>CAYZXH010000002.1:0-61085 GCA_964482405.1 uncultured Desulfurococcaceae archaeon | reverse complement strand
CAACTGAAAACCTAATCCCTCATGGCTTACAACTGAAAGCCTCACCCTTTTAGGATGGGGGCGGTACTTATAAGTTCCGTATCCGGTAATGTTCTCGATGATAATAGTGTCGATGTTCGTGAGTCTCGGGAGCTACTCCCTGGCAACACTCAATACGCGAGCCAAACACACTGGGTTAGAACTATGCTCCCGAGACTATGATAATAATATCCATAACCCCGAGTCTCTCGAAGGAGGGGTAGGGGTAATGGGTCGGAGACCCGGCCCGGGATTGAATCCCCCAAAGCAGGGAGATATAATCCCAAACCTCCCAGTCCTGGAGGACGGGGAATCCCCGCCCTTTAGGACGGGGAGGAGGTCAGCTCGCTAGGTCTGTTGTTAATTGCTGAGCTAGCTGTCCAACTCTTTAAGTGTTTTGAAGCCTCTCTCCGTAAGCCTATATATGGACTTACCCCTAGAATAGATCTTTTCAACATACCCTAATTCCCTAAGTCTCTCTAGTCTTCTCCAAACCACGGATTTGTTTAGTCCCGTTGTTTTACTTAAATCCGATAAAGTTGCTTCACCCATACCTAAGGTTTTAAGAATCACTTTATCGCGTTCGTCGAAACCATACTCTAGTAGGGGTTCTATCTCAGGTGCTTTCTCAAACCTTCTCTTCATGATGAAGAACACTAACAGAGCTGCTGCTGCCACGCCAGCTAAGGCGAGGATGAGTATGGTTGATGTCACTGCACCCTCAGAGGGTTGCGGACTCGTTTGAGGCCCGGAGGTTCCCGTCGTGGTTGTTTCTGTGGGAGGGAGTAATAGGAAGCTTATCTCGTAGGTGCCCTCCCTGTCGTAGCTCAACACTATATAAAACTGCATGCCTGACGGGTCGGTGATGGTGGTTATTCTTGGCGAGCCGTTGAAATAGAGGAGGGCTGAGTTAGGCGGCAATATCACTTCAGCAGGACCTAACGGGTTTATGACGGTGTTGACCTGAACTTCGGTAAGTGCCTCCCCCACCACAGCCTCATACTCTACGGTTATGTTACTCAAGTATGTTGTGTTAACGATTACCCTCCCGTCTGGTTCTAAAACGTAAGGTAGCGGTATCCCGCTATCTGAGAAAACAGTTATTGTCTCACTTACGTACCCTCTCTCGAGTTTTATCTCAACGAAATCCTTTCCGGTCACATTATACACTATCTTTATATCAGCGTGTCCGTCAGGGTAGAGAATATATGTGCAGCTCACGTTATCGGAAGCTTGAAAAACTATGTTCGTAAATAGCAGTAAACTAGCTACCAACATAATCATTAGGGTTGGGTAGTGTTTCCTCTTGCTCAACTGTAATCCCTCACGCCCTGAAAAATCTCAAGCAAGCAATTAAATATTTAAACACTAAATCACTAAGTCAGGCAAACAAATTTAAAGCACCTTAGCTAGCTTGAAAAGATGTGAGGGAGGAAGCAGGATTAGTAGGCCTTGAAGTCTCGGAGTATTAAAACTCTCGTAGATCCTCCAGCAATTACACACGTTGTTGTGATTAGATAAGAATTCCTCGAGAAACTCTTCAAACTTGCTAGGCGATTTTATGTATACGTAGCTAACTGCTAAGAAAACCAAGTATAAGTCCCAAGCCATGTGTTGTGTTTCCGCCTTAGGTATAGCTTGCTCTGCATCTATCACATAAAAAGAGCTATCATCACGCACTAGGAAATTAGTTAGTTTGACGTCCCCTAGCGCCCACCCCTCCCCGTGAATCTCCCCTAACGTTTTACCTAGTTTACCCGCGTCAATATCAGTATCTAGCGCCCTGCCCTCCACGTACTCACGCAGTATTCTGTGATTTTCTCTATCGACTTCAACTATCTTAGGCGTTTTAAAGAATTCCCACTCTCTGCTGAAGAAAGCGAGTTCTCTCTCCAACCTCTCTGCGGGGTCGTAGGTGAATGGGTAAACGAAACTTAAGAAAGTACTTAAAGGAAACCACTTAAGAGACATTTCTTTAGCGAAGTTCTTCAGCACGTACTTGACACCGGACCTCTCAATAACTTCAGACTGAGAAATCATCTTGTCCAGTAAGGTGATGAGTCCTAGCCTGTTCACTCTTAATCAACCCACCTAAAATAGTAATTTATTACCACGTAATTAAGTTTCCTTAGGGTGAGTGCAGTGGCTTACTACCAGAGCAGGAAACAGCTTGTTTTCACCCTCATATACTCTCAAGTACTTATCTTTAGCTTAGCTATCATAAACGTGTTCTACCCTCAATACTATCAGTACACCTTCATAGTGTTCTTTATAGTAGCAATACTCTTTACGGGCTGGAGTGTGAGGAAATCAAGAATAGGCGGTAACGTATCGCCGAGCGAGATAAGGACCGGCAGACTACTTTTCAAGGCTTCAAGGAATGACGTTCTAGAACTCCAGAGCAAGGACGCGGAACTCGTTTCCGAGTTAAAGCCCATACTTAAAATCTCATTACTTAATTTAGTGATATTCCCGGCATTCTTGATATGGTATTGGTGGTATTTCGACTTCATTAGGGCTCTAGCCATAGAGGTAGCTGAGTATAGGTTCTTAGCGTATTTAATAGGATATGAGGTCCCATACGGTCTTGTTCAGGTAATAAACCTCGCGGGGAGGAGAGCTGTCAAGTCCTTCGTTCAAGTCGTTGCAGAATATGAAGTCTACGATAGGGGGATCGTAGGAACTGGAATTACTTTAAAATTCCCTCTGAAAGCAGATCAGTATAGGGTAGAACAAAACACGAAAAGGATGTACGTAGACTTAATCCAAGCACCGAGTGGTGGCAGAGCATCCATTAAACTGAGATTCTACACGAAAAACCCGGAAAGACTTAGCGATATACTGAAGAAGTACGCTTTAGCCACATAATAAAGATCTATACTAAAGACCTAGAAAGAAGCGTTCGCAACGATAAGTTGACGATAAAGAAATGATTAATAGCTCGCCAGAGAATGATGCCTCAAAACTATTTTATTGCGTTGGTGCCTGAGCTATCTAGGGATGATAATAAGGCCAGCCCCTTGTTGCTTAGCCTCACGTGCGTCCCCCTTTCCTCACTCTCTATCACAACTAACCCTACCTGAGCTAACAGAATTAAGTCATTCTCTAAGTCTTTAGAGTAGGGTCCGAAAGAATATTTCACGAAATCGTAACCGAATTTAATGCCTCTCTCGTTCTGCAACTTATAGACCGTTTTATGGAGTTCTAGTAAGTTGCCCGTATTTTCCAGCTCTTTGATTATCCTTAACAACCACAGGAGCGGTAACTTACTCTCCAACATTTTCACTCACACAACAATTCTGGCTTCATGATCATATAAAAGACTTCACCCGTTTAACAACTTGATCCTTTCAACAACGCTTCACTTTGTTTTAATAAAAGCATGATAAGAAGTGGTACTCAATGATTTAACCACGTAACTAAATCCTTAGCTATATGCTTCCTCGTTCACCCACCGCATCAAAGCCATTAAAACAGATAACTTAGTTAAGTAAGTTCTGTCTAGCAACCCCTTAGAAAGCAGGTAGATAACGCCCTCGCGTTCACCGATATTCACTATATTGTAAATTTTAGCGACAGCTTCCTCTAATTCTTTAACTTCTTTATTTGTGATTAGTCTCATTAACTTGCCTGGTACTTGAAACCCCGGTGAGAAGCCTATTGATTGACGCCCCCTCGAGTCCCTAATCAATGTTACCTGTATGTCGACGTACGTGTCGGGTATAACCTCTATTATCCCTGCCTCAACCCCCACATAGAAATCGCAGTCTTTATGTAATAATGAGGCGTAAACCCTCCCTAAAGCGCCTTTGACGATCTCGTCAAGTCCTATGGGCTGCGGCGTTAGACTCGTGGACTCTACGCTAATCAACTCCACATTTTCGGTTTTGTAGACTTCCTTGAAAGCTTGTTTTATGCCCTCTAGTTTTGAGGGATTCTTAGTGCCGACGCAGACCTTCATAAAAACTTCTCCCAAATCTTACATTATTTCCCTAGACTCTCTCCTTTCAGCACCTCTACCCATAAGCTTACTAACTTGCGAGAGTGCTGCCTTAATCCTAGACTCAACCACCTCTGCCTGACTTATAAGATCCTCAGTAGGGATCTTTATCTTTAGGTAACTCTTAAGTAAGTCTACGACAGACTTAACAGCCCTGTAATCAACTTCGTTAAACTCCACTATAGTTGACCAAGTCTCGCCCAGCATGACAGCACTCCTAATGCCGTAGTAGGAAGCCCACCCAACTATTATCCCGTTAACCCCGGTTATGACCCCCTCTTCAAGAATATTACCGCCTAGATTCCCCAACTCATTTAGTAACTCCTCGTCGTTCCCGGCCACGAAAACTCTTCTTGAGTCACTGTACTCAGGAACTACGTAGGCCGCGGTAGCTATAAGTGAGGCAGGGCTACCCCTACTCACTACATGATTCAGTAACTCAACACATATCTCGTGCTGACCGTCCGGATTCTGAGGCTGTGTCTCACCAGTGAATATTAGAAAGTTATCAACCTCGTATAAGCGGCCTGTGAAGAGTGTTGAGAGCCCTCTCCTGTTAACGACTAGCTGGGAAGGGAACGTCGTTGAGTAAAGCTCCGCGACTAAGTCACCGCCCATCCTCTCCAGAATATAATTTACTGAGGCATAACCAACCCTACCCATGCCAGGCAAGCCTATGAGTAGGTGCTTACCCTCGCTCTCATACTCCTTTAAAACCTTTATTTTCGTTACCATTTTACTACCTCTATTTCAAGTTGTTTTCTCAAATTATAAAGAACTTTCATGTTCTAACACACAGATTCCTCCTGCTCTCTACGTAAGCTCTCTGAGAAGAGATTATTTCCTTGATAGCGCTCTCGGGATTCGTTGAGAGGGTTATCGCTCTCCCAACAACCTCCGCGTCAGCACCGTAACAAATACCTTCACCAGGTTTCGCACCCATCCTCAATATGCCTGAAGCTAAGATCACGTGCCTCGCGCCGAAACTCGACCTGATTTCCCTTATCATGAAACCCTTGCTAGCCGGTATTATTAGTCCTGAAGCGTCGGTCAGGTTAAGAACGTTCTTTATTAAGTGATATGATTGGTCAATGACTTCACTAGCTCCTTCATGAGGTAAAGATACCTGTAGAAAGAGCTCCATTCCCAGATCCTTAACTCTTGATGAGAGAGGTTCTAAAGCCCCTTTATACCCTATGAAAGCGTGGGATACAACGCCTTGGAAACCGACCTCAGACAACTCCTCAACGACGGGTAACATAACGTCAGCTATGTCAGCTAGCTTCAAGTCAGCGATGAAGTAGTACTTGTCTTTACGCCTACTAATCAGGTAGCTTATGCTCTTGAGACCATACCTGAGCACGTAAGGGAGGCCAATCTTAATACCTGACACGTAGTTATATATTCTGTCAAGCAACATATCTAGCCCGATTAGGTCTGGTGGTGGGTAATTCACTGCAAGCACTATGGTTCTCTCACCATTCCTCAGCATCCTGTGAGCAGACAACACCACACACCAACATATTTTCTAGCCACACTTAAAAACACTTCTCTGTAGTGAGTGTTTATGGAGATTATTCAGGTATTACCTTTACTTAAATTAGTTTTAACTTTAGCAAAATATTTTTTAACTCTAATCAAGAATATTAACAGGTGATGGGGGTTACAGGTAACACACACATCAACTAGTACTAGTTTAGTGAGTGCTTCTAGTATGAAGTTCCGCGTCAACATAATAAAAAACAGGTGTAAAGAGTGCGGTATATGCATAGGTGTTTGCCCTACCAAGGTCTTGGTGAAGGGAGATAAACACAACGAGCATGGTTTTAGGTACCCACTTCCAGCCAACATTGATAGATGTATTGGTTGCAGGCTTTGCGAATATAACTGCCCTGACTTCGCCATCTTCGTGGAGGTCGTCAAGAAATGAAGAAATCTTTTATTTCCGGCAACATAGCAATAGCTGAGGGCGCCATTGCCGCCGGGATGAGATTTTTTGCCGGATACCCGATAACACCCGCTTCTGATATAATGGAATATTTAGCCGAGAAGTTACCTAATATCGGTGGAGTGGTCATACAGTTCGAGGATGAGATCGCATCAATAAACGCCGCAATAGGTGCTTCGTGGGCTGGGGTCAAGTCTATGACAGCTACGTCAGGCCCTGGATTCTCACTCATGCTTGAGGCTCTAGGCCTCGCCATAATAACTGAGACTCCATTAGTTGTGGTGGACGTTATGAGGGCAGGGCCTTCAACGGGAGTACCTACTAAGACTTCTCAAAGTGACGTTATGCAAGTCAGGTACGGCGCGCACGGGGATTATGTCATCCCGGTCTTCGCTCCGTGGTCTGCTCAAGAAGCTTACGACTTAACCATAAAAGCGTTTAACGTAGCAGAGTCTCTGAGGACCCCTGTAATACTTCTTTCAGACGCGGTAGTCGCTCACTTATGGGAGTCTGTGCTTCTAGCGGAGCCTGGAGAGATAGAGGTAATCAACAGGAAGAAGCCTAGTAACCCGCCGGATGAGTACCTGCCTTACAAGCCAGACAATGATTTAGTGCCTCCTATGGCGACATTTGGCGAGGGCTATAACGTGATAGTTGAGTCTTTAATACATGATGAGAGGGGGTTCTACAGGCAAGATAGAGAGACTTATTGCAACTTAGTTAAAAGGATTGTCAGCAAGGTTTTGAGCAGGGTTGACTCGTTATTTGAGGTAGAGACTTACTACGGTGATGATTACAAGTACCTGCTAGTCTCGTTCGGTTCTACAGCTAGGTCAGCATTAGCTGCTGTCAGGATCCTCAGGAAATCAGGTATTAAAGCAGGCTTGCTTAGGCTTAAAACATTATCGCCTCTTAAGCTTGAAACGCTTAGGAAGTATTGCGAGGAGGCTGAGAAGATATTCGTTGTGGAAAATAATATGGGTAAGTTAGTATACGATGTTGAGAGAGTGACTGGGAACGACAAAGTAATTTCTTTACCACTACTAGACTTGGAAATACCTGAACCTAAAGATATCGTGGAGGGTGTTAGGAAATGGTTGTGAGCGCTTTGGAGAGTTCTCACCCGCTAGACAAATACTTGAGGACTGCGAGGCTACCACACATATGGTGTCCTGGTTGCGGGCTCGGGATAGCTCTAGGAGGCATAATGAGAGCTATAGACAGGAGAATTAAGGAGGGAACACTTAAAAAGGAGAACTTAGTCTTCGTTACAGGTATTGGTTGCTCTGCTAGGACTTCATTCTACGTTAATTTTGATGCAGCACACACCCTGCACGGGAGGGCCATAGCTTTCGCTACGGGCGCTAAGCTAGCTAAACCTGAACTAGAGGTGGTGGTTATCGGCGGGGATGGCGATATCGCTGGCATAGGAGGTAATCACTTACTTCACGCGGCTAAAAGAAATATGGACTTGATAGTCCTTATGATAACTAACTTCGTTTACGCGATGACAGGGGGACAGGTAGCTCCCACAACACCGCTCGGACTTTACACAACCACAACGCCTCACGGGAATCCTGAACCACCTCTAAACGTAGTCAAAGTTGTTTCCTCTCTTAACGCTAACTACGTGGCTAGAGCTTCAGTCACGCACCCGGCGCTGATAGAGCAGTACATGTATAAAGCTCTAGGTATGAGGGGGTTCAGGTTCATAGAAATACTCTCCACCTGCCCTGAGATATTCGGTAGACACATAGGTATGAGGGATCCCTTCACACTCTACAACACACTAAAGAGTAAGGTAGTCGTTAAACAATCGCCCAGCATCGAAGAATCGGATCTTGACTGGGGGAAAGGCTTCGTTATAGGAGAGTATTTAGTTCGTGAGAACCCGGGTTATTCGGATAGGATTAGGAGGGGGTCGAAGTGAAGATAGAGATACTCCTAGTCGGGAGAGGGGGGCAGGGAATCCTGCTTCTAGGGCGTGTTTTAGGAGTCGCTACATCTAAGTACGCTAACCTCTACGTCACCGGCGTGGAATCATACACTTCCGAGACTAGGGGTGGGGAGTCACGCGTAGACCTAATAGTTTCTGATAAGTATGAGGAGATGGATTACGTGAAAGTATTGAACGCTGATATAGCTCTCTTCATGTACCCCTACAACTTAATGAAATACTCGGAAATCTTGAAGAGAGACGCGTATGTATTCATTAACTCTACATTCATTAAGGAACACCCGTACACAACACAGAAAGTTTTCATGAGACCGTATAACGAGATAGCTGAGAAGGTGGCTGGAACTTCCAGAGTAGCTAATATGGTAGCTTTAGGTCACATAATCGCGAAGACAGGCGTTCAGAAGGCAGAATACGTTGAGAAAGCTTTGAAGGAAATTATTTCGGAAAACCTCTACGACGTAAATGTTAAAGCTTTAAGAGCCGGTCTTGAGCTAGATTAGATTCCGCGTAATTGCCGGGAAACCACTCGTAAAATTTGTTTATGTAATGAACTTATTTACTAGTTAGACCAAATAACAATTTGAGAGGAAAAGAGAAACCAGCGACGAGGTGAGTGTAGTGACGCTGAGTAGTGCTGACGGAGCTAGGTGCCCTGCTTGCGGTAAACGCGTGACATACTACGGGGAAGTCGAGTTAAGTAATGGGTATAAGTTAGCTAGGTACGTCATTAAGTGTAAGGCGTGCGGTTATAGGAAGGTATTACAGGAAGTCATTCTCAGGAAGAGAGATGATGGGATAGCTGTTGAAGTAGTTAAGCTACCTAGTCTAAGAGGAAACAAGTAAGCATATATACGCAAGAAACCTTAAGACTTAAAACGCTATCAATTTTTATGGTAAGTTGTGTTCACTTGATTTCAGGAACTTATCTCGTAGTGTCCCAGCTTAGGGCGAGGTCATTAAAGCAACTCTAATTTCATTGCCTTCAGGTATTATCAAGAGCATCCCATTATTGAAACTCACGTTGATTTCCTCAACTCTTTGAGAGCTGACATAGCTAAGTAAATTTTCGGCAAGAACCCTCATTATGACCGATATCTTAGCTATTACCTCAGGATCTACCGCCCTCGTAGGAACATTCACTACCACGTCAGCTACGTGACCCCTACTATCTATTTTCATTACAAGACCAAACCTGCTGACAACTTCTTCAGAAGCTGTTTTCTCCTCGAACATCATCTCGCTGACTTCATCTTTACTTAGCACATTATACGTCAAGCAACTCCCCTAAAACAACTATTCCGCTTCATTACTTTATAAGGGGTTAGGCTTTTGCAGTAAAAGATCTCACTTTTTAGTCAGTGGGTTTTCCTGTGTTTAATTAAGTTAAGTCATGTTTTTCACGGGTTTAACGCTTCAGCACACAGAAATTAAAGGGATTTTAGCATCTACGAATTTCTTGATGCTGTTTTAATCCCCCAAAGTTATTATCTCTTTAAGCACTTTCTTGAAACTCATTGGAGGTGACGTAGGTTTTTGGAATTCTATTATCACGTGCTTGACCTCCGGCAACCCCTCACGAATCCTCTCGCTCAGCTCTTTTCTCACACTATCTACCTCCTCCACGCTAGTCGCTTCTGGTACCTCAACCTGTAAGACGATGAGGTACTCGTCAGGTCCTATGAATAAGGATTTCACGTCATTAACGTCAACTATTCTAGGATCCGACAACACTATCTTAACGGCTCTGCCAACGATGTTTTTAGGTGCTGACTTACCTACCAAGACTTCAAAGTACCTATAACTGAGGAGAACTGAGGAAGAGAGTAAGATACCCGATACTATCAGAGCTCCCACCCCGTCGATCCGAGGATTACCGGTAACTAACGATATTAAGGCTGCGAGCCCGCCAACAGTATCAGCAAAGTTCTCGACTAAAGTCCCTCTGGAGGCCGGATCCCCCGGCGTTTTCCTAAACTCTATTAAGCTCCAGGAAAACACCGCTAGATCTAGAATTAACGCGGTCGTGAGTGACGCTACGGAAAGCGTGGAAGACGAGACCTCCTCCATTATAAGGAGTTGTTGAATTCCAGAGGTGGATGTTATGGCGAAGAGAAACCCCCCAAGAATTGCTGATGCTATCAACCCGAAGACATATATGGCTCTGCCTAAACCGAAGGGATACCTCGTAGAGGGTCCCCTCTTACTCACGGAAAGACCTAAGACTAGGAGGCCCGAGCCTACGGTGTCGCCTAGAGAGTGAAGAAACTCCGCGCTGACAGCTACTGAAGTAGCGTTAAGCGTGCTAGTTAATTTTAGGATAAGTGACGCTAAGTTAAGGGTGAAGGACGCGTGAACAGCCCTCATTACTTAGACCCCTTTCTCCCAAACGCGTCTCGAACACCGGTAAATATGGGTGTGGCTGGTAATTAAGCTTATTCCAGATACCACAAGTCCTCAACAGGGCCTTCAAAACCGTATTCCCTCGCTAACTCAAAAGCTTTCTTAAGTTCCTCTACACTGACCCGCCTCCTTATCTCACTCCACTTATCAGGTTGTCTAACAACTAAGTATTCGGGTCTGTACTGATCCATTATGTTAGTCAACGCTCTCCTAGTATTTTCTGAAATCCACTTAAGTACGTTCCTAGTGCAACACTCTACGTGGTTAGGAAGCACTAAATGCCTTATTATGATATCGCCTGAATCATGCGCTATCTTTATGTTTCTAGAAGCTACCTCGAAGTAGTTCTTGACTATAGAGTATTTGAGAGCGCAGGAATCGTTACCGTACTTAAGGTCCGGCAACCATATGTCTATAACGTCCATTATGAGCTCCATAGCCTCTTTACTTAAGTACATGTTGCTATTCCATAGTTGAGGGGTCTTCACGTTCAAAAACTTAAGTGATTTCAGTATAGCAGGTATGTTAGGGGTCGGGTCCCCGCCAACGTGGTTTATGTTTCTAGCACCGTTTAACGCGAGCCACTTCTGCACGTCCGCTAACTCTTCAGGGCTCTTCTCTTCTGAGGGTAGCCCCTCCCGCTGGCTTATACTCCAGTTCTGGCAATACACACACCTGAAGTTGCAGCCAACGTAAAATATCGTGCCTGAAGGAACTAGAGGAGCTTCCTCCCCCATGTGATGAAAGAATGTATCAACATACGCGTTAAGCCCGACCACCCTACAATACCCCATTCTCCCCTCACTTCTCAGCGCATTACACTTCCACTCACAAAGTCTGCACGGGCTTGCGAGCCTATTAGCTAACTCTATCTTTAAGTCTAGGAAAGTAGGTGCCTCGACCACGTTCCTCACGTATTTCCAGGGATTGCTAGACTCCCTAACCTCACCCCACAATTCTTTGAAGACCGTCTGCATCCTCACGTGTTCTCTCAGTAACTCCTCCGTGCTCAACGTCGTTAACTCATCACTCCTTAAGGATAGAGCCATGCTCTTGACTATGAGGTACTTAGGGGGTCTCAAGCCTCGCATAACAGAATAATACCATGAAAGCCTCTCCTTAATCTTATCACTTCTCCAAACCCTTAGCGAGTCAGGCCTCATGAACTCAGCGTATCTTAAATACTCCCCCATATGCTACCAATAAAATATCTTTTCATGTCTTATAAGACGTTGTAATCGAAAAACTCAAACCTCTTTAAGAGTAGATCCTCAGATTGCTTGAGCTTGAAGGTCTTTAAACGAATGGAAGGGAGCGTTCACTAGAACTCTCTTATGTTTGGTTTTCTCGTAAAGCCTCACTACCTTCTCCACGGTTTCCATAGGTATTCCTGAGATGCTGGATATTTCACGAGGTTCTCGTTTCTCGTCAAGCAACCTGTAAAGCACCTCATCTATCTCGTCGTACGTTAAGCCTAGCTCCCCCTCGGCTGTGTGTCCAGGCCATAAATCGGGTGAAGGAGGTCTGGAAATCACTTCAGTAGGTAGGTTAAGGTATTTAGCGAATTCCCTTACTTGAGTCTTATACAGCCCTATTATTGGGTGTAGATCCGCGGCCCCGTCGCCCCACTTAGTGAAGAAACCTATTAAGAGTTCTGAGCGATCGCTAGTACCGACTACCAGCATGTTTTCTTTATTAGCTATGGCGTAGAGGATAACCATCCTGCTCCTAGCTTTTATGTTGCCCCTTACCAGCTTATTGGACGACTCGTAACCCATGTTCATCGTTTTAAGAAAAGCGCTGACTATATCTGTTATGTCTATGATTTCTAGTTCTAGACCTAAACCGTCAGCTACCTTATTAGCTATTATGGTTGATATAGGGTTGCTCTCAGCTTCAGGCATGTGAATTACCTTAACTGAGGAGGACCCTAACGCTCTGACCGAGAGAGCAGCGCATACTGATGAGTCCCCTCCTCCCGAAAGACCTAACACAACGCCTGAAGCGCCGGCCTCCCTAACCTTAGCTCTGATGAAGTCGGTGATGACCTTCTCAGCTTTATGGAAATCAAAGCTTAAGTGTGGCGGTAGCACCGATCACACCCCCAATGTCAAGAATACGCGTACGTATAAAAATATGTTCCCCACCCTACCACGTGTTAAACAATTAAATCCCTCATATAAGATGCATATGGGTGTTTGGTTGAGGAGAGTGGTGGCTTCCGCGCCAGGTAAGGTCACGCTCTTCGGCGAGCATGCAGTCGTTTACGGGTATCCGGCTATAGTAGCCTCTATAGATAAGCGAATATACGTTAGCGCGGAATTACGTGATGATGATAAGATCAGGATAAACGCGCAGGACTTAAGAGCCTCAGGCGTTATAGTATCGATAAGCAACGGTGAGATCCAGATAACGACAGATTACGGGAAAACCCTCTCAGCTATAGGTTACTTAAACAAAGCAATAGAGTTAGTCTCAGAGTATTTAGGTGTTAGGAAGGGTGTGAGTCTAGAAGTAAGGTCCGAGATGCCTGTAGGAGCGGGACTAGGAACTTCAGCAGCGGTATCGGTAGCCACGATCGCGGCATATAGTACCTGCCTAGGTTATGAACTAAGTAAGGAAGAGATAGCGAGGCTTGGGTGGGAGGTCGAGAAGAGTGTTCAGGGCATTGCCTCACCCATGGATACCTCGATAGCTACGTTCGGAGGCATTCTCAAGATATGGTTTGAAGGAAACACAGTATATAGGGTCCCGCTGAAGGTATCTGATGAGTTGCCTTTAGTCGTGGCATACGTTGAGAGGGAGAGAACCACTAGAGATATGGTCGCGTGGGTAAAGAACCTGAGAGAGAAGCACCCTGAAATAATTAACGGCATACTTGAACATATAGGTAAGACCACGCTAAAGGCCGAGAAAGCGCTTGTTGAGGGCGACCTACGAGAAGTAGGTACTTTAATGAACATAAACCACGGCCTCCTAGAAGCTTTAGGAGTCTCCTCGAGAAGACTTAATGAAGTAGTTTATACGGCTAGGTTAGCCGGTGCTCTAGGGTCTAAGCTGACAGGCGGTGGGGGTGGAGGAGCCTCCATAGCCTTAACGTTGCCGGACAACCTAGAGATACTGACCAACGTGTTAAAGCTAGTTACTCCTCAAGTCTTCAAAACTAACATATTGTATGAGGGAGTTAAGTTGAGCAATCCCGCTTTCTAAGCTGTTACGAATTTGATGATAAGCTAGTTAAACCTTACTTGAGGTTCAAGTCAATTATGTTGCTAATTCTTAAAATGTTGGTCTCATTACTTACTGTGGTTGATGTAATTGAGGTTTGACGTCGTTGTTCTTGGCGGCGGCCCGGCAGGATATGTTGCCGCGGTGACTGCTCTTCAGAGAGGGCTTAGAGTGGCTCTAGTGGAGAGAAAATATTTGGGTGGTGAGTGTAGTAATTGGGGTTGTATACCTTCTAAGGCTTTGATCGAGTTAGGGAATGCTGTAAGTCTCGCTAAATCTTTAGGTAAGTATGGTGTGTCCTTAAGCATAAGCGCTATTGATAAGAGTAAGGTGCTGAAGCACGTTTCTAGAGCGGTGATTAAGGCTAGGGAGGGAGTCAAGTACCTTCTTAGTGATGCCGTAGTAATTCAGGGTGTTGGTAAGCTTAAGGATCCGCATACTATCAAGGTGGAGGGTCAGGTGAACACAGAACTAGAAGCTACCAACATAATAGTTGCTACTGGAACGGAACCTAAGACCGTGCCTACCTTCAGCTTCGACGGCGAGAGGATTATTCATAACAGGCATTTCTTCGAACTAGATTCTTTACCTAACTCCATGCTGATAGTAGGTGCTGGTGCTATAGGTTGCGAGATTTCTGAAGCGTTAGCTCAGTTAGGTGTTGAGGTACATCTAGTGGAGATAATGGATAAGATACTTCCCGAGGTAGACAGGGATGTGAGTGACGTAATCCACAAGTATTTAATGAGATCGGGTGTTAAGATATATACGTCTTCTCAAGCACAGTTCGCAGGCTACTTAAACAATGAGGTGTTAGTTAGGGTGACGGGTAGGGGAGGGACTACGGAGATTAAGGTAGAGAAGGTGCTCATAGCGGCTGGGAGGAGTTACAACACCTCAGGTATAGGCTTAAGCGAGGTTGGTGTGGAGCTAGATAATAAGGGTGGTGTAATAGTTAACGAATTCATGAGGACCACGATACCGAACATATACGCGGCCGGCGATATCACAGGGCCTCCCTTACTGGCACACAAAGCTTTCAGAGAGGGTTTGATTGCCGCAGAAACTATTGCTGGAGTTAAGGAACCACTCCCGAAAGGCCCTGTACCTATGGTCATATACACTCACCCGGAAATAGGGTTCGTTGGCTTGAACGAGACTCAAGCTTCTAGAGCCGGCGTAGACTATGAGGTTTTCAGATTCCCTTACGTTGCTTTAGGCAGGGACTCAACGTCTGTTAAGTCCACGCCAGAAGGCTTTGCTAAACTAATCGTTGAGAAGAATACGGGTAAGATTCTAGGAGCTACTGTGGTAGGTAATGGCGCGGCTGACGTAATACATTTGTTCACGTTAGCGATTACTCACCGCTTAAACGTTGAGGAATTAAGGAAAACCATAATCTCGCATCCAACTTACTCAGAAGTCTTTAGCGAGGTAGTGTCTGAAGCCTCAGGAAAACCCTTACACATACCTAAGCAGAAGTGATGAGGGGCAACTTATTTAAAGTCTCTGCTTTGTTTTTCCTCACAACAACAAGGTTTTCCAGTCTTATACCAAACTTGTTGTGTATGTAGACACCCGGCTCAACAGTTACTACCATACCCTCAACTAGAGTCTCATCTATTCCCTGAGCAAGCCTAGGCTTCTCATGCACTTCAAGCCCTACCCCGTGACCTAACGAGTGTATGAAGTAGTTCTCTAGTCCATATCTCCTGAGAACCCCTCTAGCTACGGAGTCCGGCTCGCTAGACTTAACCCCATCCCTGATCATGTCTGTGGCAGTACTCACCGCCTCACTCACTGCTTCCAGAGCTTTCTTGGCTTCCTCGTCAGCGCCCAAGACTAGAGTCCTGGTAATGTCTGAGCAGTAACTCATGAACTTAGCGCCGAAATCAAAGACCACTATATCGCCTAAACCAATCTTCCTACTGGTTGGGTAAGCGTGTGGGTAAGCTGAGTTAGACCCTGAAGCCACTATTGTTTCGAAAGCCGTCCCGTCAGCACCTCCTAACCTCATATGACTGTCCAGCTTAGCAGCAACTTCCCTTTCACTTAATCCTACCACTCCCTCCTCAAGTAATTTGATGAAGCTGTCTTCTGAGATCTTTAAAGCTTGCCTAATCAACTCTATCTCCTCAGGTTCTTTGAGGGATCTCTGTGTGGATATGTGTGGGCTTATATCCTCAACAACTGCGTGATTCTTTAGTCTCTCACCAACCTCTCTAGCTAGCGGTGTAGCGTGACTTAAGTCAAGCCCTACCCTACCATACCCGGAATCACTTAGATACCTGGAAATCCACTCAGAAAGCTTTCCTTTAATTAATTTAGGAAACCCGGGCAGCTCGTACGTTGTGTACGGGAGTACCTCAACGCGCTCACCAACCTCATCTGACAACCTCCAGAAATCTAGAGCTGGGGTAAGGATCTTAGGGGTCCCGCCCTTCTCATACAGTATGAAGGTACCCCCAGATCTCGGCACACCAACATAGTAGAGCACGTTCCACTCATACGTCACCAAGACCGCGTCTAAATTAAGCTCATCAATTATTTTACCGAGTTTACCTAACCTCACGGACGAACCCTACTTAAGATTGCGGGAAGCTTATTAAATTATCGTAATCAATAACCCTTCCTAGTGCCATGTCTCCCACATAAAATATTTGCTATAAAAAACGAAAAATTTTTAAGAGTTAAACACTTTAAATCTTGGTGTTTGTTTTGGTTAGGAGGACAAGAGTAGTTATAGTTGGTGCGGGAGGAAGGGATTTCCATAACTTCAACGTAGTCTACAGGGATAACCCTGACTACGAGGTAGTAGCTTTCACGGCAGCTCAGATACCGGGTGTGGAGAGGAGGAGATACCCTGCTGAATTAGCTGGGTCACTCTACCCTGACGGGATACCCATAGTCCCGGAAAGTAAGTTGAGCGAGATAATCAGGGAGTTCCATGTAGACGAGGTCGTCCTGTCTTACAGCGACTTAAGGTACGAGGATGTTGGAAGAATAGCTTCCATAGCGTTATCTAGCGGTGCTAGCTTCAGGCTACTCTCCCCTAGAGAAACCATGCTGGCTTCTCACAAGCCTGTGATAGCTGTCACTGCTGTGAGGACTGGTGCCGGAAAGTCAACAGTATCTAGAGCGGTTGTTAGAGAGTTGCTGAGTAGGGGTATTAAGCCCGTTCCAGTCAGGCACCCCATGGCTTACGGCGACTTAAGAGAGATGGTGGTGCAGGTATTTAGAAGTTATGACGACTTGATTAAGTGGAAAGTGACTGTGGAGGAGAGAGAGGAGTACGAGCAATACTTGAGACTGGGGCTCCCGGTACTTGCTGGGGTAGATTATGGTAGGGTACTCACGACCGCTGAGAGCATGGGTGACGTGATATTATGGGACGGCGGGAACAATGACTTCCCGTTCTACAGGTTTAACTACATGATAACGGTAGCTGATGCCATGAGGCCGGGGCAGGAAGTTGGGTCATACCCTGGCGAAGTGAATGTGAGGATGGCTAACGCGGTGGTAATCAATAAAGTTAGTCAAGCTTCTGCTGAGTCCGTGAAGACAGTCCTCAATAACGTCAAGAAAGTTAATCCACGCGCTAAGATATGCTTAGCTGACATGGAGGTAGTACTATCAGAGCCTGACCTACTGAGAGGTAAGAGAGTTTTAGTAATAGAGGACTCGCCCACAGTCACCCACGGGGGAGTGCCTTATGGCGCAGGATACGTAGCAGCTAAGAAGTACGGTGCTTCAGAAATAATTGATCCAAGGCCCTACGCCGTAGGGATTCTCAAGAAGCTATATGAGGAATACCCACACATGAAGGAAGTCCTACCGTCCACAGGGTACACGCCTGACCAGCTAAGAGACCTAGAAGAAACCATAAACAGAACACCTGCAGACGTAGTCGTACTAGGAACTCCAGCGGATATCACTAAACTGATTAAGATAGATAAGCCTGTAGTGAAGACGACTTGGGAACTCAAGATACTGGAAGGTCCTTCAATAAAAGAATTAATAGATGAGTTCCTAGAAACTCTATAAAGAACTCAAACCACGTTTTACGTTAAACCCGACTTAATTCCTGCTCGATCAGCTTAACTACTTCAAGCACTCTGAGCGCGTCGTGAAGGGTTGGAGCGTCGGAAGGCTTACTACCACTTACAGATCTTATGAAATCCCTCAACTCGGCCTTAAGAGGTTCCTCTCCCTCAACCTTCTGCACGTAACTACGGTCAGCCCCCCTGAAGTTGAGGGTAGAGTCCGTAAATGAAGCCTCACAATACGTACTCTCGGTGACGACCTCAATACTACGAACCTTCACTGGTAGAACACCGTCAGTTATTAAGTAGGTCACAACATCATCTAATAGTAGTGACGCGTGGACCTCCTGAGGCACGTTATTCTCTACCTTAAACCCCGCAACGCTCATTAATTTAATCTCATGTGGATTAATGAGATTAAGCGCTAGATCCACGTCGTGAATCATTAAGTCCAGAACCACCGAGAACTTCCTCCTATGCGATGGTCTAGCAGACAACCTCTTAAAAACTAAGTACTTGATCTTATCTTTAAGAGCGTTTTTCAAGGCCTTAATTACCGGGTCATATCTGACTATGAAGCCCGGTTGCACCACAAGAGAGGAGGACTCAGCCACCTTGATTAATTCAGCGACTTCCTCAGGTTTTGTTGAGACAGGTTTCTCTATGAAGGTGTGTAAACCTAGGTTTAGAGCCTCCTTAGCTACCTGAAATAATTCGTTAATGGGAACCGATATAACTACTGCCTCTGCACCTAGCTCGGCAAGCTCTTTAACTGTTCTGACGTGAGCGCCGACCTTAAACGCGTTAGCGACCTCCAAAGCCTTACCTACGTCTGTGTCAGCCACCCCAACCACGTTAACCAGACCTTCCTCCTCCAGTTCTTTAAGAACCCTCACAATATTCTTTCCCCAAACACCGACTCCCACAACGCCTACCTTGACCTCGCTCAACTCCCACACCACAGATCACTTTGATATCCTACCTACTAGGTTTAAGTAATTATTATAAACTGCTGTTACAACCTCCTCAAACCCCACCCCCTTTATCACGGCAATCTCACGCATTAATTCAGGTATTAGCTCAGGTTCTAGTCTAAGCCCCCTATACTCGTAGGGGCCGTCAGATTCCGTTAATATGATGTCCAGTGGTGCTTGCTTAACCACTTCCCTCATCTTAGGCTGCCTTAACAAGGCTACGTTCACACCTATGAAGTACCCTAACTCCTTAATGTTTTTAAGGTATTCTAGTGGGCCCGTATACCAGTGAATCACTGCGGTCTCGACAGCGCTTCTAGACAGTATTTCAAGCACTTCTCTCCAAGCACCGGCAGCGTGGAGAAGCAGTACTTTCCCACCACTCAATGCTTGAGTAACAAACTCACTGAATATCTTTAGTTGTAAATCGAAGGTTTCGGGCGTGAACTTCTTGTCCAGTCCTACCTCACCTATGAAGCTTACGTTATCTATCAATTCCAAAACTTTAGCAAGATCGTCTGCGGACACCTTACCAACGTTCCACGGGTGGATTCCTACAGCAGCTCTCACGTTAGAGCATTTCTTTTCAATTAATATGTTAGTTAGTGATGAGTGTAAATCTTCAGAAACAGCGATTAAATCCATATCATCTCTACTGCACAGACTAGATATCCTCTCTTCTGGGTACTCGTTAAGGTGTATGTGTGAGTCAACATACTTCTTTCTCATACACGTTACCCCTACTTACCTTAATGCATCTATAATCTAAGCCGAAATCCCCTAGTAATTTCCGTGCTGCCGGCGTTAAGGACTGCGCTACTATAACTCCCCTAACGTTACTCATACCTAGTCTTGCGTAGTACTCCACATATCTCCTCAGCTGGAAAACCGCTTCCACATCAGCTAAGTCTCTCTTAACTTCAACTAATATCAGCGTGTTATCCTTCCCGCGAAGAACTAGATCTATGCGGCCGTGAGGGGTTGATACCTCCTTGGAAACCAGCTCAGCGTTTTCATCAATTATTCTCGGGTTGTTTGCTAGGAACTCAATTATGTCTTTCTCAGTTCCTGAAATAACGAACTTGCCCGACCCTAACTTAGCTATGAGTACCTCGCAATCCCCTCTTAACCTAATTATGAGCTCCTCACGAGGTCTTGATCTCACAGCTCTAAGAATTAGTGTGCCACCCTCAAGTTGTGTGGTGACGTGTGAGTTGGGTTGCCAGTTAATAGGCTCCCTCCCTACAGACTCATGAACTAATACTGTTCCGTCCTCCTTAATTATTATGAGTCTCCATGAACCACTAGCTTTTGAAGACGCTCTCCCAGTATAATCTACCTCACACTCTCCTACAACTAATATCGTCGCATGCTTAAACCATTTCCTTACTAACTGGTATAGTTCCTCAAGTTTTACGCTTCCTCTGTAATGTATCTTCTCCCCCACTAACAACACCAACAATTAAGTCTGTGACTTCCTGAAGGTTTAACTCAGGTAGTGTGGCTGAAGCAGCTTCCGCGTGACCCCCGAACCTCCCCCTACCTAGCTTAGCGATACTCCCACATAGCTTAAGTGCCTTGTCATCTAATGTTCTTACAGTGACTACTACCTTATCCTCCTCACCCCTTACTAAGATGATGTTGGATCTGTACATCCTAGCTAGTTCCGTGGTTCCAACACCTAGTAAGCCGGCGAAGATCCTGGACTCAGGGAGTGAGAGTGTGGAAATCTTCACTAGGTTTCTGTAGGATATCGCGTTCTCACTCATTACCTTAAGTAAACGACTTAAGATGAATTTAGCTGTCTTATACCTCCTCCTAACTACGTCGTCGGATTCTATGTCCTTACCCTTCATAAGGAGAGCAAGAAGGTAATTCATGAAGTCGTAGTCTCCCGGGTCTCTAGCAATAGATAATTTTATGACGTCAGCCAACTTAATCACCTCAGCTGATGAGGATTCACCGCCTTCACAGACATCCGCCACGTCAACTAACAACCTCTCGTAAGGATTCGGTGAGATTTTGAGCGAGTTAATCATTAACCTAGGGCATGACTGAGCTTTCTCACACACAATCTTCACATTCTTGAGCATGCTATCAACTCGCTTGATGAACTCTAGCGAGCTCACGTGATGGTCTACGATCGTAATCTTCCTTAAGTTACTCCCGACCTTAATTATTTCATTAACTAACTCGTTACTAAGCGCTATGTCTAAGAAAACTATCTCGTCAGCACCTTCACGATGCTCTCTCATGAAGTCTAGGTTAGCTCTCCAGGGCTGGGTAAATATGACTGAGATGTTGGATGGCCACATGTCTTTCATGAAGTGTTTTATGTAGAGGTAAGCGGAGATTATCCCGTCGCAGTCTCCGTGAGTCACCACTATGCTACCAACCAACCCTCATCACTACTAAGAATTCTGGGAGTACCTTTTAAAGAAAATCTCGTAATAGTTTTATTAACTCAATTAATTTTCTTAACTTGGGATACGTCCTTAAGATAAAGCATTTATTCTGTGTCACAGAATATTATCCGGGTGTGGTATCTGGATAAGGAGCTAGTCCAGATTAAGGATCCCATACACGGTTACCTGAGGCTAGTAAAGCATGAGATATGCTTGGTTTCGTCATCGCCTATGCAAAGATTGAGGAGGCTTAAGCAGTTAGGGACTTCCCACTTGGTTTACCCTGGCGCGGTCCATAACAGGTTCTCGCATTCTCTAGGCTCCATGCATGTTGCGGGAGTGTTCGCTGAGTACGCATACTCAAGACTTAAGCTTAGGTCAGAAGAACTTAACAGGCTTAAACTCATAGCAAGGCTTATAGGTTTGCTTCACGACTTAGGTCACGGACCATTCTCGCACACCTTCGAAGACCACGTTCTCGTAAATTACGAGATAAATCACGAGGTTTTAGGGAGTAGGATAATCAGGGAGCACCCAGAAATAACTCGGTGCTTCGATAACTACATAGAGAGGGAGTTAGGCATCTCAGCTGAGGTCATGGCTAAGCTAATAGAGGCTGTTTCCCTGGAGACGTGGCCGCTTACTTCAAACATAGCTGATGGAGTCAGTGAGAAAACCCTATATTACATAATTAAGGGGGCTTACAGTGCTGACATAGTAGACTACCTGCTCAGGGACTCATACTTCACTGGCGCTAACTATGGCTTCGGACTTGACTGGGAGAGGCTAGCATTTCACTCAAAACCTATTAAGGACAGGATCGTGCTAGAATATAAAGCTAAGGACGTTCTAGACCACTTACTCATAGCCAGAATCTTCATGTTTAAGACCATATACTATCATAAGACCGTGCGGGCGTTTGATAAAATAGCTGGTGAGATGCTGCTCAAAGCAGATAAAGTACTGAATTACGGCGAGAGATTCGATGACGTGACTAAGTATGTTGAGCTAGATGATGAGTACGTATTATCTCACCCAGAGGTCAGGCAATTAGAGGAAAGCAGATACTTACTCAATAGGAGGGTACCCTACAAAAACGTCTACCAGGCGGTCTTGCCAGTCGACCAGACTTTGAAGGGGTTCTTAACAATAAGTAAGGAAGCTATTAAGAGGAGCCTTGAAGAAAAGCTGAGGAGTCTGCACTCGGAAATAGTTGATGAAGGTAACGTAATCTTCGTGGACACACCTAAATTACCGACCAACCCCATGTTCGAGGAAGCCGTGATCTATATAGAAAACGAGGACGGTGAGGTAGAGGCGAAACCCGTGAGGGAAACCATAGCAGGCTCCATGCCTGCAGAGCTAGCGTTTCTCCGAATCTACGTGAGAGATAAATACATGCAGTACTCAAATGAGGTAAGAGAAATCGCTAGGAGCATATTCTCAGGAAGAGAAATACGTAGCTTTTACTAGCGTATCAAGACTATTTCTTACCCTAACTAATTTAAGACATTACTTCAGGAGATGTCTCGATCCTTCTGACCTCCTCCCCGCCCTGAAGGGCGAGGCTTTCGGTTGTAATTCTTAATTTTAATTACCCCCTGAACACGTTATATATTTTCTTCGGGGATGGTGGATGGGATTGGTTAGGGTGTTAGGTCTTAACGCGTCACCGAGGAAGTACGGGAATACGTATAAGTTACTAGAGGTAGCTCTCGAGACTGCCTCGATGTATGGGGCTGAGACAAAACTGATCCACTTATACGACTACGATATAAAGCCTTGTGAGGGGTGCTTAAGCGATGAACAGCTTGCTTGCAGACCTCCATGCATTAACGATGACGGTAGCTGGTCCGTGTTGAGGGAGATACTGAAGAGCGATGCACTCATAATAGCAACCCCGGTGTTTTGGTACGGGCCTTCAGGACATCTGAAAAACTTGATAGATAAGTTAACCATATTCGAGAACATGATCTTTATCGACGGTAAGTCGTGGGTTGAGGGTAAGGTAGCTGGATTCATAGCCGTTGGTGCTGAAGCTGGAGCTGCGATGACTATAGCTTACTTAATGAGCGTTTTTAATTCATTCGGGTACTTAATACCTCCTTGGGCCCTAGCGTATTATCAAGGAACTGATGACGTCTTGAAAAGTAGGGAAGCAGTAATGGACTCAGCAAACATAGGTAAGATCGTGGTGGAGGTAACTAAAATACTTAAGAATAACTCGCCGAGAAAATGGTATGAGCCAAACATACTTGATGTGCTGAAGGAAAAGGAGGTGTTAACTCGAGTAGCTAGTAAGGCTGAGAACTTAAGAAGGGAAGCGAGTATTAAGAGGTTAGATATCGTGAGAAAGTTACTTCAGGAGAAGCCGGACGACTATAAGGAGTAGAATATTTTTTAAGTTATTCGAGTTAGCTTATTATTCCCTTAATGTTAAGAGATCGGTGCTGGCGATGAGACTAGTTTATTTAGTTTTAGACGGCGTTGCTGACAGGCTCTCGGATCAAGAAACCTCGTTAAGTATGGCTAGGAAGCCGTTCTTAGATCTCTTAACGAGAGGAGGTGCTTGCGGCGCGGTCTACACTGTCGGGAAAGGGGTAGCTCCGGAGTCTGATGCCGCGGTGATGAGTATTCTTGGTTACGACCCGCACGTAAGCTACACTGGTAGAGGACCTATCGAGGCTGTCGGGGCCGGGGTCTCGTTTGTTGAGGGGCGTGAGGTAGCTTTTAGAGCTAACTTCGCGACCGTGGATCCTGGTAGCGGGAGACTTGTTGATAGGAGAGTTGGTAGGTCGTTAAGTACTGAGGAAGCTCGTGAGTTGGCCGAAGCTTTAGATGGGTTGAGGTTAGGTGTTTACGGGGGCTACGTTAAGGTTAAGGCAACGGTAGGGCACAGGGCTGTCGTGGTGATAGGTAGTGAAGTGATGTCTTTAAGTGATGAGGTAGATAATACAGACCCAGCATACAGGAAGGTAGGGACGATATCGGTAGCTGAGAAGGTTTTCCAACCATACGTGAAGAAATCAACCCCGTTAAGTCCCGAGCAGAGTGCTCAAGTTACCGCGGAGTTAGTTAATGAGTTCACGCGGAAGTCTATCGAGATCCTAGATAAACATCCGGTCAATAAAGCGAGGGAGAGTAAGGGCTTGCTGAAAGCGAACGTAATATTAGTTAGGGATGCTGGTTCAAGACTCCCTAAACTACCATCTATAAGCAAGTTATTCAACGCTTCCTTCGGCTCCATAACTGAGATGCCGGTAGAGAACGGCATAGCTAAAATCTTAGGTATGCGTACTGTGGAGATGCCTCCCCCAACCGAGGACAAGGCTTCAGATTATTCTATAAGGTTAGACGCCACGCTAAAGTTACTTAAGGAAGTAGATGTGGTGTACGTACACCTTAAAGGACCTGATGAACCAGGTCATGACGGCGATTTAAAAGGTAAGATAAAAGCGATTGAGGATATAGATAAGTTCTACGTCAAGGAATTACTGGATAGTATTGACTTAAGGGAGATCGCTATTCTGGTGACAGCGGATCACGCGACACCTCCCGCGGTGAGGGCGCACACAGACGATCCGGTACCCCTGCTATTAGTGGGGGGTGAGGTAATACCTGATAAAGCCTTAAGATTAGAAGAGAGAACGTGTTATGAACTAGGCTCTATCGGGGTCTTAAGCCATGGATGGGAGATACTCCCGAAGATCCTAGGAATTATAAGATCGTGAGCGAGGACACTCAAACAACCACATCGTCACAACAATTAAGTCGCTATGGGGGACAAGCTTTAAGTAGCTTCAACAGGTAGCTTGCTTGAGTCTAGCTCACGATGCTTTGAGAAGTTGGACTCCCAAATCTTTAGTCCTTGAGAGAAAGCGTTTTCGTAAGATTTCTTTATGTCTTCTTTGAGTAGGTGGATATATATTTGCGTTGTCTTTATGTCTTTATGCCCTAATAAGTTCTGCAACGTTATTAAGTCCATACCTCTTTTAAGTGCTTCAGTAGCGAACGTGTGCCTCATTACGTGAGGTCTTACCTTGCTAGGATCTACCCCAGCTCTTGACGCAAGAGTTTTCAGTCTCTTATATAAGCCGCTGTAAGTTAAGTCAAAGAGTTTTCCTTCTTTCTTATTACTTAAGTACATGTAGATCTTTAAGGTCTCGTAGCTTAAGGGGCCGAAGAAGACTATTCTCTCGTCACCGAATTTAGCGTGCCTAACTATTATCTCACGTGATTCGAGGTTTACGTCCTCCACGTTTAGCGACAGCAATTCCTGTGCTCTGAGGCCTGTCTCAAAGAGTAGCGCCACTATGGTCTTGTCGACTATGTCTCTCGAGGCATCGAATAATTTCTTCACGTCCTCTAACCTTAGAGTCATCACGTTCCTCCTCCCCCTAGGTCTGGAGACTGCCGGTATCTTATCAGCTATACCTAACCACTTAATAAATGATCTTACGTAGAGTGAGTAGTAGTGCAGAGTGGTCTGAATCCTTCTCTTATCGTTCGAGCCTTCCGGAAATCCCTTCCTCAACCTCTCTAATCTCCACTTATTGTAGTCTTCAATACTCAACTCTCTCACGCAGTTCTTATTAGCGAATTTAAGGAAGTCGCTAATCCCGTACCTGTAGGCGCGAACAGTTTTCTGCGAGGCTCCAGCCGCCTCAAGCTCCGTTAAGAACACTTCTAGTGCTTGCCACACATCACCTTCGAGTACGTCTTCCGTAGCTTTAGCTATGTCGAACTTAACGGTTAATCCCCGACGTATAACTTGAAGTATTGATTTGCTTAAAAAGAAAGACTCATGTCCCCTATATGAAGACTTTACATATGTCTAGAGTAGCTCCGGTTCTCTCTATAGATATGTCGAAAAGTGCTTCAGAAACGGATTCTAATGACCTGCCGGCTTCGATGAGTCTGTCGATGAACTCACGCACCAGGACGTAACCCTTATCAAATAATTTATCTGGTTCCTCCTGCTTGAGCGACCTGAAGAAGAGCTCGTCGTATTTCCTTATGAGTGTATAGTATTCAGTAACCATGTTGATTACTTCGTTAGCTACGTAGAGATCTAAAGTCTTAAATACTTTATCTATTCTCTCGACAGTCATGAGGAGATAGTCAAGACTTTCTTTAAGGATATTCGACTCGTAACTAAACAGTGTTAGCTGGCCTCTCTCACCTAATTCTTTGAGCACTTGTGCTGCAGAACTTAAAGCGTCAGCTACTTCCTCAAGTCCCCTGACTATACCCCTATACTCCGGTATCAGAGAGGTCTTAATCCCTAGGTATTTGCTGAGGGATCTGTCGTTCTGTGCTTGAAGAAATTGCCTAATGGCTAGTGCGTGAAGTCTGTCAACCTCCTTCTCTATCTCCTCTATCTCGTGTAATAGGTAAGGCTTGTTATCTACCACCGCTATCTGCAGGTGCTGTATCATGAACTTAACTCGGTTAAGTAATCTATTAAGTAAGTTAAGTGCTGAGTACTTGCTCGGGTCTATTAAGATCTGTATTGAGACCTTGCTCGGCGTATGCTCAAGTATTTCAGCCCCTAAGAGCTCCTTAACAATCTCCCTAACAGTTCTTAAGTGTGTTTCTGATAAGACCCCGTCCATGGCTTCCACGACCACGACGTCGGCGCCGAGGAGGTACCCGGCGACAACACTTCTAGCTAGCAATACCTCGGAAGAGTTCTTGCTTACCTTGATTTGCAGTGTCCTCTCCTCTCTTTTTTGCGACATGTAGAGAGGCACTATCCTCAAAGACCCATCCTCCATCAAATCTATTGATACGCTGTCGCCAGGTGATAACTTCATTGTTTTTACCCAGCTCGCCGGTAACGAAACCATTAAGGTTGACTTACCGAATCTCTGAATTCTCCTCACTTCCGGCAAGGACTCACCCTAAATTAAAACCGCTATAATACTTAAAAAGTTTAATAGTGTTTTGACAAATATTTACTAATCCGAGCATACTTAAACTCTCACACAGTTATTAAAAACTTAGTTTAGAGCAGGGTGTTGGGATGACTAACTCCACGTTTTCCACGGACGACAAGCTTAGTTTAGGTGCTTCTAGGTAATAGTGTACTGGAGCTACCCTCTTAGGTTTAGAGAGTTTTACTATACGTTCGAAGTCTGTGAGAGCTGTATGACCTAAGACTTCAGCTAATTCCTGCATCTCTCGAGGAACCGAAAACTCGTGGATTAGTAGATCCGCGTTCTCAGCCACGCTCAAGAACTCCGGGTTATAGGATGTATCACCGCTATAAGCTATTTTAACACCGTCAACCTCCAGCAACACGGATATAGCGGGTATCACGTGTTTTGCTTTAACACACTTAAGCTTCAGCCCCTCACCAAGCTCCTCACTACCTCCGGGCAGAATCTCCAAGAAAGTTAGTTGCTGGAGCTTGTTCTCTATGTGTAGAGCCTCGAAAATCTTCCTTAAATCACCTAATGTTTCCCTCAAACCCACAACCTTTACTGGGCGTCTTAAGTGTTGCGCTATAGTAGGTAACCCGAGCACGTGATCCCCGTGTGAGTGTGTTAAGATAATGTAGTCTAAGTCGTTGACGTCTATCCTAGAACACTTAGTCAGTTTCTCTAAGGTTCCCTCACCAGCATCTAACAATATGTTCTTGTCAGAACCCAGCACGAGAACGCTTGATTGCCCGTATAGAGGGTTTGACAACCACCCACCAACACCTAGAAACACTACCTCAACCAAGCAAATCCCTGAATACATTCATTAAGGACATATTATTTGTTATAACGAAATCCATTAAGGGAATTGAATGAAGCTCAGACCTGAAAGCCTTAAGAAGTACGTGTTGAGTAGGTTCGTGTCTTGTGACCCTTCAATAGTTCTTCAAGCGGATGTGGGAGTAGATGCCGCGGCTATCAAGGTATGTGACGAGGTTTTGGTGGGTGTTCATCCAGACCCGATCTCAGGAGCTATCAAACACCTTGGAACCCTCTCCATAGTAATACCTGCTAACGATGTTGCGATGATAGGTGCTTACCCAAAATTCTTCACGTCAGTAATTCTGCTCCCCGAGAACTCTGACGAGGAATTAGTTGACATAATAACGAGTTCTATGAGGAGAGCGTTGAGTAGGTATGGGGCGTTAATGGTTGGGGGTCACACAGAATTCACTGACAGTGTTAAGAGACCGATAACCGCAACTACCGCCTTCGGCATACTAAAAACGAGCAACTTAGTGGATGTTAGGAACGTTAAGGAAGGTGATTTAATCATCATGAGTAAGTACGCAGGTATTGAGGGAACGGCGATACTCTCCTCAGATTTCAGGGAGGTGCTTATCGCTAGAGGGGTTAGTGAGGGAACGTTGGAGGCGGGTGAGAAAATGATAGACTTAATCAGCGTCGTGGAGGAAGCAACTCTCCTAAGTAGGGAGGGTCTCGTGAGCGGCATGCATGACCCGACTGAAGGGGGATTATTAGGGGGTCTTGCGGAAATGGCTTACGCGTCAGGCAAGCTCATAAGAGTATACGCTGATAAAATCCCTCTCCACAAGGTAACTTTAGAAATCACTAAGGCTTTAGGTTTAGATCCATTGAAGATTCTCTCCTCGGGTGCTTTAATAGCTTCAGTTCCTAGGGAGCGCGTCGAGGAAGCAATAGAACTACTCAAGAAGAATAACATAGAAGCTTCGGTGATTGGTGAAGTACTCCCTAGAGTGGGTGAAGGGCCTATCCTAGAGATACTCAGGAACCGCGAGAGAGAATATGTTTATGAGCCTTACGTGGAAGACGAGGTAATGAAGTTATGGGCTCTGAAGTAAGCGAGTGTGTAGTGAGGAACGCGACCCTCAAAGATTTAGAGAGAATAATTGAGATAGAAAGGGGGTCTTTTAAGTACCCGTACCCTGCCACAGTATTCATTTCTGAGTTATTTCTTCACCCAGAACTATTCTTGGTTGTGGAGTGTGGCGGGCTCGTTAAAGGCTACATAACGGGTTTTACGGCCACTAATAACTGCTGTCACGTAGCTTCCATAGCCGTGGACCCTGACTCGCGCGGGAGAGGATTAGGTAAGAAACTACTGACATTTTTTGAAGATAGGTGCTTAAAATTCGGGATTAAGTGTGTTGAGCTCGAAGTTTCGGTGAAGAATGCGAGGGCTTTAAGCGTTTATAAGAAGCTAGGCTACAAGATTGTCAAGATATTACCTAATTACTACCCTGACTCAGACGCTTACTTAATGCGTAAGGAATTTGAGTGAGGGCTTAGACAAGGCCCTTAATCGCTTCCTCAAGTGCTGGCAACGCGTAAATCCTAACGATCTCCATATATCTGGGAAGACTCTTGATTATGGAATCTCCCAGCTCTGATATCTTCATGGATCTCGCGTTACTCAAGACCCTAACTTCCTTCTCTCTAGAAATTATCGGGACCGACTCAGTATAGGTTCTGAAGGTGTAGGCGTTAACTCCCCTAGCTAGGAGTGCTCTGCTAACCCTGCTTAATTTATCTATCTCTGCTTGCGTGATGCCTTGTTCTTGCTTAAAACTTATGTAGTTATAGAAAGCCTTATAACCCCTTCTATTAACGTACGCTTTAATGAGCTCTCTAAGTATCTCACTACCTAATCTCCTAGCTAATATGACGTTTAAAATACCTCCCACTAGGAAGTCGTCCCACACAGAAATACTTCCTTCCCTCACGGCCTTCCTAATACCTTCGAGAGATGTGAAAGGTTCTAAAAGACTCTTAACCTCTCTCTCAAATAACACTATCTCGTATATCGCTGCTAGCAATAACTGATATCCTGTTATTGTTTTATGGTAGTAAACAGACCTATACATGTGGAGACGGGAGACGTAGAAAGACTCTACGGCGTGTATTGCTTTAGGGTGTACTGCTATGCAGCCCTCATCATCTAAAGTTAACGTCTGAATTATCCTCTCAAGATCTATTAAACCGTACTTAACGCCTGTATGTAACGCGTCTCTAGGTAGGTAATCAAGCCTATCAACGTCTAAGTCGCTGTTTAAGAGGTTATTGAAAGCCGGTTCCTCATGCGCGCCGGTCACTATCTTAGCTACTTCGTCTGGTGAGAGCCCATGATTAGAAAGAACTTCCCTGATATGGGGTTCCTCAACAATTATCATGTAGCTTAACTCCTCGTGATTTATCCCGTAATTAGAGTAGAACACGTATTCTAGAGCGTGTGAGTAGGGTGTGTGACCGACGTCGTGGAGAAGTGCTGCGGTCCTGAGCAAGTCCCTATCATCTCTGCTTATTATGCCGTCGTTTATGAGCTTATCCGCAACCCTCTCAGCTAGCTTCATGACACCTAGTGAGTGAGAAAACCTTGTATGTACTGCACCCGGGAACACGTACCAAGCTTGAGATAATTGCTTAATCCTCCTCAATCTCTGCAGAGGGGGTGTGTCAACCAAGTCCCTCATTAAGGAGTCTAAGATTATGTAACCGTGTATTTCGTCAAACACGTATTTCTTAGTGTTTTCTTTACTCAACTAAACCACCACACTACTCAATACGTGTAAGACGCAATAAAATAAAAACCTTCGGTTATCTTATTAAGAAGATCGAGGTATTTGAGTTTATTATTACGGATAAAGCTATGGAACCAATAACTAAATCTGGATTGAGTGTTCTGCCGCGAGCCGTTAGTATGACTAGGTCGTAGTGCTCTTCAAGCAATTCCTCCACGATGGCCGTAGCTACTGAGGTGTCCGGGTAATTAGGTTTCTTCACCTTCACCTCAACGCTAATCCCTCTCTTACTAGATATTTCAGTAACTCTCTTCACAACCTCGTCTACGTTAGGGATTGACCGATCCTCAACTATCAACACCTTTATCTTGGAGCCGTACCTCGACGCGAAGTCAAGCCCTACCTCAAGAGCTCTGAAACTCATCGTCGACCCATCAACAGGTATCAGTATTTTCCTGAAGAGGTAACTCACTATATATGTTGGTTCAGGATAGTAACTCACTACAACCACCTCTTAATACCTAAGGTCTCATCAGTTATCTTTATAGAATCCTCAGCTCTTTCTTTAAGTCTCGTGATAGCACGTATAGCGTCAATATTTTCTGGGACTACTATTGCTTCCTGGTGTACGGCGTAGGTCAGCATGACTTCATCCCCTCTCACGAGAATACTATCAGACCACACAACATTCTCGTATATATCTCCTTGAGGCCTCCCCAAATCCCTCGCTAACTCTCTTAACTCAGCGGTAGATTTAAGTAATCCTCCATCAACTAATAGTATCCTCGGGGTGTTGGCTAATGTGTCGAGAACTTCATCGCGAGACACTGCCCCCTCCAACACGAATTGGAGAGTGTGTATGTGTGCTAACGTGGTTGGAACTACCACCGCGTAGGTGATTATGTCTAGGTCTTTAATCACTGTGTTGACGTCTAGCGCGTGGTGTGAGGGCGGCTTAGAAGGGTCGAGAATTATCCCCTCAATAGGCCCCTTCTTAATCTCTTTTAGGTCGGCAGCCCTCCTAACTATGAATCCTCTCACACGCTTTATCTTGCCTAGTCTCGATATCGCGTATATTATCCTTAATAAGCCGGTAGTATTGCATGACACTACCCTAACGTAGTTCTTACCTAACGCGTCATCGTAATTTACTAGAGCGTTGAAGCTCACCTCAGCTACCTCAGGCTCTTCACCTCCTTGGAAGACGGCCTTACGCCCAAAGCTCTCATAGAGTTTCTTGTATGTAGCGCCTATGTCGCCTGGCGTCGCATCAACTATCACGTCAACGGAGTTAAGCAGGTCTTCTAACGTTCCGTGAACCTCGATTCCTCTCGCGTGGAACTCACGCATATTTTCTTTCAGCGTGTAGATCCTTAAACCTCTCTTAACAGCTGAGAGTGTCTCCCAGTTAGGTTTTGTCTTTACGATACCGACTAACTCCATATCCGGTTGTAGTGTTATGGCCCAAGCAACTCTCTTACCTATAGTTCCGTACCCGTTTACCCCTACTCTAACCTTCACGAGGAACCACCCGCGAAAAACTTCTTGTATGAGATTTCCAAAGCTTTTAATGCGGGGAGTGTCTCGCCTGAGAGCGCTATGAGGAGAGCGCCGCCACCCGTTGAGACGTGTAGGTTCTTCTCCTTCCTCACATCAACCTCATCAAGCATAGAGCCTAGGTGTCCGCCCCCGATTATCACGTAAGCGTTGCTTTCGAGAGCTGCCTTCAATATATCTAGAGTGCCGGATCTGAATCTAGGGTCTTCGACGTACCCGGCCGGACCCCTCATAACGACCACGGAGGCTTCCTTAATCATCTCGGAAAACATCAGGGACGTGTAGGACCCTATGTCCACAGGTATTCCATCAGCAGTATTTATGGGTTCCTCTGTGACGCTTCCGTCCTCCTTAATCACTTTAACGTCGTAGGGGGTGTCTACTGGTGCACCTGATAAAATCACTCTCCGGGCTAGGGGTATTAAGGTGGTGAGGCCTTTCTCCTCAAGGAATTTCAGGAGGGACTTACCGGCTCTACCACCTTTAGCTACGTGGAATGTTAAGCCGACGAGGCCCGTAGTGAGTATTCTGTCAGCTATTCTCTTCTTCGTTAAGAACTCTATTATCTTTATTGTGTCCCTGACCTTAGCACCTCCTAAGACGAAGAGTCTTGGGGACTCGTTGCTCAGTATTGACTTATTTAATGCTTCGAGCTCGTCTCTCATGACGTAGCCGACTACTGACGGGAGAACTATCGGGAACCCTACTATGGAGGGCTGGGATCTGTGTGCTGTCGCGAAAGCGTCGAATACGAAGTAATTGAATAGAGGTGAGAGTCTCCTGACTAAGTATGTTCTGGAGTGCTTCTCGGGTTCTGCCTCAATCAACTCCTCGGAAACCAGCCTAACGTTATCGAGTAACAGGATCTCGCCCTCACCCAAGCTCCGTATAGCTTCGGAGGCTGCGGGACCTATAACGTCGCTAACGAACCTTACCTTAACTCCGAGGACTTCCTGAAGCTTCTCGGCGTGGGGTTCTAAGGTTATGAAGTCGTTGTCGCCGGGTCTTCCTTGATGAGTTATCACAACTACAGAAGCTCCGCGATTAAGTAGCGTTAGGAGTGTTTGACGATGAGCCTTTATTCTTGAATCATCCATTATCTTACCGTCTTTATCGATGGGTGAGTTGAAATCAACGCGGACAAGAACCTTCTTCTTACTTAACTCGACGTCGTCTATTGTGGGAAACTGAGTGAACTCCAAAACTATGTATCCCTATATGTTTCTTTAAGATGTCCTTATAAACGTTTTAATTAACTTCACTAAACGTTCCTCAAGTACTTCACGTCTCGCTGACGTCAAGTTAATTCTTTAATCATTAACTCGTCATCGCTTAAGTTAAGCATCTCGTCTACGGTGAGGGTGTATAGCTTCACTGGGAACGCGTACTTCCTCAACTTGGTGTTATCTAGGTATATGTTCCTCCAGGATTTTATGACCTCATCTATTCTCAGCTTCTCTAAGAAGAGGCTTAGGTCGAATATTAGTCTAGGGGGTATCAATGCTTGAGTTACTAGTATGTTGTCAGATAAGCTCACGTAGGAGTCTAGGAAGTACACGTGAGTACTCAGCACTTTAGAAACCCTCAGTAAGTCTATCGGGTTACCCACGATCACGCTCAACGTCTTGATTGGCGGGTCTAGGAATAAACGCTCGAGTTTCAGTCTAACACCCCTTATAACACCCCTATTCCTTACGTGGTTATTATAGTGTCTCAGAACCAACACGTAATTAAGCACTCTATCTAAGCGTGATTCCTCACTAAGTTTCCTGGTTATATTCTTGACGGAGGTGAAGGGGTTGAGCTCGAGCTCCCTCACAATGTGTAGGTCTACCTCATCATACCTCACCCTCACCTCAGGGATCTCCTTGGGTAGGGATTCTCTAGGGGATGTCTTGATACGCGTTATTAAGGTATCCCAGCTTAACAAGAATCTCTTAGACGTTACGTCGTAGTATTCCTTTAAGCTAGGTCTATTATGCACGGTTACGGGTAGCACGTAGACCTCTCTAGCCTCAGCACCTAACTTAACGTATAGCGACGTCAGGAAGCTCTCAACAGAGTTTTTGGGTACTACGTATCTGAGGTAAGAACCCCACGGGAGAACCGGCGCGTACTCCCTGAGCAAACACTTAGGTAACTTAGTGATATCGAGAAACTTATCGAAGATTAAGATAACCTCAACCATACCTAAGCGAGCAACGTCTATAAGTCCTTGAAACTCAAGACCTTTCTGCTTTATAGCCTTCATAATCTTCCACACCGTAGACGTGTGTAGGTCCATTAAATCAGCTACTTCGGAAATCTCCGGAATATACTCAAAACTCTGTAAGTGGTCGATGAAGTCTATGAGTGACGGATTGATATACCTGCTAAACTGAGAAGTGTGTGAGTCTTGAGACCAATGCAGGTCATCGTAGTCGTCTTGCTTACTCAAAGAGCTTACCCCTAAGATATTGATTCTAAACCTCAAAAATATCTAAGTTAATCACGCTGACCTCCTCCCCGCCCTGAAGGGCTGGGCTATTTTTAATAGTTACGTGAAACAATATTGGTGATGAGACGTGAGTGAGCCCACTCTCGATTACAAGGCAATTCTAGATGATCTGTCCGGTGAGATAGCTTTTCAATACATATCGCGTGCTAAGGAACTAGCATCCAAGGGCTTTGACGTTATATCTTTCGGCGTCGGGCAACCGGACATACCCACACCTCAATTCCTGGTTGATGAGGGTAAGAAAGCTCTTGACGAGAGATTCACAGGGTATACCGAGACCGAAGGGATTGAAGAATTGAGGGAGGCGGTAGCGGACTACCTTAACACGCGTTACGGGAGCGACGTAAGGCCTGACGAGGTCGTGATAACTATAGGTACTAAGGGCGCGGCATACTTAGCTATGGCTGCTTACGTGAGGCCCGGTGACGAAGTCATCGTGACAGACCCTACCTACCCAGTCTACTCAGAGTTACCTAAGTTTCTCGGCGCTAAACCTGTTTACGCCCCCCTGAAGTGGTTAGGTGAGGAATCAGGTTTTTCCTTGGACATAGACTTAATACATGAATTAATAACGAGCAAGACCAGAGGCATAGCCATAGTCAATCCGCATAACCCAACCGGCGCCGTCTTCAGTAGTAGGGAAGTGGAGGAAATCATGAACTTAGCTAGAGATTATAACCTTCTAGTAATAGCCGACGAGATATACGATAACTTTCTTTACGAGGACGCCGACTTCAAGTCTTTCATCAGCTTCCCTGACTGGAGGGATCACGTCCTCTACTGCAACGGATTCTCTAAGACGTTCTCAATGACTGGGTGGAGGCTGGGCTACCTAGTCGCTAGGCGTGAGGTCTCTAAAGTCCTTACAAGACTAGCTGTAAATACGTGGTCGTGTCCTCCCTCAATAGCTCAGAAAGTCGGGATTAAAGCTTTAAGGAGTGATTGGAGTTTCGTTAAAGAAATGGTGTCTTTGTTTGATAAGAGGAGGAGAACACTGCACAAAGAATTAAAACAAGTTAAGGGGTTTGAGGTGTGGCGTGGTAAGGGAGCTTTCTACCTATTTCCGAAGATTTCTAAAATCCTGGAAGCTACCGGGTTGAACGTGGAAGCCTTCGTGACCAGATTAATGGAGGAAAAACACGTGGTGGTACTTCCTGGGACAGCTTTCCCTAAAGAATTCGGGAAGAACTTCATTAGGTTTAGCTACGCGGTAAGCGAGGAGAGGATAGTGGAGGGTGTTAGGAGGATACGCGAATTCGTGGAAAACCTCGCGTTAAGCAGCAACCGCTAGCTTAGATTAATAAGGGATGTCCCGGATTATTTTTGTGGATGAGGAAAGCTAGGTGCTACAGAATTAATGAAGAGAGAACCCCCGACTGAGTATTAGTAGAGACAGACCTTCCTCAACCTGAGTTTTCTTTTCTTATTTTCGTGTTCGCGACTCATGTAGTGGTTTAGTGCGTCTCTTATGATTTCAGACCTACTCTTGCCGTTCCTAAGGGAGCAAATATCTATACACTCGATTAATTCCTCAGGCAACCTGACAGTGACTGTCCTCATCTAATTCACTAATTACGTATGTTATGAGGAGCTTAGATAAGTTTGAGAGTAAGTCTTTTCCTCAGTGAGAGATCACTGAAAGTATCGGTTTTGATCCATAGAAAATAAAAGTTTATTTGATTCTATACTTAATTCTTATTGGTGCGGGGGTGCCCGAGCCAGGTCAAAGGGGGCGGGCTCAAGTCCTCCGGCATTAAGAGCGAGAGACCCGCTGGCGTAGGCCTGCGTGGGTTCGAATCCCACCCCCCGCACCAAAATGGATGAGGATGAGTTGATGCGTGTTGATAATACGTGCCTTAACTTTAACGTATGACGAGGTGCGGGATTTAAGTGATGTAAAGAAAGACCTAGAATTAAGTGAGAAAGCTTTGGTGAATACCGGGTTCACGCCGTGGACTATTAGGGTTACGTTGCCTGATGACGCTCCTCAAGAAGTGGTTAGGTATTTGTGTGGTAGTAAGTACTTATTCTCAGCTTATCATGTCAGCGTCGGTGACGCAAGTAGGGAGTCTTTAAGGAAGATCTTAGAGTGTGGTAACGGGTTCGCAACCCTCTTAATCTCTGGCTCGGATGAGATACGTGAGGCCGCGGAACTCCTCGTCAGCATGGTTGGTGAGTTAGGTGTTGAGGTGTCTACTAGACTGGGCTTCACTATAGGTGATTACGTGGAAACACCGTACTACCCTCTCTCAACCCCTAAAAGGTATGGTGCGTCGATCGCGTTGAGATACGCGAATGATTTCTTAAGATCGCTTAAAACACAGGAGACTTTAAAGAAGGCTTACGATGAAATAAGTATGAGTCTTAAGAGACTAGACAACATACTGAGTTCCGTATTTAAGAATATCGAAATACCGTATTTAGGCATAGACGCGTCTCTTTCCCCATGGATGGATGAGTCTGTGGTTCCCATAATAGAATTCCTGAGCGGCGTTCCCTTCCCAAGTGCCGGAAGTGCTTGGGGTGTTAAGAAACTGAACGACATGCTTCAAGAACTAAGTAAAGAGATCAAGTCCTTAGGATTCAACGAGGTCATGCTACCAGTCGGGGAAGACAATAACCTCATGAGGCTGGTGAGGGAGGGTTCCCTGAAACTACCTCACCTCACGTTCCTAACAGCTTACTGCCTCGTAGGGGTTGACATGGTTGCCTTACCGGGCGGTGTGGAGGTAGTTGAGCATGTCTTGAAGGATGTGTTAGCTGCCTACGAGGTGAAGAAGAAACCTATTGGTGTTAGGGTCATACCAGCTTTCAACGTTAAAGAAGTGCATATAGCTAGATTTGGTACCATACCAGTAATCTCAACATAACTCGTCTTAGTTCATCCTCAAGTTAATACTGAATAATTTTCTTCTCTAAAGCCCTAACTAGAGTTAGCTTCTTTTCGCAATCAATTACGTACAGCCATAAACCTTCACTATCTAATGACCTAAATACTCTCATAACATATTCTCGTAGCTCGTCCTCACTAACTTGGTTAGGTAAGTCCTGCTCGACGCATGAGGCATCCACATACCTCTTCTGTAGTAAGTATCTGCAACCTACGATGTTTCCGTCAGGACTGATAACGCATTGCGCAGGGGTGAAGGACGGCAGAGGGGGTAAGTAACCCCTGTAAACCTCGATGTAGGTGCCTCGCTCACCGGTCGGCGTCACGCCATGAAGTGCTAAGCCTGTGTGAGGCACGCAGCCCCTCTCAACCACCGTCTCACTTAAGATCGTCGGTTTTCCGAGGAGACTTCTTAATTTCTGAGGTACTCTGTTCATGTATGCGTTGAGACAATGACTAGGGATGACATAACTTATGTAGCTCTTATCCAGAAACCCCATAACTACTTTTAAAACCTCTTCTTTCATGGACTTACCCAAGAACCGTAGATTCTCTCACCTGATAAGACTGATTTAAGCATGTATGGCTTGAAGGCGTTTATGAAAACAACACTTAGTTTTGCTCTCTCAATAATCGAGATAGCTATGGGGTCTAGCAACTCGTATTTACCTGGCGTGTAGGACTGCGATAAAACATTTTTTAATTCCTCTATCGTCAGCTCCTTAAGTAGTCTTGCGTTAGGGTCTGTTCTAGGGTCTCTCTCGTAAACCCCGTCAACAGTGGTAGCGTTAATAAGTAACTCAGCGTTAAGTAACTCTGCTAGCGACGCGGCTACTGCGTTATTTGATTGACCTGGTTGCAGTCCCCCGCCAACAGCTATCCTATCCAGATTCCACGCGTGTATGAATTCCTCTATTCTTGTTGGTATTGGGTAGTACGCGTAATCACCGAGTAATGCAGAGAATAACATCGCGTTGAGTCTTGAAGCACCTATCCCTAAGATGTCTTGCCATCCCAGGGAAACACCAGCTTCTGAAGCCATGCTTATGTATCTCCTCGCAGTCTCGCCACCGCCAACTACGACAGCCATCTTCAATCCCTTCTTCCTATGCTCAATTATTATCTCAGCAATCTCCATCAATACTTTAACGTTCTCCGGACTGAATAACTTCCCGGTAAGCTTAATCACTACTCTGTCCAATTACGTCCCCAAAATAAACTGCTGACGCGTTATAATAAAGATCTGAGGGTATTAGTCGATGATATCATGGGGGATCCCTAACAACCTTAACTCACTGGTTATGATGGATCTGGGTTCCGAACCTATCTTCCTCATTATGACTGCCTTGGTCGGTGCTGGCTTACTTCTTAATACGGATTCCTTAGTTATGTATCTGAGTTCTTCAACTCCCGAGATTTCCTTGATGGCGTACCTAGATATTATGTGCCCGTAGCATTCCCCGTATTTAAGAGCTCTCTTAGTGAATCCCTCAGCGTAATGCGGCCCCCCGAAACCCACCGTCGGCACACAACTAACTGGATGCCTGAACTCCCTTAAAGCCTTCACAACTGACTCACCAACTACTTCATGTGCTTTCTCGTAAGCCCACTCAGCTTCCGAGGAACCTATCTCAACGAAAGTTAGTGGTTTCCGGAGATTGGTAGGTCCGTGATGCGTCACCTCGTAAACGACCTCGAAATCGTTGAGCTTATCTACGGCTAACTCCCTCAAGTTTCTTAAGGTGAGGTATGAGAAGATTGGATTAGCTATTGAAAGTTCTTTCGGCCTACCTCCCATATCAGCTGATGCGGTAGGGTTTCCGGTGTGGTGAACAGTCAGCGACTTAATGCCTGAGCTAGCCTTGTGGCGAGACAAGATAACGTAGAAGCTAGCGTTAGGTAATACGTCATCTAAGAAATCAAAGTAGATAACGTCTTCCTTAAAACCAATCAGTAAAGCGTTAAGTTCTTCGATAAGGAAAGAAACCTCACTACCGACTACTTGGGTCTCCCTATACTTAACAATCTTCCGGATAAAATCCGCCATACCCTTACCAGCAGGATCCCCAACACTATACACTAAAGCAGCGAAAAACTCTTCAGAGCCTTCCTTAAGTGATTCCTTAAACACTCTTGACCCCCACACCTGAAGAGCGGGTTTCTTCGAAATATTCTTAAAGTAACTAATAAAAGCGTGAACAATGTTCGCGCAGAGGTTTTATAAAATCGTTACAAGAAATACTTGGTTAGACCATAATGCGTCTTATTAAGTCCTTTAAAGAAATCTTGGAGAGAGCCGCTTTATTGTTAGGACTATTCGTTTTCTATGCTTACGGGTTTCTATGGACTCTGAAGCCGCGTAGGGCGGAGAGCATGAGTGATTTGCTAGACTTATTCTATTATAAGTTCCTCAGACTCGAGAAAGAACATGTTGAGGTGGTGAGGATTACTTCTAACGAGTTAGTCACTATATGTAGGAATCCATGTCCCATACTGAGACTTGCTTTATCCTTAGGTCTAGACACGAGATATGTGTGTAGGCTGGTTTCAGAGCCTGTGTGTAGGTATGTGCTTAAGCACTTAAATCCTGAAATCGTCTTCGAAAGGAATTACGAGTACATAAGACCTTATAAGGACGGGTGTATGGAGAGAATATATTTGAGGTCTTAACACAAAAATTAAAATACATCTCCATAATATTCATGGTGTGCTCACGTGGTTTCGTACGACGTGGTCATAGTAGGTTCCGGGATCGCGGGTGCTTCATTAGCTTACTTCCTGAGTAAGGATGGTTTCAAGACCTTAGTGCTGGACGTAAAGCCTTTTGAGAGGATAGGTGATAAGCCTTGCGGCGACGCCATAGGCAAGCATCACTTCGACGAGTTAGGTCTTGAGGTACCTGCTGACGAGTTATTAGAAGGTTACGTGAAAGGAATTGATGTGTACTCACCCTCCGAAAAATTTAGGTATAGGGTTATGGGCGATGGTTACGAAGTTCATCGAATGAAGTACACTAAGTATTTACTGAGTGAAGCCATCAACAGGGGCGTGGAATTCTGGGGTGAGTCTCAAGGAGTAGAACCCCTGGTTAAAGACGGTTACGTAGTCGGGGTCTCCGTGTGGGTTAAGGGTAGAGGGAAGCTGGAGGTCGGTTCTAAGATCTTAGTTGACGCTTCAGGAATGGCTAGAGCGATCGTCAGAAAACTTAACGTTAAGTGGCCTGTGAGGGAGGATATAGACCCGAAAGACATGAACATAGCTTACAGAGAGGTCAGGAAGTTGAAGAAAGAGATTGAGGAACCGGAGATACTCAGGATATACGTCAGCAAGAAGATAGCTCCCGGAGGGTACTGGTGGTTTTTCCCCTACTCTAAAGAAGGCGACGTAGTTAATGTCGGGCTAGGCGTTCAGGGCGGCATGAACTACCCCAACCCTAAAGATCTCCTACACGAGCACGTCATAAGCAGGGAAGTCTTTAGCGGTAGTGAAGTTATTGAGGCTGGCGGCGCCGCCGTACCTACTAGGAGGCCGCTGAAGACTCTCGTCTGGAACGGTATAGCGGTGACGGGTGACGCAGCTTACGCAGTAAACCCAGTGCATGGGGGCGGCAAAGGCTCCGCTATGTTAGCTTCTTGGTGTATATCCAAATCCGTAAGACACGCGTTGGAAGTAGGCGATACATCCGCGAAGAGTTTATGGGAAGCTAACATATGCTTTAATAAGAGGTACGGGGCTAAGCAAGCAGCCCTAGACATATTCAGACTCTTCCTCCAGAGATTAAGCGATGAAGACCTAGAGTACGGGATGAGTAAGAAGATCATAAAGGAGGAAGACTTAAACACAGTCTCTCTTAAAGGAGACCTAGAACTCAGCGTTGTCGAGAAAGCCATGAGATTATTAGCTGGTTTATCAAGACCCTCACTTCTCTTCAAACTCCGTAGGGTCGCTCACTACATGAATGACGCTAAGCAACTCTACATGAACTACCCTGAAGGACCTGAGGGCTTGACCAGATGGTATGAGGAAGTTGAGAAGCTGTACTCTAGGTTTAGGGGAGAGGTATAGAAAACCTAAATCTTTCAATTAAGCTAGTAGAGAGTCTTTAAGCCACGGGTACATGTTAATCCATCTATTGATGAAGTCTTTGTAAGTTTTTATGTAGAGCGGGTGTGACGTCATCTTCTTTATTAAGTCTAGGTTCCTCCTATACTTTACTGCCTCACCTATGCTGCCAGCTCCCTTCATCCTAGACCATTCTTCAAGAGTAAACATGTATTTTTTCTGTACGTAGTCTCTGTACACGTCATTGAGTACGTTGAAGGTGCAGAAGGGAACCACGCGACCGTCAGGCATTAAGTAGTGTACGTTACACCTCATAACTCTCTCAACATCGTAGTTGTAGAGATCCATGAAGTGCATCATACCAAGAAAAGTGAATTTATAGTGCCACTCGCCGAGAGACTCGTAAGTATGTTTAATTAGCACCTCGCTTATCAGCTTGCGTAGAATCCCCTTAATCTCTGAGGGTACCTCACCCCATTTAATATACTTTAGTAGTGCTGAGATCACCAGCTTAGACCCTACTAAGTACTTACTCCCACCACTCTTCAGCTCAGTAGATTTTTCCGTGAGGTAGTCTAGAAAGCCTTGAACATCTATCATTCTGGTGATGGGTATGTACTCGGGTTCCCCGTCATTCATCCTTATATACACGTAAGTCCCAACACCACACTCCGGGTGATTAGCCATCTCAAACTTAAACTCGCCTCTGAAACCTTCAACGAATTCTGAGATAGGCACTGAAGCCGGTACTGGAAACCAGTCATTAACCTTTATCTGACCCTTTGTCTGCTCTTCTATTAATTTAGCTACGTCATATATGGTGACCCTCAACTCATCCCTCTCAGCCTTCTTTATCATCCCAGTCAAGGACACTGGTTGCAGATTAACTGACCTTACTACGTCTTTATTGAGGGCCGCGAACTTTATTATATCCCCTAACTCGTGCGTGTTAAGACCTTTAATTACTGTAGGAACTAAAACAATGCTAGTCATTCCTGACTTCCTGAACGCGTCTAGAGCGAATGGCACTTCCCAGTGGTTCTTAGGGTTTGCCTGTGGCGAGACCCCGTCGAAGCTCATGTATATCGTGTTAACCCCTGCCTCCCTCAGATCTCTGGAGAACTTAACCGCGGCTTCCTCACCTTCAAGCAGGTATAGCTTGGCGAACCTAGTTATGTTGGTGTTTAACTGGATGTGCCTGACCCCCATCTCCCTCAGCATCTTAACAATATCCACTATATCGTCTCTCAACGTCGGTTCACCACCGGTTAACTGAACGGCTGGCGTCACGCCTTGCTTAAGGAGTTGCTGAATCATGAACCTAATCTGCTCTATTGTCGGCTCATAAACAAATCCTGACTTCTCGGCGAAGAAAAAGCAGTACCAGCAGTCTAGGTCACACCTATTCGTTAAGACTAGGTTCGCTAACGCGGTGTGATTCTTGTGTATAGGGCATAAACCACAGCTATAGGGGCACGGAGCTGAGAGGCTTGTGTAGACGTGTCTGGGGCCCTTGCCCTCAACATACCATTTCTCTATCCTCCTAGCAAACTCAGAACTACCTTGATATAACTCCTCTATCTCGCCGTGCTCAGGACACTCCTTCCTTATGTAAAGCTTTCCATCCCTCTCAAAAATGACTGCGGGGAGTAACGCGTAGCAGTAGGGGCATATAGACTGTGTGGTCCTGATTAACTTCTCGTTCTCGTTAAGCTTAGGTAGAGAACCCCATACCTTAACCTCCCTATCAGCTATCCTAATAGTTCGCGTAGCTCGATCATAGTATGACGGCGTTATTAACTTTCCTCCCTCAAGACCTTGGCCACCACTCAACCTACATTACCTCACTATACTTTCACTCTGTTAATATAAATATTTTCACGTCGTCCCAAATAGCAAGGATTGACAACTATCTTTGGTTTGCAGGTTTTAAGATCCTCGTAGGTTCTTGTAGAGCTTCTTAGGTTTTGATTTAAGGATCTCTCAAGCACTAGAAGTATCTTAATTTGTGGAGCATATGATAAAGTTCTTATAACCAGCCCTTAAGATTGTCCCAGCCGCCGCGTAACTCCTGCTCTTCAAGGTATATGAGGCCTGGAGGGCCTTCCACGACCTCACCTATTAAGACGTAATCTTCAGGCATTTCCTGCTCAGTGAAAATAGCTATGGAGAACTCCTCACCCACGTACCTTAAGATCTTCCTCAGCTCTATTGAGTACTGTCTTGAGATCTCAAGTACCTCCCTACACACACCCTCCGCACGCAGTCTCATAGCCACGTCATTAACTTTTAAGACGTTCCTCAGCGATTCTAAGCCGTCACTAATATCTGTGGACGCCCTCACCCTACCGACATCATTTAAGAAGCTTAACGGTGGATCCGGTCTCCTCAACGAATTAAGGAATTTCTCGATGTGGTCTTCACTCAGTATCTTTTCATAGTATGTTAGTGCCGGGATCGAGGATATCCCTAAGCATTTCGTTGCGTAAACCTTATGTCCCGGTTTCAGACCTTTATTACTTACGGGATTGGTTGAGACCCCGAGTACGGCGACGTCTAGCCAGCCGTCTTCGGAAACGTTTAGGTCGCCGCCCAGGAACAACGCCTTAAGCGCTTGGCAGGAGTCACGTAGACCGCGAGCTATTTCCTCAACATCTCCTAACATCATGTCTTTCCGGAGACCTATTGAGGCTGTGAGAGCTACCGGCACCCCTCCCTTCGCTATCACGTCTGTGGCGGCACCTAAAGCTACCCTATAAGCCAGGTCGTCGAACCCCATCCAAGGATACTTCGAGGTCTTAAAGGATGTGCCGTCTATCTTAAGAAAGAACCACCTATCCATAATCCTTAGAGCCCCCGCGTCATCTAAGTAACCGAAAGGTATATCAGCATAGTATTCGCCGAGGAGACTAGCGATAACCTCAATCAACTCACGCTCACTAAACTCACTAACCCTCCTCATTAATCACGCCCACGTTAAGTAAAGAAGTTATAAGAATTTAAAGGGATAATGTTATGTGAAGGGTGGATGATTAAGTGTTTCGATATAGTGTGTTGAAGACTAGGCATTGTCTCTTGCTCGCCTTACTAGCAATTCTGGTGTTTTCCTCCGTAGCGCCTCAGTACGTAGTATGGTTCACTAGCTACGCTCAGGAAACCCCGAGCTATGACGTGTATAATTTAACGTATGTTGACGCGGCGGTAATTACGTACGCGAACAACGTTTCCGAGGGTTTTTTCGAAACACCCATCAACTACACCGAGCCACACTATACTCAGGTAGTGCGTGTTTTCAGAGTAGGGGGGAATGTCACCATTAACACATCGGGGAATAAGACTTCCTTTATGATCCCTATAAACAATAACACACGCGGTTATGTAGTGTTGAATGTAACCCTGATTCGTGAGTCACGTAAGGAGATGAATATCATAGCTCAAGCACTGTATCTCGGGAACATATTCCTTTACAATTACCCGTACCCCGAGGAGGTAGTAGAGAAGTATGTTCTGCAGCCTAACGAGAAGGTGGTCGAGGTAGTCGTACCTCTCTTTGAGGAGTGGATGCGTAGCAAACTTTACACGAACATAAGCTTGAGTAAGGTGTCTAAGACTTACTTAGCTGTGTGGGCTGCTAACTACATATACGGAGGCTACCTCATAAAATATAACGCGAGCGCTATACCCAGATCCTTAGAGGAAGTCTTAGAGAGGAGGGAGGGGGATTGCGATGATATGTCTAGGATCCTTCTCAGCTTGCTGTGGTATTACGGCGTACCGGCGAAGATTCAGTACGGCTACGTCTATCTGAAGTTTGATTACGTGACAGACGTTTACGGCTCCCTCACAAGATTCATTAATGCAGGTCCTCACGCGTACGTGGTTATTTACGTGCCGACTGTCGGGTGGGTCTCAGTAGATCTCCTCGCTTGGGCGCGTCTGTATTACCCGACACTAATAACGGGTGAATCAACATATTCTAACGTTACTAGCGAGGACTTAGAAGAAATTGAGAAATTCTATACTTCTTTCAAGTATCTCGAACTGATAGAGATACATGAATCTAGTAAGTTGCCGGAAGACTTGATGAGAGATTTAGTGAGTGAAGATCTTTTCGGTAGGCTGGAGAGAATGTTTAGTGAAAAACCTCAAGGAACCAACACCACGACAACTGCAACGAGCCCCTTGAACGAGACAACGATCACGACGCCCAGCACTAGTGTATCACACGAGAAAACAACTAAAGCAGTTATTCCCACGGCTTTATTCGAAGTCTTAACGATAATCGCTTTAGTTGCTGGTGCTACCATACTGATCCTGTCGTTGATTATTCTTAGGTCTGGGTCGCAGCTTAAACAGTGATTGCGTAGGTAGTTATTGTATGGGTGGCGGGTTAGTCCTTTGTGAGGTATGTGAGGAGAGGCCTGCGGTTAGGAAGTGTAGGATATGTGGCAGGTACGTGTGCGAGAGACACGTGAATGAGGAAGGCGTCTGCGCTGTTTGCGAGGACCTGATGTGCAGGATATGTAATGTTAGGCTCTCAGTAACTTCATGTGTGATGTGCGGCAGGCCTGTCTGCAGGAATTGCTCGGTGGAGCTGGAGCCGGGAATCCGAATATGTAAGCAGTGCGTTAATAACCTGGGAGACCTCAAAGAGAAAGGACTCAAGCTAGGTATGTTAGGTGATCGTGGTGGGTGAGGTCAGCATTAAGGACTTGGTGTGTGGTGATTACCGCCTCATCTGCGTGGGCACTCAGCTGAGGAGTGATGACGCGGCAGGTTTAAAACTCTGCGAACTCTTACTGAGTCGCGGCTTCCCAGAGGACAGGATCATTATGTGTGAGTTCGGCTTAGAGAACTGCACGCCAATTATCGAAGAACTCTCAGTAAGAAAAGCCTTACTAATTGACGCCGCACTAATTTCAGGTCAGGGGGTAGAGACCCCTAACTACTTCATAGCTAGTTTAAGCTCTATTAACGATTCCATAACATTAGTAACGACTCACTCGATACCGGTTAACCTAGTTGTTGAGTTGTTGAGGAGGGAGGGGTTACTCGAGGATGTGTGGGTTTTAGGTATAGTAGCGAGGGATCTGAGCTTGGGCGAGGGACTTAGTCCTGAAGTACGGGATACTGTGGACTACCTAGCTGACTTAATCACTAAGACGTTAAGCTCGTGCGACGCTAGATAAGACCCACTACCACTACCGAGAAGACTAGAGCTACTAACGCTGGAATCAACGCATACTTAACTACTGTAGAGACCCCTTGCTCTACCCTGAACCTGCCGAAGGAAGACTTAAGAATTGTTATGAGGGTGAGGACTACTAAGTATTTTAAGATGGTTGCTAGAACTCCTAGAACTAGGTTGTCGCTGAACGGATACGGCCCTCCCAAGAACATCACGGCGACGATTAAGGAGAGGACGTATAGATCCGCGTCGTGAAGGAAGTTAAAGAGTGCTAGGAGAGGACCGCTAAACTCTGTCTCCACCCCTGCTATCAACTCTTGCTCAGCTTCCGGTATGTTGAACGGCGGGAACATTAGCTTGGATTGGATGGATACTAGAGCAGCTATAGTCGCTAAGATCATGGGAATCGCTGTCAGGGGGTTAGTCCATAAAGTCCACGCGAATTCAGCGGTCGTACTAACGGAGAAGGCAGGCTCTCCTTTAGTGGTCAGGCTCACTAGATATACGGGGACTATGGTCGCTGTGAAGAACGCCGGCTCCGCGACGGCCAGGATAGATGAGAATCTTGAGATCCCCTTAATCGTGAATGGGTTTGTGAGCGAGGTTGACATAAGCAGCTCTGAGATCGCTACCCAGACACCAAGGAAGTAGATCAGTAATATCACGTCGAAATTAAACGCTATTCTCAGCGGTGATATAGGTAGTAGGAATAGTGAGGCCGTTATGGCCCCGACCCCGACACAGCCGAAGATTCTCGCGAGCTTAACGCTACCGTACCTGTAGTTAGGCTCTGCCTTAGCTAGGAGTAGTTTTAGGAAGTCCGCGAACGGTTGTAGTATTCCGAGAGGTCCTACGTACGAGGGTCCCATCCTCCTCTGAGTCCTGGCGAAGAGCTTCCTAACCCACCACTCGCTAAGCATTGAAGCGATCCAGAGTGTTAGGAGTCCTGGGAAGACCAGCGCGCTGAAGACCATTAACGCGATTAACGTTACTTCCTCCACCTAAATCACCTCATGAAGTATATTAACGCGATTAAAGTCAGCAAGCCTATGTATGACACCATGTACACACCCCAATCATTTAATACGCCGTTATGCATCTGGTCTCTTAAGAAGGTGTATAGTCTGCGGCCAGCACCCCTCACCACGCCCCAGAACAAGTTGCGTACTGAGACGTCAACAGATTTTATAACGCTTGCGGGTTCCCCACCTATGTATGGCTCTGAGTATTCCGGGCTAGTCTGGAGTGTTTTCCTAGATAGTGCGATATAAATCAGGTACATCACGAGCGTCGAGAACACCAACACACCGCTTAAGAATAGGGTTGCTGTCCAAGGATCCAGATTGAGCGGGCTCACCTCACTCACCTACCCCAGAAAATCAAATATCCTTGTAGCCAGTAATTAAGTATTCCGTCTCTTGAGGTCGTCGCCTCCACAAACCTGCGTAGCCACTCACTCATGACGGGTGACAGTAAACCGGTCATCAAGCACGCTACACTTAGTATTAATAGTATTATAGAGGGTAACGCGCTAGTCTTCACGAACTCCCTCTTAGGTGTCGTGAAGAGCGCGGCATAGAGTAGTCTAACATACCCTAAGAGTGATATCGCTGAGATTACGTTAATGATTACTGAGATGTAGGGTGCTCCTGCCTCAAGATAGGAAGCGTAGAGCAGATACTTACTGAAGAATCCTCCGAATGGCGGGATACCCAACAACTGGAGAACACCTATTATTAGTGCGGCACCTAATAATGGGTTCCTCCTCGCCACACCGCCTAACTCGTCGAGTCTTCTAGTCCCTCCCACCGCGTATATTATAACTCCGGCGGTGAGGAAGAGGAGGGACTTACCTAGGCTGTGATTGATTAGGTGGTAGAAAGCGCCGGTAAGCCCGTCTACGAAGGCTTGCGAGCCGGGCTTGGAGAGGAGTGAGGATCCTATGGAGAGACCTACTAAGACCAGGCCTATATGGCTTATCGTTGAGTATGCGAGCAACCTCTTTATATCGTCTTGTATAGCCATCATGAACGCTCCTATAAGGCCTGAAGCAAGTCCTAAAACCAGCGTTACTAGAAGCATTAAGTCTCTTAAATCCCTCACCGCTGAGAAAGGATTGAATATCGTGTATAAGAATCTGAAGACGGCGTAGACACCCACGTTTACTACAAGACCTGATAACGCGGCTGAGACAGGCGTTGGCGCTTCAGGGTGTGCGTCAGGGAGCCAGAAGTGGTTGGGGAACACGGCGGACTTGAACGTGAAGGCCCATAAAGATAGAGCTAGAGCTATCGCAGTAGCCGCGTATACCTGACCATAGTAATAACCTGAAACTAGATTGTAACTCCAGAACAAGCTTACCTTGTTTGTTAAGTCAGCCATGTTGAGTGTCCCGAATGAAGCGTAGATGAAGACCAACCCTATGAAGTATAGTGTGGTAGCTACGGCTCCGAAGAGCCCGTACTTTATTGCTGCCTCAACAGCTTCCGGCTTATTTCTGTAGAAACCTACTAGTGCGTAAGCACTGATGGACATCACCTCCAACATAACGAACAAGTTGAAAGCGTCTCCTGTGTAGATACAGCCTAGCATGCCGACCTCCAAACCTAGGAGTAGGGTGTAGTAGTACGGCGCGTCCTTCAAATCTCTTATGTACCACGCGCTATATAGGGTTATCAAGAACATTACCGAGGCAGTGAGTAAGGCTATGAGGGAATTCACCTCGTCTAACTCATAGGATATGCCTATCGGGGGCCACCACCCGCTGAAGGGGTAGGCTTTAACACCCTCTTTAACGACTATGCTGAAGTTGTATGTGGCGACGACCAACGCGTATAGTGAGACTGCTGACGCGTACGCGTGGAAGAACTTAATATTCTTTACGATGATGCCCAGTAAAGGTAGCACGAACGCGAGACCTATGAGTGAAGGAACCAACACACCTACACTCAGGTAGTACATGATCTCACCACCTCAATCAAAAATCCTCTTAGCGAATTTCTCGAAGACTTCCGAGACACTCTCCCTAGCCTTTTCAGGCTCTGTCTCTACGGCGTTTATCCAGTGAACGTAGAAAGCTTTTTCTTCGGGGAATACGTCGACGACTACGGTACCCGGCGTGTTAGTTATTGAGTTAGCTATGGTTAACATGGCGTAATCGCTCACGACCTCGTAGGGGATCTTAACTATGCCGGGATTTATGGGCATTCTAGGGTGTAGTATCCTCCTCATTACGTCTAGGTGTGCCCTAACCTCGTCCACGAAGAAATACCTGATCGCGTATGCTAGGAGCCAGCCAAACCTTCTAACCTGAAACAGCTTGCTAGGATTGCTTACGACTAGATTAGCGGTTATCAATGAAGTCACTAACGCTACTACAGCCCCCGTGATTAAGTCATACGTTGATATAGACCCTGAAAACACTACGTAAACGATGAAGGTTAGGATGAAGACCCCTGAGACCTTACCAGCAAACCCCACCTCAACTCACCCCCTCAACCTAGCTACTCTCCTAACATCCGTTGTCCCGTAAAGTCTATAGACCTGTAGTGTGAGGAAGACTAAGAATAGTGTGACGGCAAGCCCTATCACTATAGCTGTTAGCACTAGTGCTTGAGGTAGTGGGTCTACTGCTTGACGAGCGAACCACATGAGGTCCTCGCTCGACGGCTCAGTCGTGGTTATGACTGGGGGGATCGGTGGTTGGCTCGGGGAGGGCCACCCCCTGTAACCCACAGCTATAGCTAAGACGTTAGCGGTGTCGGAGAATATCGTTAAGGCAATTATCTTCTTTATTAAGCTAGGTCTCGCGAAGATGCCGTAGAGTGATATACCTACGTTGAAGAATAAGCTGAATAACAAGATGTTGAACAAGAAGGTGTTTACCTCATTCATGAGTTTCACCACCCATGAAGCTCTTCACTACTTCCTCAGGTATGGAAAGTAGTATGAAAACTAGCGTGAACCCCCCTGCCACAGCTAAATACTCGAAAACGTTGAAGAAGAGTAGTGAACCACTTATTAACGCACCCGAGATCTGGGCAGGCAGTCCTACGGGCGCGTCAGGCTTAGGCTGGTTTTGGAAGACGTAAGCGTTAAGTCCCGTGAATAACCCTATTAAGACCGCGGCTAAGGCGGTTAAGTATATGCCTACGAGACCGACAGTTCTTAAAATAAGCATGGGCTTCTCTGAAACACCCTTACTCAGCAAGAAATACACTGAGAAGATCACTAAGACTAGTAGTGGGGCTACTGCCGCGGCAGAACCTCCTTGGAAGCCCCCACCAGGCGTTAAGTGCCCGTGAAGTGCTATAGAAGCGCTCACTGCTATTATCAACGGGGTTAACAACCTAGCAGCGGTCTTACATATTAGGCTTAACCCGCCGTCACCAACTCTATTGTTCACGTTATTTAGGGCGCTCTTAAGTGATACGCCCCTCATTAAAGCTAGCGCGCCAACTATGGCGAGGAAGAAAACAGCTGTCTCGAAGAGTGTGTCAAGACCTCTGTAATCCCAGACTATGGCGGTAACGGCTTCAGGACTCATAGCCGTGAAGGCAGGGTATTGTGGGTTTAGTGTTGTGAAGAAGTACCAAGAAGCTAATAACCTGACGCCGGGTAGCGGGAGCGGGTAGTGACCTAGAGCGCCCTTAGTAAACGCTAGGGAGAGTGTTAGAACCAAGATTATCAGGCTGCTCAACACCAAGAATCTCTTGATCCTCACTCACTACCACCCCCAGCTCCTCCTAAATCACCTTCAGATCTCTCGGTCTTCTTTATTAAGAAGAGGACTACCGCCGGGTATAGACCTACGGCTACTGGTATATAGACTAGCGCTATGTCAGGAGCCATGAGTAGATAGAATAATATAGCGTATACCGTGCTCTGTAACGCGGAGAAGACCACCGCTCTAATCAAGTCGTTTTCTAGGATAGCTAAATAAGTAGCAATAAGTGAGACAACTCCTGCTAAAGCCATGAATAAGTAGGTTAGCGTGTCTAATTCAATCATTTCTTCTCACCTTCCCTCAGTTTTTCCTGTAACGCGTCGTGAATTAACGGGTGGGGGGCTGCGGCTCTGGATCTGTAGGAAGCTCTAGCTAGGGCGTGAGAACCTACTGGACCTAAAAGCAGTATTAGTGATGCGGTTACTACAGCTCCTCCAGCGACGAACCACCTATACATACCTAACTCAACGTACCCAGCTGCTAAGAGTGCCGCCCCTATTAACGGGAGGAAAGCACCCCATATGGTTCCTACGGTAGCGGCGTGTAGTCTGACGAAGAAGTTAGGGAATCTTAATAACCCTATAGATCCTATTAAGTCTGCTATAGCTCCCACCACAATCATCAGGGTTCCTAGGAACATCAATGCCTCGTTAATGACTTCCCCCAACACGGCTACTCACCCATCTCTCTAGACTCAAGATACTTAGCTACGTATATGTCTAGAGCGAACACCCATAAAGCCAAGACTATAGCTACCGCGATTAAGATAGGGGATCGGAAGAGTATGCTTAAGATCGTTATGAAGGCGGCTAGGTCGTAACTCATGGCGTCTATAGCTAGCACGCTGTCAGGTATTGTAGGACCCTTAACAGCTCTCACAGAATATAACGTAAACGCTGTTAGGTAGATCGGCATTACCCAGAAGACCACCGTTAAGTAGGGTTCGGGGTTCATCAAACACCACCAGCCTTAGTAGTGGTTGATAAAGAAAGCTGGCTGGAGTCCATAGGAGCTGATGAAGCGAGCCTGTACTCGTTAGTGACTAGGTAGGCGCTCGTCGGGCACACGGTAACACACCTATAGCAGAAAACGCACTTGAAGTAATTAATTACCGGGTATATTCTCCTAGCGTTTGTTTTAGGTACCACGTACTCATCCGGTATCTTAACCATCGTTATAGCGTTTGCTGGGCATTCTATGGCGCAGAGTGAGCACCCGATACACTTCTTTAAATCCGCGTACTGTCTTCCCCTGAAGTCCGGCTCAATAAGAGTTTGTTCCTTAGGGTACTGTATGGTAGCTGGCTTCGTGAAGATGCCTTTAATGATTTCCTTAAGTAGAGCTGGCCTCACTTCTTAACACCTCCTAACACCTTTAGAGGGATCTGGTACTTGACCCCCCTCCTTAGATCCGTGATCACCGCTCTCTCCATGCACGATATGCATGGGTCGAAACTCCCTAGAATGATCGGTACGTCAGCTATCATCTGGTCGATGTACGCGAAGGTTGAGTTAACTATGTTGTTTAGTGAGGGGGTTCTTATCTTGACTCTGTAAGGCTTGTCACCCCCTGAGCTACTGACGTAGTACGTTAACTCGCCTCTAGGAGCCTCAACTATCGCGTAAGATTCGCCCTCAGGGAATCTCCTAGGTAGTCTCCTCTCGTCAGGTACTGGATTGCCTTGAGGTAGGTGTGTCAAGATATAATTCACCATATTTATTGACTCATAGAGTTCCCCGAACCTCACCATAGCTCTCGCGTAACTATCACCGTAATCTTCCGTAATTACATTGAACGGTATCTCGTTGTAAGCGTCGTACTTGTCGTGAGCTCTCGCGTCAGTCTTGACTCCGGAGCCCCTGACCACGGGCCCTACCAAGGAATTCGCTAATGCATCAACTTGCTTTATCCTTCCAGCATCCCTCAACCTCTTATTAATTGTCGCGTCTTCCCGGAAAACATTATGGTAGTACCTCACCCTCTCCTCAACTCTCCGAACTATGTCTAGTATCCTAGACTTCTTCACCTCGTCCACGTCTCTCCTAACGCCGCCGACCATCATATAATCAGCTAATACCCTCTGTCCGGTGAGTATCTCCTTAGCTTTCATGACGTATTCTCTATCCTTCATTAAGTACATGAATAAAGTCTCGTATCCTGCGAGCTCGGCGTTCACAGCTAGTATGAGCATGTGGCTGTGAATCCTTTCCAGCTCCATCGCCAGGACCCTCAAGTATTTAGCTCTAGGTGGTGGGTCTACGTCTAGTATGTATTCTAGGGCTCTCACGTAGCAGTTAGCGTGGACAGCGTTACATATACCGCAAACGCGCCCGACTATGAATATGTCTCTATAGAAAGAGTTCTTCTCAGCCAGCTTCTCTATACCTCTATGATTATAGCCTGTTATGACATCAACCTTAACTACCCTCTCGCCGTCTGCGTGAAGCTTTAGTAGTAGGGGCTCGTGTAGTGCCGGGTGCTGAGGTCCTACAGGTATCTCAACAGTTAGGGGTATCTCGATTAAGTGTGTTACCTCAACCAACTTCAAACACCCGAGTCTTTTCTTAACGGGTAAATACCCTTAGACGAGACGTCTTCCGGGACGAAGAAAGATCTCCTTAAGTGAGTGTTCCCCTCGAATATTATCCCTAGGAGATCGTAAGTCTCCAGCTCGCCTGCCAGAGCGCCTGGGATTAAGTCAATCACTGAAGGTATGACTGGGTTTTCCCTAGGCATGTAAGCTCGGAGTACTAAGTAAGTGTCATGCTTAAATAAGTTGATGAAGTAGTCGATACGTATGAGGTTCTTCTCAGGGAGATCCGTCCCCTCTATGGTGGCGAGATAGAAAGATCCCTTACCTAGAACCTCAACTAACTTAACGAAGATATCCCTAATCTTGCTCGCTTCTACCTCGACAACCACTCTATTAGGTTTCATAGTGTAGGATTTGATCACGTACTCCTTAAGTGAGTCAACCAGACTTTGAGCCGTCGCCGTCACCCCCCTCAAGCTTCTTAAGTAGCTTGATGATGCCCTCAAGTATGGCTTCCGGTCTAGGCGGGCATCCGGGCACGTACACGTCAACCTTAACCACCTTATCAGCCCCGCCCACGACAGGGTAAGAACCTTGGAAAACACCTCCGCTGAGAGCACATGCCCCCACAGCCACGACAAACTTCGGTTCAGGCATTTGCTCGTAGAGCCTCTTAAGTCTTTCAGCAGCTTTCTTCGTTACAACTCCAGTAACTACTAGTACGTCGCCGTGTCTTACTGAGGGAGCTAGTCTAACCCCGAACCTCTCTGGGTCGTAATGAGGTGTTATAGAAGCGAGAACCTCGATATCGCATCCGTTGCACGCGCCGGTGTTGAAGTGCACTAGCCACGGCGAGTACCTGATTATCTTAACTCTCTCCACAACCTAACACCTTCCTTGATCCCGATCCATAATTATGGGACAGCTTAAAAGCATTTTAATGATGTATTGATAGAATGGAGACCACCTGCCCTAGAGGTATCCCCCCATCATTCAACGGGATCTTCTCAGGAATGAGCACCGGTATTTTCAGTCCTTCTAGTGAATCCCTAACCCCCTTCACGAAGAAATCATTCACTGCCGCCCCACCGCCCAAAACCACGTAGTCCGGCTTGAATAACCCGCTATCCACCACCCTAGTTACTATCCTCCCTAAAGCGTGTCCTAAGCCGTACTGAGCAGTGCGTCCCACACTCGCTTTCAGGTACGTGCTTAAATCATTACTCGTTAAAGTCTCGATCAGCTTGCTTAAGAACGTGATTAAGTCAATTCTGTACGTCCCCTCAGAATACGAGATCTTGATTTCCTCGATTAAATTACTTAATACCTCGCCTCCACGTGAGTAGGCTTCCAGAGTTATGGCCGGCTCACCCTCGTAAGTCCTCACGTAGCAAACACCCAGCATCGCGGAAACCGCGTCGAGAAACCTCCCGGTTGAGGATGACCTCACGTAGTTACCGCGTCTTACTAGAGCGTGTAGCGCGTCTACCTCGTCAAGACTCCTCAACCCCTTAACGAAACCTAGCTTAACGGCTACCTCCTTAACTTCCTCCGGACTCATGAAGGTTAGGAGGCTCGATGTTAGGTACCTGGCCGGTCTGTAGGTGGATTCATCGCCTACGAATGGTAGGTACGTGAGTGAACCCACCCTCCTGTAGCTTAAGTCCTCACCTATGGTCAAGACCTCACCACCCCAGATAGCCCCGTCATCGCCGTAACCCACCCCGTCCACTACGATGGCTACTGCGTTCCTTCCTAGAATCTTCTGATCTGCCATTGTGGCTAGGGCGTGTGCGTAGTGGTGCTGCACCTCAAACACCTCAAGCCCGTGGTCTAGAGCGTAGAATCTCCCTAGACGGCTTGAGTTATAGTATGGGTGCTTATCCACCGCGACGACAGACCTACTTAACTCTACCCTGTAGTTAGTTATGATGAACTTAAGATATTTTGAGAGATCCTCGAGGGTGTCGAGGTCGTCGGCATCACCTATATACTGAGTTAAGACTACCTTATCCTCGAATCCTACGGCGCCAGCGGACTGTAGTTCTGCTCCGAAAGCTATCACGTTCTTAGGTAGCTTACGACCTATCTTAACCCACGTCGGGGCGTATCCCCTACCCCTCCTCAGCAGTACAGGTCTTCCGTCAGTGAACCGTATTACTGAGTCGTCAGCTCTGTTAACTATCTCCCTATCATGAGTTAAAACATAATCAACTACCTTGTTTAGCTTGCCGTAAACGCATTCCTCACTGACGCACATGGGTTGCCCTCTAGGGTTGCCGCTAGTCATTATGAGAAACTTATCCCTCGTGTCGAGCAGGAGTAGGTAGTGTAGTGCCGTGTAAGCCGTGAAAACACCCTCAACATTCATGCCCGGGGAGACGTACTTGGAAACCCTTGAGTCTTCTTTCTTGGGGAGGAGGACTATCGGTCTCTCAGGTGATTTAAGTATTTCCTCAGCTCTCTCGTCAATCACTACTATACTTTCTAAAACACGCGTGTTAAGACCCATGATAGCGAAAGGCTTAGTAGGTCTCTCCTTCCTCTTCCTCAACTTAAGGACTACCTCGTCGTCCGTGGCTAGGGAAGCTATATGGTAGCCTCCGATACCTTTGACGGCTATGATAGCGCCTTCATCAATGAGTTTAGAAGCTTCTTTGATAGGGTCTTTAGTCTCGATTACCGCGCCCGCGTTATCCGTTAACCAGAGTCTAGGACCGTCGGCCGGGCAGCTTATTCCTTGAGCGTGGTATCTTCTCAGGTTCTCGATGTCCCTATATTCCGCGGAGCACTCATCACATAACCTGTACTTATTCATAGAAGTGTTTTCTCTGTCGTAAGGTACTCTATACATCATTGTGAACCTAGGTCCGCACCAAGCACATGAGTTGAAGGCGTACCTATACCTCCTGTCGTGAGGGTCTAGAACTTCCCTCAAGCAATCATCACATATGGCGAAGTCCGGGGGTATCATAGACCTTTTTATGGCTCTAACGTCGCTACTAGTTATCGTGAAGTCTCCGAAGTTGCCTGCGTTGTCCAGGATCTCTATCTCGACACCCTCAACACGTGCTGTAGGAGGCTTCTCACTCATTAGTTTCTTAATGAAGAGCGCGAGTGTCTCGTAATTTCCTTCCGCAACGACCTCTACTTCTGAGCCACCGACATTTCTTAAATATCCTTTAAGACCTAGCCTAGACCCTAGTCTGTGAAGAAAGGGTCTGAAACCGACTCCCTGAACGATGCCCTCAATCACCAGCCTTAATACAGGCATTTCCTACTCCATCAGACATGTTTTTACGTAGTTAATTAACGAAGACTCTCTTATAGTGTTTTAATTCTTTATGAGAATCTATAACAAGTTTATTATGGCTATAACCCCCTCCATAGCTAACACAACTATGACGGAGGCTATGATCACCCCTATCACTATAGCTAGTGAGGCCCTCAACTTACTTAAGCCGAATAAGTGAGCTATTAATGAGGCGGTCCAAGCTCCCGTCACCGGTAGCGGTATCGCCACGAAAACCGCTAACCCTAAGTAACCCCACCTCCTCAAGTACTTGTTCCCCTCCCTCCTAGCCCGGCTGACTATGCGGTAATATAGTTGTTTAACATAGCTCAAGACCTTGTTGGTAGATCTAAGTAGCATGCCTTCAAGGACCTGCAGTGCTTCCAGCGCTATGAAGGGGATTAGGGAATTACACGCGATAGCTAGAGCTACGAGCAACCACTTAGTATTGCTGTCTTGAGCGACGACGTATGCTAGCGGTATAGCACCCCTAATCTCCGATATTGGGGCTAGCGCTGCCAAGACAACCAGGGAAGCACTGATTGCGAGAGACGTCATCGAACCACCTAGACTTCCCGGTATGAATTCCTAAAACCTAAATATAGGTTTCGAGTCATCGCGTGCTAAGCTTAAAAACTCTTGGGCCAATATATTGGCGGGTCGTGTGGGTAAGTCTGAGTTCCCGCAATTAGGTGGTGGAGATTCTCACGAGCATTTAGTTTTGCCTGCTAAGGTTTACTCAAACAATGTCTTGAGTGGCAGGTTTCGGATGATTAGGGTTAAGCCCTTAGGTGATTTAAGGGTTCCTGAGCCGCCGCAGTTCTTCATGGTCTGGGTGCCGGGGGTTGATGAAATACCGTTGAGTGTGGCCGACTATGAGGGGGGTATGCTATCTTTCATTTACGAGGTTAAGGGAGCTGGTACCGACGCTTTATCTAGGCTGGGTCCGGGGTCTTACGTAGGTCTTAAAGGACCTTTAGGCAAGCCTCTCAGGGTTGTTGAGGGTTCTTCAGCTTTGCTCGTGGTGGGGGGTTCGGGTGTTGCGCCAACACCTTACATAACCAAATACCTAGCTTCTAGGGGATGTAGGTTCGAGGTTGTTTGGGGGGTTAAGAAAAGGGGTGAGCTCTTCAACTTAGGTTCCCTTATGAGCGGTGTTGAGTATATTCACGTAGCTACTGAGGACTGCAGTATCGGTTACTGTGGGCTGGCTTCAGAGCTTGCTAGGGAGTTGATGGGTAGGTATGGGTACGACTTGATCATCGGTGTAGGACCTAAGGGTATGCTTAAGTCTTTATGCGAGGTTACTTCAGGTGTTAACACCTACGTGGTTTTAGAGACCATGGTTAAGTGTGGTGTCGGGCTCTGTGGTTCCTGCGTCCTACCCAACACGGATAAGTTACTGTGTGTTGACGGACCCGCCTTTAGGTGTGAGGAGGTGATGCATTATCTCAGGACGTGAGATAGATCTAAGCACTGTCTTAGCTGGGGTTAGGCTCAAGCACGTCTTAATGAACGCTAGCGGGGTTCTCGGAGCCACCCCCGAACACATTGTTAAACTAGCTAGCTATGGTTTGGCAGCAGTAGTAACTAAGACCTTCACTGAGAAGCCGAGGGAGGGGTACGGCCCCCCGATAATACTTAAGTTAAGGAACGGAGGTTACATAAACGCCGTAGGCTTGGCTAACCCGGGTATGGGGTCATTACCTCAGGTCGTGAGGAAGGGTAAGGAGTTAGGGTTGGTGACGATAGTTAGTGTTGGTGGTTCAAGCTTAGATGAGTTCGCTAAGGTTTCCGCGGCGGCGGTGGACGCTGGCGCGGATATGATTGAGTTGAACCTAGGGTGTCCTCACACGAGGGGTTACGGACTAGACATAGGGAGCGACCCGACAAACGTTTACGAAGTCGTTAAAGCGGTTTCCTCACTAAGTGACGTTCCGGTGATAGCTAAGTTAGGGTTCAGCGATAACTACCTTAAGTCGTCGGGTAAGGCGCTTGAGGGGGGAGCTAAGGCCTTAACACTGATCAACACTGTTAAAGCGATGGTCATAGACGTGTACTCAGCGAAGCCCATACTCAGCAACGTGTTCGGGGGCATGTCAGGCCCTCCAATACACCCGATAGCTGTTAGGGTAGTCTACGACGTCTACAGGGAGTACGAGCCGGAGATAATCGGGGTTGGCGGGGTGACGGATTGGGTGTCGGCAGCGGAACTAATACTCGCTGGGGCTAGAGCACTTCAGGTAGGCTCAGTACTCGCTACAAACCCTAAGGAGGTAGTTAACTCGATACTTGAGGGTCTGAGAGAATGGGTCTCTGAACTAGGGTACGAGAGGATCGGGGACCTCGTAGGACTAGCACATAAGAGGTGACGTGAACACGGAGAAACAGTTAGTGGGGCCGCGGGGATTTGAACCCCGGACCACGGGGACCCGAACCCCGCATTCTACCAAGCTAAACTACGGCCCCTCACCCAATAACTTTAATTAAAAACCCTATTAAAACCCTGAAGCCTCAATTTCATCATGTGGTGCCTAGGCGAGTTGTTTTTGATGTGCTGTATCTCCTGATGGTTTTCCCTAGAGCTAGGTACATTAAGATATAGGAGGCGAGCATTGCCACGCCTATGAATACCCCTACTATGAGCAGGAACCCGGCAATCACGTAGAGATTACTCTCCTCGTTGGAGTATAGTTTAAAGCATAAGATTATCATCCCGATAGTTCCTATTATGAGCAATAAAAAGCTAAGTACCTGCATTAATTGACCAAATGCTGACCAAGCAAACAGTATCCCGAAAATGAGTAGTATGAGCCCGAACATGTACCCGTACTCGATTAGCACCGCAGGTGTTGCGTAATCCGGGTCGCTTTCCTTAAGCTCCGTGACCCCGGGCACGAACATGAAGTAGAACCCTACGAGAAATAACGCCACACCCGCCAACGCCAACACCAGAGCAACGAAGTTCCTTAGCACAGTACCTAGGAAAGCCATCGCCATAACCGGGTTAGCGATTGTCGCGATACTCACGATGAGGAGAAGACTTCCGAGGATAGCGAGGAGGAGTCCCCTACGCATCGCCTTGAGAGAGAACACCAAGTCTATATGTTCTTGAGGTAATTCAGACATTATTACGCCCGAATTAAAATAATGTTTTCAAGTTTTATAAATGGGTGTAGCCAGGATTAAGGTAGCGTAGTGTGGTGATTGAGTGAGGTGTCTGGGGGGATTTTGCTTTAATTATTCTTAATCTTAATTCAATGGTTTTGAATGTATTTAAGTGTTGAGTAATAATTAAGTTATTGGTGGTTAGGGGATGAGGTCTTACTGTGAGGTTTACGTGAAGAGCGTGTTACCGGCGATCAGGCTTTACCTAGCTGAGAGGTTGGTGAGGGATTACGGGCTAACTCAGTTGGAGGCGTCGAGAATGCTCGGTATCTCACAACCACTCGTGAATTACGTGGTGAATAAGAGGAGGAGACCTAAGATGTTGGAGAAGTTAATCACAATACAGAGACTTAAGGAAGTATTAGATAAGAAAGCTAAGGAACTAGCTACGGGGGAAGCTAACGCAAGCAACCTAGCATGCGATTTCTGCTTCCTACTAAGAGAAGAGAACATAGCAGACCAAATAATCAAGACCCTAAACTACGAGATATGTAAGTGCGTGAACGGGAAAGCATAAACCTCAACTAAACGCGACTCAAACATATTTGGAGTGATGAAGAATAGCTTAAGACACTCTCTAAGGAAATTAAGGACTGACATCGTCCTGAAACACAATGCTTAGTTAAATTAAAATCGTGATAATGTTTCGCTTTCCCTGGGTTGCCGCCTCTATTTCTTGAGGATTTCTTTAGCGATTTCGTAAGCTTTTACA
>CAYZXH010000001.1:0-71121 GCA_964482405.1 uncultured Desulfurococcaceae archaeon | reverse complement strand
ATGACGATAATGTTGTTGCTCGTGAGTCTCGGGAGCTACTCTCTAGCGATACTCGGTATGTGTGCTAGACATACTAGGTTAGAGCTATGCTCCCGAGACTATGATAATGATAGTATCCATAACCCCGAGTCCCTCGGAGAAGGGATAGGGGTAATGGGCCGAAGACCCGGCCCGGGATTAAATCCCCCAAAGCAGGGAGATGTAATCCCAAACCTCCCAGCTCTAGTGGGAACTCTGCCCTTCAGGGCGGGGAGGAGGTCAGCTTCTTCCTACCGTGCTTCTCAACAACATATGCTAGAATCCTGTACCTGACGTCCTCACTAAGCTTAGAGATATCTACTTGCTCCCACCACTCGGGATAGTCAGACATGAATATCAGCCATGATGTTTCAGCCTGCCATATGACCCTGAAACATGGGGAGGGGTTAGTAAGCCTTGTTCGGGGATAGTGGGAGATATGCGTGGATGCGGGCCCGCCGGGATTTGAACCCGGGATCTCCGGCTCCGGAGGCCGGCGCCTTATCCTGGCTAGGCCACGGGCCCTTGATTACTATTTTATGAACTTTAATAACTTGGTTTGATTCCGCGAGTGTGTCTATCTGCGGACAAAAACTTTATAAGGTGTGATGGTATAAGTTAAATGGGTCTACTGAGGGTAGTGTGAGACCCCGAGGTCGGTGGTTCAAATCCACCCCCCGCTACCATGTTTCTTCATCCTAGTTATTTAGCTGTGTGTGAAGTAGTTATTATGTTTTGTGTTTTATTTTATCGTGGTGGTTTGTTTGGGTCTTGGTGGTTTGTTTGTGGGTCCTGCCGGTATTCCCTTGAGTGCTAAGGGTTCAGGGGTTCTTAGGGGGGTTAGGGTGGTTAAGGAGCTTGGGTTGGATGCTATGGAGATTGAGTTTGTGAGGGGTGTGTGGCTTAAGGCTGAGGAGGCGCCTTCCGTTAGGGAGGTGGCTTCCGAGACCGGTGTTATTCTCAGTGTTCACGCACCGTACTACGTGAATCTCTTATCCAATAACGAAAGGACTGTTACGGAGTCTGTTGAGAGAATACTTAACTCTGCTAGGGTGGGGTATTTAGCCGGTGCTTGGTCCTTGGTTTTCCATCCTGGCTATTACGGTAAGTTAAGTTCTGAGACAGCGACGAGCGTGGTGAGGAGCATTCTCAAGAACGTGGTTTCCAGACTAATCGATGAGGGTGTGAGGATCTGGGTTAGGCCTGAGACTATGGGCGGGTTAGCTGAGTTCGGATCTCTTGAGGAAATAGTGGATGTGGTTGAGGGTATTGAGATGGCTCACGTAGCTCTAGACTTCGCGCATCTGTACGCGAGGAGTAGAGGCGCTTTAAACAAGCTGAGAGATTTCGAGAAAATCCTTGAGTTTATTGAAGCTAGGCTGGGCAAGGAAGCATTGAAAGAAATGCACATACATCTCTCAGGTATCGAGTACAGTGATAGGGGTGAGAAGAAGCACCTAGACTTCAAGGACTCCAGGTTTAACTGGGTCGACGTGATTAAAGCTCTGAAAAACTATAACGTTGAGGGAGTCATAATATGCGAGTCTCCCAACCTAGAAAATGACGCAATACTAATAAAGCAGAAGATCGTTGAGCTAGGGACTTCACGCAGTTAACCACACTTAATCCTAAAATCCTTCGGAGGGCAAATCCTGAACTTCTCGAACGCTAGACAAACATGATCGATAGGTATGAAAACAGTAGCTCCAGACTTAAGTTTTATGAATACAGACTTACCCACTATCTTAACCTCAGCTTCCTCACACGAGGAGATCGCTCCACCACCAAAGTATTTTTAGTAAGAAAGACTATAAGACTAACTTCGAGTGGGTATTCAGACAACCTTACACGTTTGGAAGCTCCTCGGTGAGTGGGTCATTACTTTCAGAGAGTCAGAATCCTCATCACTTGAGTATGGCAACCACTTTTTAAACCCCTTTACTACTTCATCGACGAGGATGTTGGAGAAACATTATTTAAGGGGATTTGCGAGCTATTATGGGGTCAGCGAATGCGTTTAAAAAACGTTTTATTCGCTCTCTCCGGGCTGCTAATCGTGGTCGGGTTCTTAATGCTTCTGGTACCGCTCACCGACATACTATTAGGTGATGAATTAAGCTACTCCTTCCTGATATTAGGTGCTGTATTAGTGGTTGTTGGGTATGCATCCTTCAAGAAAACACAGAGCCTATCTGTTATTGAGTCACTCTTAGTAGCTTCTCTAGCGTGGTTAGTTATACCTGCCTTAAGTGCCTTAGCTTTAGTGATAGAAACCAGGATAGATTTTGCTGATGCATTCTTCGAGAGTATGAGCGGTTTTACGGGAACAGGGTTCACGGTCTTAACCCCGTCCACCCTGAAGAAATCTATCTTGGTGTGGAGAGCTCTAATGCAGTGGACTGGCGAGTTAGGTATAGTGGTGTTCGCCATGATTGTGATACCCTATTTTTATGAGACTGCGAGAACTGTCTACGGCTTGGAGAGACCTCTGAGGATAGGGATGAACTTATATGAGACGGCGAAGAGGCTGATCCTAGTATACGTCACGCTAACTTTAATAGGTTTCGTGTCTTACGTGATGACAGGGCTAACCCCCTTCGACGCATTAACACATATAATGACCACCATAGCTACCGGCGGCATGTCCACATATAATGAAGGCTATAACATCATATACGCTTACTCGCCTAGCTCAGCGATACCCTTCATAGTCTTTATGACTTTAGGGGCTCTGAACTTCATAGTGCTTTACAACCTGATTACAGGGAACTTCAGGGAAGTTTTGAGATCAGAGGAATTAAGATACTTTATTCTCGTGTTAATTATCCTCTCAGTGATTACCGGAGCTACCTACTACGTTCTCGAGGGCAGGGACTTCATGAACGGGTTCTTCAATCAGGTGTCGGGCATGAGTACCACGGGATTCAATATAGGTTCGTTAAAGAATTTAAAGAATTTTACTAAGTCATTACTGATACTCGGGATGTTTTTAGGAGGCATGACCTTCTCCACTGCTGGCGGCATAAAAACACTTAGACTCGTGATGCTTCTTAAGAGGTTAAGTATCTACACCGAGAAAATAGTTCTCCCTCCCTCAGTCGTTAAGAGAGTGGTCATACAGGGTCAGACAGTAAGTGATGAGGAGGTATCTATCTCCTTCATGCTAATATCCCTTTATGTTATGACAGCGTTTATCATATCATCGCTTATAACCCTATTTAACGTCGAGTACTCATTTATTGACGCTCTCTTCGAGACTGTTTCAGCTTTAAGCTGTGTTGGTTTGAGTGTGGAAGTTGTTACTCCCACAGCGCCGCTAGCAGTTAAGTTCTTGTTAATATTGGCGATGTATGTAGGGAGACTTGAGTTCACCCCACTACTCGTGTTAAGGAGTCTGGCAGCACGGCGCAAATATTAAGTTCAGTGCTATTTAAAAACATGTTTCAATTAATATTATCTGGTGTAGTGATGAAGATTCTGATTATAGGTGGTGGACCCGTAACTCAAGAGTTGCTTAAGGCTTTCGAATCTGAGAGAGAGCTGAAGAGGAATGAAGTAGTCGTTGTCGAGATAGATGCTGAGAGAGCGGAGGAGATTAGTAAGGCATTCGACGTCGTGGTGATTAGAGGTGATGCTAGGGATATATCCCTCTATGAATCTCAAATCGCATCCCTAACCCCGCTCAGCGACTTCGACGCCGTATTAGCTTTAACGGATCGTGAGGAAGTTAATATTTTTGCTTTAACCATAGCTAGGCATCACGGTTCGGCAGTCAGGCTAGCTAGGATCAAGAACGTAAAGGTGGGGGAAGTAGTCTCGAGGCTAGAGTTAGGAGTGCCTATAATAGTTCCGACTATTGTGAGTGGCTTTATAAAAACCTACTTGCAAACATTGCTCCAGCCAAAGCTTATGGGCGAGATGGACGAATACAAAGTTTTCTGTTTAACAACGACCGGCACTGACAGAGCAGTGAATAAGAAGATAGAGGAGTTGCAATTACCTGAAGATGTGAAGGTGTTGTTTGTATTTGACGGGACCAGGCTTTACGTGCCGAGTAAAGAGGAGGTTATCAAAGAAGGTTATTTGCTTTACGTGCTAGCTAAGACTTCAGATATGAGCGTTATTTCAGAAATCTTCAAAGGTTAAAGGTTTTGAGGATTTACGCGGGAGAAACTCCCGATTTTTAAGCCTAGTAATTTAATAGGTCCCTCACTAGTATAAGTTTGGTGAGGTAATTAATTGGTGGACGGGTCACTGGAAAACCTGTTCTCTAATCTGCCTCTAACATTCCAGGACTTCATCTTGATAGTCATGTTAATAGTGATTGCGCTCGTCATCAGATTCATTTTCTCTTGGTTACTCACCAGCATCTCTAAGAGAGGAGTTATTTCTTCAGGGACTAGGATACTCGTTACCAGGATAGTAGATATAGTGATCGTAGTAATGATCTTGATAGGCGTAGTAGGTATAGTGACGGCGTCTTTAGTTCCTTACGTCGTAGTTTTCGTGATAGCGATACTCTCCCTACTCCTCTTCTACAACGAGGTAAAAGAGTTCTCAGCCTACATAAACATTCAGTTAATGAAGTTGAGGAGGAACCCGTGGGTTGAGGTATACTTGCCAGGTATTGATAAACCAATAACTTGCAGGATACTTGAGATATCTCCTTTCAACACAACGCTTGAGGACGTATTCGGTAATAAGATTTACGTCCCGAACACGGTACTATCCAACTCTGTCTATAGAGCTAGACAACCACACGTGGTTGTGAGGCTTGGTTTAAGCGTTATACACGGAGTGGCTAGTACAAGCGATTTCGACTGCAACAAAGTGGTTAGTAAGGTAAGTGAAGCGGCTAGAGACATGCTCTTCAGAGTAGAGACTGAAAGCACGTTACTCAGAATGATAGATCCTCAGAGAGTTGAGATTATTGTGAGTCTAGTGCCGGCTAAGCTACCCATAAGAGCTACTGACGTAACTAAGCTGACTACTAAACTCTCCGAGGTTCTTAAAGATTACAGGCCTGAGATAGAGGTAGTGAGAATTTCATGAGCCATCGGTTCAGCGCGCGAGAATCACACACCACCCAGCTATTTTCCGAGGAGATCCCTAACAGTTGCTCTAACCTAGTTTTTGAGGTATTCATCCACACAATAGATCCTGAGAGCACTGAAGTCCTGATTAAAACACTACGTTTCTTCAGCCCTAAAAAGATTGAGGTAAGGGCTCTTAAGGAAATCCCGGAAACCTCCTACAACTTAATCAGGCATCAATACAACGGATTCTTGATAGCTAAATGGCTTGACACGCTACGCGCTACAAAAGACTCAGTAGTTCTCGGGGTCATGAACGTGGACGCTTACGTAGACCCGCTAAACTTTATTTTCGGTTTAGCTTTACCGGAACTTAACCTAGCGACGGTATATGTGGCTAGACTGAAAATTAACGCTACTAAGGGTGAGTTCATGACTAGGATTAGGAAAGAGGTAGTACACGAGGTAGGCCATGTCTTCGGCTTAAGACACTGCAAAAACAAATCCTGCGTCATGAGTTTCAGTAATAGCTTAGCTGACGTAGACCGAAAAGACTTTAGAATGTGTAACACGCACTACGTAGAATTGAAGAACAGGGTTCCTTGCGTGAGCGATGAATTACTACAACCTTCTTCTAAGACAGGAACTTAGAGCTCCCTACGCTTGTAGGTCGTGTCTTTCAGGTAGCCGTCCATCAACGTGAACGATCTATCCATTAAGTCTAGGAGTCTCGGGTCGTGAGTGACTATAACTATGGTTGTTTTAAAGTCTTCTCTTATGTTTTTAAATAACTCTATGACCTTCAAAGCAGTGTTCCAGTCGAGATTCGCTGTGGGCTCGTCTGCTAAGAGAACTGAGGGGGTCATCACCAAGGCTCTAGCGATAGCTACCCTCTGCCTCTCACCACCACTCAAGAGTTTGGTTTTCACGTTAACCTTGTTGTATAAACCTATGTATTCTAGAACCTCCCTAACCCTCCTGGCTCTTTCCTCCTTGCCTACCCCGGCAATCAACATAGGCAATTCAACGTTCTCGAAAACAGTGAACTCGTCGATCACGCCGTAATCTTGAGGTATGTAGCTAACAACAGTGTTTCTGATCATCGCCAACCCATTATCGTCTAACATGTTAAGATTGTATCCGTCAACGATTACCTCACCTCTATCAGGTCTTATGAGTCCAGCTATTAACTTGAGTAGAGTTGTTTTGCCGGAGCCGCTAGGTCCGTGAATACCCACTATCTCCCCCCTCATTAAAGAAGCGTTAATCTTCCTGAGTACCACTATCTTATTATTGCCTTCATCATATGTTTTCCACACATCCTTCAAGAGCACTACGACATCTCCCACGACCCTCCCCCACCATAAACACTTAAGTTTAGAGTCAATTATATTTTAGAAGGTGATGAGAGCACTTCCCCTAACATTTTTGTAAATCAAACTTAAGGTACTTAAAGCTATGAGGAACGTTGACGTTAGAGTTGATGAAAAACTCATTAAATCAATTACTAGGTACGGTAGTGAGAGTATGCTAGCTATCAATAACGAGTAAAGAGATATGAGTGCTCTCACGGTATTAGGTCTTGAGCCGTAAACGTAGAGTACGTATAGAAGTATTGAGTGGAGCCTGAAATCAATTATTATTATTGCGGCTGAGGCCACCATGCTAAGCAACATGATGAGGTATGGTGTTAAGGCGTTATTCCTGAAAAGCAGGATTACGAGTAGGTTTATTGACACGATCGCCGAGACCTTAAGTCCTGAACCCCTAGCAACTACCTTAACGAAAATCATTAAGATGTTGCTTCCCAAGCAGTAACACCCCCCACTATCTTAGAGATAGCTAAGGCATTAATGCTCTTGCTCATATTCTCAGATATTTCCTCTACGCCGAAGACCACGCTACTTATGTTTACGTACGATTTCTCACCATTAACGCTCACGAATATAGTTAAGTCTATCCCGGAACCCCAGGAATCTACGTAGTTCATCTTAGCGTGTATGAACGCTTCATTGCCTTCAACCCTCCACTCTACCTCCTCCGACGTGAAGAACTCGTTCGTCTTAATTAACTTAACAATATACTCAGTTAACTTCCTCACGTCAGTCACGGAAGATATGAGGACGTATCTAAAGGTCGGGGGCATGTAAGCTTCAGTAACTAGTTTTTCTGGCTTAGTTCTTAAAACTATGTAGATGGTTGAAGTAAGCCATGAAGTGATCAGGGTTACCATGGAGTTCAGCGTTGAGGCACCCCCCATCGAGATGAAGATGTACGTGAGCGTGATTAGCCCTGGAAGCATTATTGATGTCAAAGTATAACCGACCATGACTATAGTCATCGCCCACGGCTGAAAACCCATGAGGAATATCTTATTCCTTAACTCCGTTAAGTAAGGTGTGGTGGAGGAAAATATTGATATTATTATGATTGAAGCAGTTATTGACGAGAGGATAGCTGAGATTAGGGAGTCTGGCGTTGGTATGCGAACCTCCGATACGTACATCACGTAACCGCTTCCTGTCACGGCGACTTCAGTGACGGGGTATCGTTCCTCAAGAAACTCAAAAATTTTTAGAGGCTCGGTAAACTCACTTAAGTTAGTTACCACTATGTCTGTAGCTAGTGGTTTGCTGCTATTCGCAAGCTTCATCACGTTATCATATGTTGATATCAAGACGTGTTGTAAGGGCACGGTAAGAGGTTCTGTCCCCACATAGCCCTGAATAGGTATTATCGGGGTTTTATAGAATATTAGATAATTCGCGAGCAAGCTACCGTTCACGCGAATTAAAGTTACTTCCAAGACCTTTTCGTCTATTATCATAGAATCTGACGCGCGTTCTTCAGAGATCTCAGAATAACCAAACGAGAACTCAGGTAATCTTCCATCAAGCCCTAAGCTCTTCAAGACCTCCTCCTCAACCCCTAACACCACGTATATTAATTTCTTGCTCTTTTTTAGTTGGTATGGGTGGTCTAGAATTACCCTGTAGTAGTAGGTGCAGCGGCCTTCCAAGCTTAAACCATTTAATAGTGTTGAGCAAGCTTCGACGCTGACAGGTTCGCTGAACCTGATTAGCATGGTGTGTGAATCGCCTGTGATTGCTGGGTCCCTCACTACCACTAAATTGTTCTCGTACTTAGTGTTGAGTCCTGAAGCTATGACGGAGAGGATTGTTGCCAGTATCACCAAATAAGTGAAGGGTTTTCTAAGTATTAGTAAGCTTAATTTATAGATACCGACCAACCTTGCTAGCCTGGCCTTAATGACTGTCTTGTATTCCCTAATCATTCCTGACTCTGCCCTAACGTATTTGATGGCTGCGTAACCCACAGCTACCGCAACGAGAAGATAGATGAGGAGGAAGAACACGGTATTGACGATTATATCACCCCGACCAAACTCATTAATACTGAGGTAGCTACCCCCAAGCCAGCGCCTGCTAGAACTAGGCTAGAGTACGTGATTAGGGATTCGTAAACATCGACACCTATTCTAAAAGCCACGTACTTAATTAATGAAGCTATCAGGAAGAGCATGCCTAAATCAGGCGTTAAAGTAACCCCGATCAGTATACCAAATAGCGATATGCCACTAAGACCTAAGAATTTAAACATGGCTATGAGGAGAGAGGCCATGAGTAGGCCTATGAGTATGGAGTATATGTTAAAAGAAGATAAGTTCCCGCTATAGAGGTTATTCATCCACATAACGAGCGGTACCCACCTAAGAAGATTGAGTTTAGGGGATGTAAGACCGAAAGTGTTAAGTAATACGTGGCCGTAAAGCAAGGTTATCGGCGCACCTAAAAGCATTAGTAGCGCTGGCAGGAAGGTCGATACCTCAGCCCTAATCTCAAGGGTTTTACCAGCTTTAATGTAGTTGAGCGTGTTAGCAGCCACGAACTGGGGCATGGGGACCCCTGTGTAGGGGTCTAAAAACACGTAGGGGGTAGCGCCTCTAGCCCCGAACGAAAACAAGGTTAAGGTGGCTACGGGTAGCGTAGCTTGTGATACGGTTCCAGCCTCCCCGGCAACCCTTAAAGTAAAGATCGTCAGGAATATGTGGAGAATTACGAGGATAGGGACCGCTGAGAGGGTGGTTATGGAGACTTTACGTAAGAGGATTAACGGGATAGCTAAGCTAATTATTAAGAGGGTTGATAAGAGTAGGTAGTGTGTCAGGTACTTACTTGAGTACACGTACCTCAGCGAGGTTTTGAAGTAGCTCCTGCTCGCGACCACATAATATGAGGACGCTACCAGCAGGAAGCCGCTAATTAATGACGCTATGTAGGGGGCGGCCGCCGTAGCTAGCGCGTGGTTATCTAGGGAAGGCAAGGATATTAAGAGACCTAGTGACGCGAGCAAGGGCGTCACGAGCAAGTAAGTCAGTATGTTGCCAATACCTATCCCAAGCGAAGTATTGAGCGGTATCAGTAGAGCCAACGTCAAAACGAAGACGTCTAAGGTTAGAGCTAAGGCAGTCCCCGGCATTATTTTCTGCATAACCGGCGTTACATCAAGTGTTAACCCACCAGAATACATTATGAGGAGCTGAGTTGAGAAACCCAAAGATATCGATAAAGCTAAGTACTCTTTCTTCAGCACCTTACCTATCTGAATGACCCTAGCTATAGAGGAACCTATAGGGTAGGGCAGTTTCTCCTTCTCTATATAGTGTTTATAGAAAACGTAAGCAATTAGAGATCCTGAAACAGAGACCGCGGTAGCGTAAGAGTAGAACAGCAGGGTATCAAGACTTAGGAAACCCATGTAGTAAGTCCATGAAGGGAGGTCTAAGACCTCAGCATCCCCGTAGGCGTGAAGCATCGTGTAAGTAATGTACATGCCCGCCGTCAGAGTAGTCGAAATAGAGATTCCGGCAGCCACCACAACCCCTATGAAATGCTCAAAAACTGTCGGTGTTTCTCTGAAGGTCGCTCTATACAAAACGAGAAAGATTATAGCCGAGACCACGCCAGCTATTTCCGCTGTAGTGTAGCCTGTCACAGCATATCCGTAGGTATCGACAAACCCTTGAAGAAGCCCGACCAACAAACCTAAAAAGACCGCTCTAATTAAACTCATTCCAGCACATCACCTAATAATCCATTTAACTTCCCCTCAACGATGTTAGCCATCTCAATTAGTTCGTGACTCCCCAGCTTCCTAACTAAATTGAGGTTTATTCTTAATAAATTGAGGTACTCTGTTAAGTCTTTATATCCTTCATTAACTAACGCGACAACCTTAGTGTAGTAAACTAGCGCTTCGAGTAAGGCGTTGTTAGCTCTACTTAAAGCTAACCTAGATCCAGGACCTTCATAAACCTTCTCAGCCGTAACCAAGAAAACCGCTCTCTCACCAGCCATGCCTGAAAGTTTAGCTCGTCCCACCACATATAAATCAAAATCACCTCTAATTACCGGCACCTCACCTTGATCAATGAAGTCGAAAACCAGTTCTTTCTGGCAAAATATAGCCTTGAAAAAGTATCTTGAGTCGCTCGTGAAGTTTAAGGATAATGGGGGTCTGGAAATGAGGTTTGCGTAAGTCTTGGTGTTTCTATAAGGCTTGAGTATTAGGTGCGGCTCATCATACTCTACACCCATCGGAGCCGCGTGAGGCTTTAACTCCTCGTTTAAGGTCACAGCTATTGATTCGTGATAGCCGAACCTAAGGAACTTATTAACAATCTTCGTCCCCACCACCTTAAAAATACTTAACAATAAGGTGATAAGTTAAATTTACCTTAAGTGTTCTGTTTTTGGTGGGTGTATTGGACAGCTTAGCGTGGGCTTCCTTACATGACGTCATTAGACGTGAGTTCGGGTTTAGCTACGATGAAGACTTCACAGCGGCCGAGACCCTGAATATGATACTGCAGGGATTTAGTAGGGGGCGTGATGAGGTATTGCGGGATTTGAGGAAACTCGTTAAAGACTCAAGAGTCTTGGTGGTTGGTGCAGGCCTGAGTTGCGTGAGGGTCTCTGAGTTAGTGAGTCTCTACGACGTAGTGATAGCTGCTGATGGCGCGTTAAGGTGTTGTCGGCATGTAAGTGTGGAGCCTCACGTGGTGGTCACTGATCTTGACGGTGTTAGCTTAAACGACCTATTGTCTTTCGACGGATTTATCGTGGTGCACGCTCACGGAGATAACGTGGAGAAGGTAAAGCACTGGATCCCATTATTGAAAGAGAAGAGAGTCTTAGGCACTTCCCAAGTCTTACACACAACATCTAACATAAGTTTCTCCGGAGGCTTCACCGACGGGGATAGAGCCGTATACTTAGCTCTCGCGAATGAGGCAATTGAAGTAGGGCTTGTAGGCTTCGATTATGAAGGACTCGTGAGCAGGTATTCTAAGCCTCACCTAGAGAACGAGGCTCCGGCAACCCCGGTAAAGAAAAGAAAGCTTTATTGGTGTAAAGTCTTAATTGAATTAATGAGGTTGGGCTGGAGATGCGAGATAACCTACGTAGCGTGAGGTTAAGAGTACCCTACAGGCTCCACCTAGGTTTTTACAGGTATAAAGACCTGCCCTATCTCTTCGGATCTACTGGGATAGCGGTGAAAGAACCTTACATAATAATGAAGGTTTCCAGGACTGAAGGGAAACTCACAATAAAGACCCCCACTGAAGAATCTGAGAAAATAATTGCGGGAGTGTTAAGCGAGCTTAATATCGAAGATGGTTTGACTGTAGAGATCTCTGGTTTCTTAAAACACCACGTGGGTCTTGGATCGAGGACTAAGCTGGTTATGGGCTTGCTCAAATCACTTAAAATCCTCGGTTACGTTGAGAGTAACGATCCTATAGATCACTTAGCTAGGAAACTGGGTGTGGGTCATGTCTCAGGCATAGGTATTTATACCTTCTTATACGGTGGGTTCGTGGCAGACACTGGCGTGTTTCGAGGGAACGGTATTCTTAAGTATCCTGAGTTGTTAGCTAGGTTAAGACCTCCTAAGTGGAAGGTTTTAATTGCGCTACCAGAGGGCGTTAGAGGTTTTCACGAGAGGGAGGAAGAGCCCGCGTTAAGTAGTGTGGAACAGCATGAGAATCAAGCAGAACTCTACGCTCTCTTCACTCACCTAATAACCTCGGTTAGACTCGGTGATTTCAGTATCTTTAGTAAGGCCTTGTCTAGAATACAATTACTTGCGGGTCAGTACTTCAGTAAGTATCAAGGCGGCATATACTCTAGCGAGGAATCCTCGATAATAGCTGAAACACTAAATAGGAATGGTGTTACAGCGTTAGGGCAAAGTAGTTGGGGGCCTGCAATCTACGGTTTCGTCGAGAATTGGAGGAGAGGTGAGAGAGTTATTGGGGCTTTAAACGAGTTAAGCAATTCCCTCAATCTTAGATTTTGGGTAACGGAAGTTTCAAGGAAAGGGCACTACATCCTTTAACGCGTTACTCGGGTATCACAAGTTAGCTAACACGTGGTAAACAATTAGTGAAAAAATGGTGTTTAAGAGTATTAAAAGGTTGTAAAGCTTTATTAACTCCTTCTCGGTGAGAGGTTTCCCCAATACTAGTAATTGAACCAACGTGACTGGCGCCTTACTTGATTTATTCGGAGCTACCCTCATATCCTCGGTTATTATCACGGGTCTCGAAATCCTCTCCTTATTCATGAATCCGCCGATGCTAGTCAATATGCTGAAACCGTTAATTATTAAGGGTATGTAAAGCAATAGCGCTAAGTACTCTCTCCTCAATAATATTGCTTGAGAAGCTACTAAGGATCCTAACATGAAGGAACCGCTATTACCATTAAATATCTTTGAGGGATACGCGTTGAAGGGGAAGTAACTAATTAGGAAGGATATGACGAATAGCGAGAATATGAAGCCCTCATCCAGTGGTTGGGGTTTGTCCACGGTGGATATCAACAAGGCTATCGATGATGTGAGTGCTGCTGTTACCGCGATACCGTTGTGTGTGTCGATCATGTTGTAAGCGTTCGTTGACACGCTGTAAGCTAGTGGTAGAAGCAACGGGTATATTATGTGTATCCTCAAGGAACCAACTAACGGTATATAAGGTCTTGGCACGTAAGCAGCACCGAGGAGGACTGGTAGTGAGGGAAGTGTGAGCAAAACCACTTTCCACAAAGCTCCAAGACCCTTAAAGTCGTCGCAAAACCCTATTAAGCCGGCGATCACCGCTGCTAGGACGTGGCACGTGAATAAAGTCATGTTGTTTGATAGGGAGAGAATTAACCCAGCTAGCAAGGTAATCATGAACGCCGGTCCTGCTGTCTTGGGTATTCTAGGCTTCCCGGGCTTATGAATATCCGGGGATGTTATCCCCCTACTCTTCTCCACACTCATAATTAAGTAGGTTGACGCCAGCGTAGTCGTTGCTGGTATCAGTATCCACTCAATCACGTTACCCCACTCTAGATGTTTATTTGTGTAGTCCTTAAATAGTTGCCTAAGCTAAATACTCTTGAGGTAACGATGTTTGAGGGTTGCTGTAATTCACGAGGCTCCCGTGCCTCCCCAGACTGCTAGGGAGTTACTTACGGAATTGTTGAGGAAGGGTGTTTCCGTTCTCTACTTAAGAATCTCGAGACTTAACGGTGAAGTCTCAAAAGACGGTAGTCTGAGGATTAGTTACGGTAGTGATCACTTAGTCGAGATAGATGGTGGCTTGGTGAGGGGGGTTGGTTCCGTAGCGAGTATGGAGACCCTTCTCAAGAGGGTAAACATACTGAAACAGCTTGAGATAGGTGGTGCTTTACTAGTCAATAGTAGTGAGGGCTTCCTGAACGCTCGCGATAAGTATAGAGCAACTCAATTACTAGCTAGTTCCGGGGTGAGGGTTCCTGAAACTAAGATTACTGAGGACGTCTACGTGTTAAGCGAGACAGTGAGATCTTGGGGTAAGACAGTCATTAAGCCATTGATAGGGAGTATGGGTTACGGCTCACTACTTGTTTCAGATCCTGACATAGCCTACATAATAGGCAAGACCTGGCTTAGCCATAGCCAGCCACTCCTAATACAGAAATACGCTAGAGCCAAGGAGCGAGATATAAGAGTCTTCATAGTAGGTGATGAGATTCTGGGCGCGATATACAGGTATAAACCCGAGAATACTTGGAAAACCAACGTAGCTCAGGGTGCGAGAGTTGAGAAAGCGCCGGTAGACGCTGAATTAGCAGAACTATCTTTAAAAGCTACTAAAGTTCTGAAACTAGACTACGCAGGGGTCGACGTAGGCGAGACCGAGGATGGTTACGTAGTTTACGAAGTTAACGCAATGCCTAACTGGCAAGGCTTTCACGCAGGTACCGGAGTGAATCCCGCACCTAAGATAGTAGACTACTTACTGAGGAAACTCAAGAAATAAAATCATTGAGTTGGACTGGTTTCTAAATCTTAGCTAGAAGTTAGTGTTTTTTGAGTTATCTCTTCAAATACTCAGTCTTGAGAATACCTTGCCTATGTTTTTACTCTCCAAAGTTTTGAAAACGTACTTGACCTTCAACTCAGTAATTCCCTTAATTAAGGCTATCTCATCTATGGTGGATGAAAGTTCTTCGTTGCTGGTGGACACTATCTTGACTAGGAGTGGGTACTCACCGCTCACCTCATAGATTTCTAAAACGCTTGGTTTTTCCTTAAGTTCCTCTACTATATTCTTGATGTATTGAGGCATGACCTTAATCTCAACATAAACTTGCTGTAAGAAGCCGAGCTTGTTTAAGTCTACGTCGATCGTGTAATTTTTGAGGATTCTGCTGTTTCTTAGCTTTCTAACTCTTAAGTATATTGTTGACTCACTAACGCTTAAGCTACGAGCTAGCCTCCTGAAAGGTATTCTAGAATCTTCAAGTAGTTTTGCGAGTATCATGATATCCAGCTTATCTATCTCTACTTTCTCGGTCATTCTGCACGCACCTATTACTGAACCTGTTCTCTATTACTAGGTAATAATTTTTACCAGCTTCCTCAACGTCTATTAATGAGAGCTTAGATTTAATCACGAGCTCCACGTATTCATGGATCTTGCTTATATCCTCAATCAATACCTTAACTCTCTCCCCACACTCCATGGCATCGCTTAGTTCAGTGAATAATTCTTTGGCTTCCTTAACGCTCCTCACACTTCTCCGCGCTCTCAATACGTAAAACCTCCTCCTATTTCATCACTTCTAGTTTAAAATTTGTTCTGACGTAATGTTTTTAGGGTGTGAAGATTTCGTGAGTCAAGGTGTTGATGAGTTATTCGACTTAATACTTAAAGCTTCTGAGATTCTTAAGCCAGTTATTCACAGAACTCCCGTGTTTCACTCAGCTTTCTTCTCATCGCTCGCAGGGAAATCCGTGTACTTAAAGCTTGAGAACCTTCAGAAAACAGGGTCTTTTAAGGTTAGGGGTGCTTACTTCAAGATATACACCCTGCCCCAGGAGGTTAGGTCTAGAGGGGTGGTCACGGCTTCTTCAGGTAATCACGCTCAGGGTGTTGCTTACTCTGCTAGGGAGCTGAACATACACTCTCTGATAGTCATGCCTGAAACAGCCCCGACATACAAGATAAACGCTGTTAAGTCTTACGGTAGTGAGGTTTTGCTGTATGGTCAGATATATGATGACGCCTTCAGGAAGGCTCTGGAAATTAGTGAGGAGAGGAGGATGAGCCTCATACACCCGTTCAACGACCCTTACGTCATAGCAGGGCAGGGAACTATAGGGTTAGAGATAATTGAGGACGTGAGTAATGTTGACACAGTGGTCGTGCCCATCGGGGGAGGGGGGCTAATATCCGGTATCGCACTAGCTGTTAAAAAGCTCAGTAAGGGGAGGGTTAAGGTAGTGGGCGTGGAGCCCTCAGTAGCGGCTAAGACTAGGCTGTCTTTAAGTGTTGGCAAGCCGGTGACTGTGTTACCACAGCCCTCACTAGCTGACGGCGTCTTAACTAAGAGTTTAGGTGATTTAACTTTCGAGATAATCCGTAACTACGTTGACTTAGTCATTGAGGTGGAGGAGGATCAGATTGCTAGAGCTATCTACTTACTGCTAGAGAGGACTAAGTTGCTTGCTGAGGGAGCGGGAGCACTCCCTGTGGCCGCCCTACTGTCTAGGAGTGATGAGATTCCGGGCGAGAACGTCGTTGCGGTCGTTAGCGGCGGGAACGCGGATCTCACAACTCTTTACAGGATCTTAATGAGGGGCTTGATACGTGAGGGCAGGGTCGCTAGAATAACTCTTTCTTTAAAAGACGTTCCAGGAAGCTTAGAGAAGGTCTTGAGAATACTCGCTGATTTGAGGTGTAATATTCTCGATATAACGCATGATAGGTTCGACCTAGATATAAAGCCTGGTTACGCCAAAGTCAAGATATTAATGGAGGTCTCAAGTGAGCAGGTAATTAAGACCGCGATCACGAAATTACGTGAGTCCGGGGTTGAAGTACTTGAACAGTAATTGCAGGGTTTTCACTACTGTGTTGTTAATTGAATCCCTTCCCGAGACCTACGACTTACTAGTTAAGACTTTGAGTTTGGTGAAGGAAGGCTTGAAGAAGTTGGGTTATGTTTGTAGTATTGAGGAACACTCATATGTTTGCGGTTCTTCAGATACCTTAGTTAAGATTCTCCCACAGCCTTACGGCGCCGAGACCAGAATGTTTGAAGCCCGATACTTCTTGGTTAAGGTATCCGTGGATACGTTGATTCCGGAGAAGTTAGTGTTGATTAATGACTTAATCACTTCGCTACTCAGGGAGGCGGGGCTTAGATATAGGAGGGTAGATTAGTTATCAAGCTATAGAGTAGCTTTGCCGTTATCGAGGAGAGGGCTGGGATAAGGAATATCGCGTCTTTAACTCCATACCCACCCATAATTATTGACTTAGTGTTGAAGAATGTCGCGTATCTCAGGTTCAGTAAGTCTATACCTATCAGAGCTGCTAGAGCGCTGACGGAGTATGCTGTCATGAAAGTTACGTCCGCGCCCAGCTTATAGTGTATGCTTATTGCAAGCGTTGACATAGCCGTGACGACGACGCTGGAGGCTAATGAGACAAGTATTCCCTTCTCGTAAACAGTTATTGAGAGCCTATTGTACGTGGCTGTCAGAAACGAGAGTAGTAAGAGGTATGTTACGAGATAGTTAGGTGTTTGACGGATTAGGTAAGCACTTAATGATAGTGCTAAGACGACCGGGAATAGCAGGCCGGTTAAGTTAACGTAAATTCTTAGCTTCTGGGCAGTCCTCAGCCTAATTTTCTGTAGGGCCCTTAACCTACCGTAGCTTAAATCAATCACTTTTAGTAAGTCACCGCTGACTGTTTTACTCAGCAAGAATATCTTGATTCTGTCACCGTAGCACAGTAGTATCGTGAATACTATGGGTAAGTAAATCGAGTACTCACTACTTAAGCCTAGTAAGGGGCATAACTCGTGGAAAAGTAGGAAAGTCGTTATAGGGTAGGTAACTTCCTTAATATATCTCACCTAATATTATGTGGCGGTCTTGATTTATTTTAAGAAGTAACCCTCGCTTGAGGGTGTTTCGTTTATTACTTTGAGATAGTTATATCTGAGGGGTTCCGGTTTTGTCGGTGGTTTTACGTGGGCTGATAGACTCTGTAGACATAGCTGTTTACTCTTACGTTAAGCCCGGAGCGCCTCACAGATATTCTCTAAGATTTAAGGACTTGAGATCTTACGTGGCTTTATTAACTTCTTCTCTGAGAAGCTACTTAAAATCTATCGAGCTAGGCGCTAGCGTCGCTGCAGGTTCTTTAGGCTTCGTCGATATTGGTTTAGGGACTCTTATAAGAGACTCTATACAAGATAACATCTCCTACCTCAAGAGAGTTCACCTGCCTGAATTTCATATCTTCATGATACCCGCTTGTGTTGCGGCGTCCTATACTTTGAGGATGAGGGATAAGTTCCTGATTCAGACATACATAAGTGCTAGGAAGTCACTCCTGAGTTACACGGGTCCTCAAGAAGTTCTGAAGATTTACGAGGCTTTAAAGAATGCCGGCGGTGACGTAAGTAGAGCACTTTATGAGTCAAGCTTAACGTCCAGCAAAATAATCTCTGAGTCTTTAACTCTTGAGGAATTCTTGAATCTCCTATCCAGCAACTACAAGTACCTGAGTTTAGCGACAACGAAGTATAACTACGTTCTGGAAGCTTCGAACGCTTTCATCAAAGAGTATGAGAAGGAAAACGACTTCAACACTTCAGCGATAGCTTCTTACTCAACATTATTAAGTGCTCTAGGCGCTGTCGTTAAGTTCCCGCACAAGCTTGAAGACAGAGAAAACTTTAAGAAGGTTTTAAGTCTAGACATAGAGCTAAGTAGTAAAAACATAGATTACTCACCGGTCCTATCACCGCTCACCGAGGCCATATTAATAGGTCTCTTAACTATCTACCCACCTAAGTAAAAGAATTGGTAGCCGGGCGGGGATTCGAACCCCGGTCACGGGGGCACTCCCCAGAGGACCAGAGCCCCGCATCCTTGGCCGCTAGACGACCCGGCTACTCAGGTGCCGCCGCGGGGATTCGAACCCCGGACCTCCGGATATCCCAGTACGGGCCGTATGAGTCCGGCGCTCTGCCCGCTAAGCTACGGCGGCACCAATAACTACTATAATAACCTACCTTAAAAATATTCTTGCATGCGTGAATTCCATTTAGTCGTGGAGATAACGTGTGAGAAAGATTAGGAGTGGCGGATCCCAGTTTGAGAGGGCTGCGAGGCCTCGCGGACCTCACTGCCCTCTCAACGCGGCCGGCTTAACTTCCGGGATCTGACGAGTCCGGGTGTTTCCCGACCGCTATGACCGGGACCGCCATAATCTTTTGCGTGAAAAGGTTTTTAAGCTTATCTTACGCTCAAACCTTGGTTATAAGTGTTGTAGGACTCGTTATTAATGGGGTGTCTTTAAGTGAGGTTGGGTTTCGCTTTGTCATGGATAGTTACTGTTTTAATTATTGTTTACGTGTTGTTTTCTTTATATGCTCCCCAAGGAGATTTAGGTGGTGTTGAAGTCGTGGGTGGTGAGTTGCTTCTCCCCCTCCCCAGAAAGATGAGTGTCGTTACTGTTGAGGAAGCTATCCTTCTTAGAAAGAGTGTTAGGGAGTGGAGGGATTCTCCCATAACCATCGAGCAATTATCGATGATTCTCTGGGCTTCTCAAGGTGTGGTTGAGGATGTAGACGGGTGGCTTAGGAGAGCTGCCCCCAGCGCGGGAGCTACCTACCCTCTAGAAATTTACGTGGTTATAGGTGAGGGAGGTGTTTCCCTAGGTGACGGTGGTTACGTGGAGGCAGGGGTTTATAAATATGATTATAGAAGGCACTCGTTAAGACTTGTTAAGAGCGGGGATTTCAGGAATGATTTGTGGCAAGCTACGCTGAGGCAGGACTGGGTTAGGGAGGCTCCGGTAAGCTTAGTGATATGTGCTATCTACGAGAGGACTACGTGGAGATACGGTGAGAGAGGTATTAGGTATGTCCACATCGAGGTAGGTCATGTTGGACAGAACGTTTACTTGATGAGTACGGCTCTAGGTTTAGGGACTGTCGCTATAGGAGCTTTCTACGACGATGAGGTGGCTAGGGTAGTTAATGCTCGTCGCGATGAGCGCCCGCTATACGTATTCCCTGTAGGGGTCCCCCTAAGTCCTCGTAAAGCGGATTTCAGAGAGATTCAAGACCTCTACACCAGGTTGAGGAGATGAGTAGGGCTAGGGAAACATACTTCTGTCTTAGAATCGTTGAGTATACTTCAATTCCTCTAGCGCTGTGTTTAGTGCTTTACTTACTAAGTGGTTACGGGATGATCTCCCCTATCCTCAGCTTAGTAGGACTCACGTACGCTACCTCAGCTAAAATTCACACGCTCCCGCTCTTGAGGATCGCAATTGCGGCCTTATCCATGCTTCATTTCTACGGCGGCGCGTTATTACTCTTAAACAGACATGCAAGAAACGAGAGAATAAAGAAATTCATTAAGATGATCGTTCTAGTAATAGCGTTGATACTCTCGCTACTCATTGCGTTGAGTGAGATAGCGTTGTTGCTTAGCTGAGTGCTCCCACAGGGTTTCAAAACCTCGCATTTATTAATTATAGTTGATAAGTTACTTAGGTGATACGTTTATGGAGGTGAGTAAAACTCCGTTCGTGACAGGAGTAGCGGTACTTTTAGCAGGTGTATTAATAGTGGTCTCCGGGGCTTTCCTAGCTTTCGAGGCTTACCTTAATTACAGGCCTCTCTTGCCTGCTGGAGGGGATTTGCAGACATCTATCACTAACACGGTTTACGAATTACTGAACCTAGTTATTAAGTTAGGCTTTCTCGGGGCAATGATATGGGCCGGTTCAATACTGTTAGGGAAGGGTGTTGACCTCTTCAAAGCTCTCTACATTAAGGAAAAGAAACCTAAGGAGTCTGAGGAGATCAAGAAGTGAACACACTCCTCAAGCTAGGGGTAGGTCTAGTAGCTTTCCTAGTCTTAAGTGGATTAGTAACCCCGGCAATAATATTCGTTTATGAGTTAACGAGTAAGCCCGACTTAATAGATTTAAAGACTTCACACGAGCAACTTAATGAAACACACGTTAAAGTGGTATTCAGCATCACGTATAGGGGGTCCGTACCCTTAAACGATGTCAGGCTTGAGGTACTTAATAACACGCTATACTTCGGTGACTTATCTAAAAACACTACGCTAACGAAGCACATGATACTCAACTTTAGCTCGGTTCCTGAATACCCGGAAGTCTTAATAAGCTTGAAGATCGCCGGAATTTACCGTCTTGAATTAAGGATCAGAGGTGCTGGGTAGTGGGTGAGGGAAGCAAGGTTAAGAAAGTGGTGAGTTCCGTGGTAGTCGGGATTCTCATAGGTTTGTTTTATTACTTCGTTTACGTCATACTACTCCCAATTCTATTCTCTAAAATTCTCCCAGGTACTGAAGTTCTCGAAACACCTATACTCTGGTTACTTGCTTTCGCTCTCTTCACCGGCATAGGCTTAGCGAATTCGTTACTTAGGGAACACCCGATTTCATTACCGCTCCGGCTCCTATCTAAGGTTTTAGGAGCGCTCATAGTACTCACCCTACTGAATTTCGGTGTGGTTAGGGGTGAGGTGTTTATGGAGGGTTCCGTGATCGAGTACAGCATGGATATCTCGCTACCGCTCTACGTCGTAATACTCTTCAGCATGCTGATGTTTCCTTAACGTGTATTCAGGACGATCTTTCAAAGTCAAGGGTATGATCAAAACAATAAAAGCTATTATATAGTTTTCTATTGAGTGGTGTTAGATACTTGGCTAACGAGCTACCTACTATAGAAGAGATATATTCAGGAGCGCAGAGAAGCAAGTTCTTCAACGACCCCTACGTTAAGAGATTATGGGAACTTTCAGGAGATAGCTCGTTATTCAGTAAGTCATCGGAGTATCTGAAGAGTCTTAGAAGGAGTCTGTTAAGGGATTCTCTTAAGTTTTTCGTTAAGCACAGCAGTTTTTACGCTGACTTACTAGAAAGGCTTGAGATAGATCCTGACGCAGCAGATTTAACGGATTTAATTAAGTTAGCAGTGCCTTCAGACATGTTGAGAGGTGATGAATACAGGAAATTCCTCATAGAGGACTTTGATGAGGAAGGCTTTGTTTTCTCCTCAAGCGGGACTACGAGTAGCAGTCCAGTCAGGGTTTATAGGAGTTTCTTAGAGTTAGCTATGATGACTAGAGCTAACACTTTGTTATTTGAGTACGTTTACGGTAACGTGTTGAGGGAGGGTGCTGGATTAGCTCTCTTTCTGGCCGCGCGGGAGTTACGAAATAAGCTCAACTTCGTCGCGTTCGTTGATTTAGCTCTTCAAGGCAAGAAGATAAAGCTGTTGTACGGGATGGACTTAGTAAAAGAGGTTAGTGAGGGGTCTCAATGGCAGAGGCTCGTGCCTAATAAGAAGTCTATAATGGAATTCCTTAAAAGTAGGGAGGAACCAAAACTACTTTTCACAGCTCCTGCCGGCGTGCACTTACTAACGAAGCAATTCGAGGGTATGAGTCTACTGAAGAGACTTGTTAGCAAGTTTTTAATTGGTGTGCCGCCAGTAGATCTCGGAACAGGCGGGGTAATAGTCACGGGTGGCGGTACTAAGGGATTCACGGATTTACCACCATATGATATCATAGTCGAGAACGCTAGAAAATTCTTTAAGTCCAGGGATTTTGACGGTAGGGAAGCGCCCACGCCCTTCATGGATGTTTTAGGGATGACCGAGACCCTCACGGCACTCATAGACAAGTATGGCTTTATGTATAAGATTCCTCACCCCCTGCAGGAGGTTTTCTTACTTGATCCTAAGACTTATAAGCTTGTTGAAGAGCCTGGTAAGGAAGGTATTCTAGGTATTTATGACCCACTAGCAATATCATGGCTTGAGGTATTCCTCCCCGGAGATATCATGAAGTTTGTCGAGTCGAGCAGGTATTACGGTAAAGAGTATATCTATGTTAGAAGATTAACTAAGGATGAGGGATGGGATCTTCAGAGAGCTTGTGGAGGGACTCTCGAGGAACTCATGAGTAGGAGGAGTGCTGCTTGATTCTCATAGAACCCCTACATCCAATCAAGGAGAGCGTACCAGCTGATCAAGTCGAGGAACCTCTTAAGCATCTTGAGCCTAAGATAAGCTGGCTTAGAGAGTATCTGAGTCAAGCCAAGACAATTCAGGAGGAGTTGAGGAGTCTAGGTCACGAGAAACGCGTTAGGTTACTGGAGGGTGTTCGCAGGGCATGGACTGAGAAGCTGGAGAGCGGCTCTCTCGAGGTCTTGAAGAAAGAGCTGGTGAGGAACACGGGATATAGTGAGTTAATGGTTGAGGAAGATCTTAGGTTTGTCGCTGAAGTTTTTAAGAAAGAAAACATTGATTCCTTAATAAATTCAGGTCTTGAAGGAGGTGTGGGAAGTCTTGACGATTTTGTTGAGGTTGCTCCAGGGGAGTACGTCTCTAACTTACCTGCAGGTCCTGCATTCATAATAGCTTCAGGTAATTCCGTGATCCCACCGTTAATACCTACGATTACTTCGTTAATTACTAACAACTTGACCATCTTAAGACCTTCACTGACTAACTATATCGTCATTAAAGAAATCTTCAAAATCCTCGAAGACTTAGGTGATGAAGCACTGGTCTTAGGTAACGCTCTCTTAATAACATACTTGAGTCATAATAGTAAGGTACTGGAATACCTGCTTAAGGAAGCTCCTTTAGGAGTAGTGAATTATTGGGGTGGCGAGCCTGGTAGAACCTTGGTGTATAGGGCTGTGGCTGAGAATCCTCATAAGCCTAAGTTAATCGTTAACGGTCCCTTAACCGGGGTCGCGGTTATTGACGGTGATTCAATAGGTAGTTCTTTAAGTGAGGTTTCCGAAGCTCTTGCTATGGAGGTTTTAATGTATGATCAGCAGTTATGTAGCTCGCCTACTATGGCTCTCTTCATAGGGAATTACGAGAGAGCGATTCAGCTAGCTAAGGAAGTTAGTAAGTACCTAGATATTTTAGGAAGTTCACACAAGATTGAGGTTTCGGAGGGCTGGCTCTATAACCTAAATACCCTCAGAAAAGCTCTAGAGTTTCAAGGAGCTAAGGTATTTAGGTCTGATGATCCCCGTAATCCATACACGGTAGTCGTGAGTAAGAGCGAGTCTTCATTTACTGGGTTGAGGCTGGTACCGCTTGATCTTCACTCTAGAAAGAGATTCTTAGAGATAATAGTAGTTAATGATTTAATAGAGTGCGTTAAACTCATTAAGGAATTACCTAGAACTACGGGGTACGCAGGAGTAGATAGGGTTCAGACAGTAGCTCTCTGGGTTTATGAGGGGAAAGCGAGTTGCTACACGAGGAAGTTGGCGAGTGCAGGCGTGTATAGAGTTGTTCCTCTTGGTGAGTCATTTCTCAGAACTCCTCGCGAGCCATACGATGGCGAGTATATCCCTCGCTACTTCACCTACACGTCCTACTTCAGGGTTAAGAGGGGTGTGTAGGTAGGTTCGTTTTTAGTAAAAAGGCTTTGATTCTGATTTATTCTCCTTTACTAGGTCTTCTCTCAGCTTCTATTAAGACTTTCTTAACTAGGTAGAACGCTACAGGTATTAGTATTACCGCAAACGCTATCATGACGCCGAAAGACAACGACCTGAGTACGTCACCCACCACTGAGTACTCACTGAATATCGCTGAAAGCCCGACGAACACGAACACAAACACTATTATGAATTGCAGGAAGGGCGCGAGTTTGCTGAAATCTGGGTGTGCTTCTGTGATGGCCTTAAATACTTCTATGACTATAATGACACCTATAGCTATTGCCGTGACACCTACTAGGAGTGGGTATATGAGTGTTGACGGTAGCTTGAGTAGGGTGAAGGCTACTGTCAAAACTATCGCTATTAAGCCTACGAGCAGTAGGTTCTCTATTAAGGCTACGAGGGATTTATACGTCTCACTAAAGCCTGTACTCAATAATGACCCTATATACCTAGCTAGCGAGATAGCTAGTACTAAACCTAACGTTATTACCGCTATACCGCCTATCAAGTAAGGCAGGTAGGATACCACGCTATATATTAGCTCCCCGACCTCCCCGCCTAAGGGTATGTAGCTTATAGCGGCTACTAGGGAAATAGATATTATGAAAGCTTTCGTAAGACCTCCTATAAGTTCTGAGAACTCAAGACCCATCGTAGTGAGAGTCTTCCCGAAAGGAGTTACTGATAAGGGTCTCTCCACGTACTTTCTGAGAATCTTAGTGACTATGCTCCCCACTATGATGCCTACTATCACGCCTAAGATAATCCATATTATGGCCGCTATAACTCCGGGAATCATAGCTACTAACTGATTCCATAACGTGGTACCTAGGTCTTCGAGAGTAGGCATTAATAATCCCTCAAATATTTTATGTGTTCATAGGATATATAAACTTAATTTTCAAAGAAGACGGAAGGAGTCAGCTTAAGTACGTTTTTATTTTTGCTTAAAGTAGTTAGTGCTAGGTGGCGTGTGTGAAGATATTAGTGACTGGAGCTTCAGGCTTTTTAGGAACTTACCTAATCGAGGAATTAGTTAGTAGAGGGTATGTTGTTAGGGGGATGGTCAGGGATTTAAGAAAGGCAGATTACTTAAGGAGCTTAGGTGTTGAGGTAGCTTACGGTGACTTAATCAAGCACGATACGTTACCTCAAGCAGTTAGGGGGGTTGACGCAGTCATTCACCTAGCAGCGTACTATACCTTCACGGGTTCTAAGAAGATGTATTGGTTAGTGAACGTTGAGGGCACCCGCGCACTCGCTCAAGCAGCTCTTAAGTCTGGGGTTAGGAGATTCATCTACTGTAGTTCTACCGAAGCTATAGGTCCTGTGAGAGATCCTCCAGGAGACGAGAACACTCCTCCAAATCCTCAATTCGAGTACGGGAAGTCTAAGCTACTAGCTGAGCAGGTAGTGAGGGAATTAAGTAGCTCAGGTCTTGAATACACTATCGTAAGACCCTCAGGCATGTACGGCCCTAGAAACGTGGATGACGTCTCTTACTGGTTCATAATGACCTTAGCTAAGGGAGGCATCTTATCTAAATTCATGATTGGAGGCGGTGAGTACCTAGTCCAGTTTGCTCACGTAAGAGACGTAGTTCAAGGATTCACACTAATCCTAGAAAAACCCGAGGTCTCGGTAAGCCAGACCTACATAATAAGTGATGAGAGAGCATATACCTATAAAGAAGTATATGAGATACTATCACACCTACTCAGTAAGGAACCCCCGAAAATAAAGCTAGGTCCTAGGATAGCCAAGTTCCTGCTAATATTTACAGAGATCTATGATAGGTTGAGAGGCGGTGAAAACCTAATACTCAGGAGGTCTATAGTAGACGCTGTAACAACACATAGAGCATATAGCATAAGTAAAGCTCAGAAAGAACTAGGTTATAGACCTCAGTATGACTTAAGAAGAGGACTTGAGGAAACGATAAAATGGTATAGAGATAACGGATTCCTGTAAGACGTAAGCGAGTATACGAGGCATGAGCTCCCTATCCTAAAGAGGAAGCCTTCACTAGATAATGAGTTATATATTAGCGTCTTTTGAAACGTGGGTTATTTCCTGCAAGGTTACGTTAGAGTCTCGTAAAGTTCTAGTGATTTCTAAATATTTTTCAGAGTACCCACTTGCAAGAAATAGGTTTTTGAGAAATAAAGAGCTGCATATTCTGGGTATCTTTAAACTTTTTTCATTAAAAGCAAATTGAGTCTATATAAAAATATTATATACGTGTAAAAACGTTTTCTGAGTTACGAAATAAAAATAAACTGAAATTTATTAACCCTTAACTCGTGATTATATTGAGGTGACTTAATGAACTACAGGAAAATACTCGTCACCGGTTTAACGATCTTGTTGTTCATATCCATAATAAGTTGGTTGCCTGGAATCACTATTAATGCGGTAGCTGATGATGCGTCGTACAAGATAGCGCCGCCCTTGCTGAGCAAGCTGGAAGGTATGAGGGAAGATGAGTTAGTTGAGGTTGTTATAAGGCTTAAGTCCATACCTAAAGAATTAAGTACTTACGTGAGAGGTAACTACAGACTCGCTGTTCAAACCCTCAAGAATTGGGCTGATTATACTCAGAAGAATTTAATCAACTTAATCTTGAGTGAGGGAGGTGTAGTACTGAATAAGTTCTGGCTAGATAACGTGGTGCTAGCTAGGGTCCCTGCAGGGAAGATTATCAAGATAGCCTCATTACCTGAAGTAGTAAAGATCTTCGAGAATTTCGAAGTCCACATAATAGAGCCTGTCACTAAAGAAGAGACTGACGTGAGAAGTAATCAAGTCTCTAGCTGGGGTATCTTCAAGATTAGAGCACCTGAAGTGTGGGCTCTGGGCTACACAGGCCAGGGGGTCAGAATAGCGGTCCTAGATACAGGTGTTGACATAACTCACCCAGCGTTAGCTGGGAAGATGCTGACTCTAGACCCGACGAGCCCGTACTACCCAGGAGGCTGGATGGAGTTTGACGGTGCCGGAAACCCAGTACTGAGCACCCCGCACGACACGCATGGTCACGGAACGCACTGTAGCGGCACTGCTCTAGGAGGGGACACGAGTAATATATTGATAGGTGTCGCGCCGGGCGCAACCCTCATGCACGGCTTGGTGTTACCTGGGGGTGGCGGCACGTTCGCTCAAGTATTAGCTGGAATGCAGTGGACTGTAGAGCCCTTCTACATAGACCCGTCTACAGGACAGATAGTCTACACGGGTCTGCCGGCCCACGTAGTCTCAATGAGTTTCGGTGCTGAAGGATATTATGGGAATGACTTATTCCCAGCCATAGAAGCTATGTTACTAACTAATGTGATACCGGTCGCTGCCATAGGTAATGGAGGTCCTGGATCAACAGGGAACCCAGGAAATATATGGGGAGTCTTCGGTGTGGGCGCTACGGACATAAACGATAATGTCGCGTCGTGGAGTAGTGGTGCGGTCGTTACATGGCCCTCACCACCACCCACGTGGCCGTTCTTCGACATGTACCCGAGCACTTACATAAAGCCTGACGTCTCAGCACCCGGTGTTAGTATTACTAGTGCTGTGCCGGGAGGAGGTTATGAGGCTTGGAGCGGTACCTCCATGGCCACACCACATGTTTCTGGAACAGTTGCCTTAATGCTTCAAGCTGCTGGCTGGCTATACCGCGACATACCTGACACTCCCGAGCAGATATACTTAATGCTGAACTCCACTGCCATAGACTTCGGCTCCCCAGGACAGGATACTAGGTATGGTTGGGGAAGGATAGACGCATATGAAGCTGTTAGGAAGGCTATGGAGTTCGCTAAGAAGAGCGGTGTCGAGGGCTTTGTGCTAGACTCAATATCTGGCGAACCAATACCTTGGGCGTCGGTCACGGTATTAGAGATAGGGAGGACGTTCCCAGTCAACGCTTCAGGCTACTACAGAATACCTCTAGACCCAGGAACCTACACACTCGTATTCGAGGCGTGGGGTTATGAGAGCGTTAACGTGACTGTGGAGGTAGTGCTACTCAACGGCACCATAACAGGCCTAGTCTACAACGCTCTAACAAACGACCCGATAGCCGGAGCTAACGTAACGGTCTTAGAACTAGGCATAACCACGCAAACAGACGTGAGCGGGTCTTACGAGATATCAGTACCTCCAGGAACCTACACCCTAGAAGCAGTAGCGAGCGGTTACCAGCCCGCTACACAGTTAGTAAGTGTTGATGAAGCCGAGGTCGTGATAGTCAACTTCGGCCTATACCCGCTAGGAAACGGAACCATAGCAGGTCACGTCTATGATGCTGTTACGAATAATCCCATAGTAGACGCCGTGGTGTGGACGTACGTAGATAGCACACCAGTATACACGTACACAGATAGTGAGGGCTACTACGAGCTAAGCGTTCCGTCAGGTACTTACACAGTCTACGCTTGGAAGCCCGGATACGTGCAAGCATCAGTAGAAGGCGTTACTGTACCTCCCTTAGAGACAGTAATAGCGGACTTCTACCTGCAACCAATACCTCCGACAGTCGTGGTCTTAGCTAACGTACATTACTACACGCAACCACACCTCAAGACCATAGTGGGAGCTCTCGGACTACCTGTCGTAGAATACAACAACATGACTAAATTACTGATTGATTGGGTGAACGGCGACATAAATCCAGCTGTCGTAATCATAGATCACACGATGCCTTCACCCTATAGTTATCCGCCGAGCGACGTTGTTCTAGCCTTCCACTTACTAGCTGATGCTACCGGAGCTACTCTAGTATGGTTATGTACTTCATACTCAGGCTATCCAGGAATATACGTCTTATACACATACAACAGCACCTTAATAAATAATGGATACCCAGCACCGATAAGTAGGTTAATCGCGTATCCTTCACCGACCTACGTACAGGTTGAGATGCTTAATATGACTCACCCGATATTTGATGGCGTTACGCCGGACGTGCCAGGGTATCCTAACAGGTTCTACCTAGCTACAGGATCTTACGCTGACTACGTAGTGTATAACTTTACAGACCCCACCGGCAGGTTCGTCGTTCTAGGGTACGTGTGGGATACGAGAACAGGATACCTTAGATTCGGTGTAGGCGTTGCTGAGTGGGTCTCGAATACCGGTGCTCCATGGTACTACCTAGGTAGCTGGGCTGAGAGTTACTGGATGCAGTATCTTGAGCCAGGCTCTGACGGCATGTACACGAGCAACACTAAGAAAGTTCTAGAAAACGCCGTCATGTTGGGTTGGCAGAGCTTCACGAGCTCGAGCAGAGTAGTCGATAAGGCTAGAGTCGGCGAGGTCCTTAAGATATTAAGCGCTAAGCTGGGTTCCGGGGTCTCAGTTCAGGGAGGTCTTAAGAGCTACCTATACACGAGAACCGACGTATATCTCGAGAGATTACCGCACGGCTTCGTGACAGGAACTGTGGTGGGTAGTGATGGTACTATACTGGCAGGAGCCACCGTACAGTTCTTGGGGACCCCGATTAAGCTCTACACTAACGAGACAGGGCAATTCTTCACGTGGTTGCCTGAAGGCAACTACACGATGTTAGTGAATGCTGCGGGCTATAAGACACTTCAGGTAGACTTCAGCGTCTCAGTAAACGAGACAACAGACTTAGGAGTCTTAGTGCTTAGGAGACTGCCTAGAGTAGCGATACTCTACGACTACGCGGGCTCTATAAAGAACTTCTTAGAGTTAATGGACATATACGCTGTTGATTACACGAGCTTAGCAGCACTAACTAACGACGTGCTTGCAGGGATTTACGACGCTGTCATATGGGCTGGTGATTACGGCGTCCCGTTCCCGTCATGTAGTGAGTTCGCTACCTTCCTGAACGCTACCCATCAGGTCGGTGTCGGTGTCGTGTGGATGGATAGCTACGGTTACTACGGCTACGGCATAAAAGTGCTTTACTCATGCCTCGGCGACCCGTCCTCAATAGGTTATACGTGGGGTTACGGCGAGGTCTATATCAAAGTCACGAGAACACACCCGATATTGAGAGGGTATAATGTGGGTGACTTAATCAAGATAATAGCGTGGACAGGAGCTGACTTCTCATGGTTCTCAGGATTCTCAGGAACATCGATAGCCGACACCTACGTAGGCGGGACTACGTGGGGTAACTCAATAGCTTGGAAGGTATTCCCGGACGGTGTTAAGTGGGTATTGCTTTCAAGCTTCCCACCAACATCTTGGAATTCGCCGGCATACTTCACGCGTGATGCGTGGAAAATAATATACAACGCGGTTAAGTGGGTGATGATGAGGCCTTTGAGCGTTGCCCTAGAGAATCCGTACCTACACGTAGGTGATACGGCATTACTTCATGTGGAGGGAGCTCCAGCTAATACCACGCTCCTGATATACTTAGACGGTGAAATCATCGGTAGTGTAATAAGTAATGAGTCCGGATATGCTGAGTTCGAGTTCACGGTACCGCTAATACCTGGAGGCGAGCACTTAATCGAGGTGTACACGGAGGACGAAATGTACTACGGCTACACACCACTCTACGTCTTAGTTAAGGCAGTAGTAACACCTACTGAGACAACAGCTCCAGGACTAGTGAAGGTGAACGTGACCGGTCTGTACCCATACCAGGTAGTGATGATATACTTAGACGGTAACTGGTTGTCGAACTACAGAGCGAACGCTTTAGGAACCTTCGAAGTCAAGATGAACATACCGATCGTGGTGGCGGGCGATCACGAACTAAATATTGTGGACATGGATACGGGTGAGGTGCTAGGAACAGCAACACTCACGATAACCAGCAAGCTAGACGAGATCTCCGGTAAACTCAACGAGATTCAAGGTAATTTAAGCACTATACTCGCTAATCTCGGAGTTATTGATGGTAGGTTAGTCAGCATATCTAACGGCGTCGTATCTATTCAGACAAAGCTCGGCGAGATACAGGCATCACTAAGTGACTTACTCAATGCTCTAATGAGTGTCAACGCTTCACTAACTCAGATAATAATAACGAGTAAGGGCGAGATACTAGGAGTGATAGGTACTTCCAAGGGCGAAATACTAGCGAGCATAGACGTAGTCAAGGCACTCGTGGAGGCCGGACTACCCGTAGATACTCAAACACTACTCACCACGCTACAGAACCTAATCAACAGCAAATCATCAGACATAATGAGTAAACTCAACGAGATTCTTCAGGCCTTGAATGGAATTAGTAATAACATGGCTTCCAAGACTGACGTGTCCGCATTAGCTAATAAGATAGATAACGTGGCTAGCAAAGTAGATGATGTAGGCCAGAAAATCGACTCTAGCACAGGAACACTATCAACTTACGGTATTGCTACAATAGGCTTAATAATAGTGACTTTAATAGCGTCGATTTACGGCTTCTTCTTCAAGAAGAAATAAAATAGTGTTTTTCACGTAAACAACACAAATATTTTTAAATTAATCACAGTACGGTTATCTTAGTAGTTTCATACTTTAAAGCTAACTTTGTCAGTTGCTCGTCTCGAAATGGCAAATACACCATTTCTTGAGTTAGAGACAGGAAATTACTTATTTGTGTACATTTGACTCGAAAGTATATTAAGGTGTTACCATATCATATTATTGATGTCGTGAGGTGACGTGTTTTGTCTGATGTGTTAAAGGATTTGAGTCAGAGGGAGCTTAAGTTGTATGAGAAGCTTCTCATGGTGTTTCCTGGGTATAGGGGTTATAAAGAGAAAGAACTCATTAGAGAGACTGACAGGGTTGTTAGGGATAAGTTGTTTAGGATGTTGAGGAAGAGTTTGGAGGATTTGAGGCGTTCTTACTCTGCGATGGTTTCTAGGGGTGGTTTAGGAGAGTATGTTAAGCGTGTGGAATCACTTATTTACAGGATTGACTCGCTAGCCGAGAGAACTAGGCACGCACCGTATGGTTATAAGCCATTGTTTCACGTGACTAAGGTGGATGAGGAGAAGCTGGTTAAGATGCTTGAACACGATCTCCAGTTAGCTGATTTAATAAATTCCTTAAACGCGATCACTAGCAGGCTGACCACGCCGAATATCGCCGTGGAAGAGTTGAGTACCCTCCTCTCAGATATTGAGAAATTCGTGAGTGAATATGAAGTTAAATTAAGTGAGAGGGAAGACATATTAGCGGGGTTTACGAGGTGATGAGTAATGAGTAAGACTAACGTTATTGAGTGGGTTAATCCAGGACCTGATGACATACTGTGGGTTTACCCCTACGAGGATATTCGTTGGGGTACTGTGTTAGTGGTTCACGAGTATGAGACAGCTATATTCATGAGGGACGGCAAGATATACGATGTCCTCCCGCCAGGACGTCACGTCTTAACGACCCAGAACCTACCTCTCTTAACAAGAGCTTACAGACTGATCGCTGGGTATGGGGAGACCCCCTTTAAGGCACGCGTAGTGTTCGTGTCACTAAAGCAATTCAGGGGTAAGTTTGGTTTATCAACTAGGGTTAAGTTAGGTCCTAGAACTCTCTACATGACTGAACTGCAAAGCTTCGGTGAGTTCTGGTACCGTGTTATAGATCCAGTCCTCTTCTTAACCCAGATCGCCGGAGCAGTCAGGGAGATATCGTCTCCTATGGTTGCTGACTTCATCAGGAATTACTTCGTAGAAAGCTTTATCCAGGAAATCAGTAAGTATACCGCGATAGACATATACTCCAACTTAAGCGAGGTTACCACGAGGATAAAAGCCAGCAACATATACGACGCCTTCAAACAGAGAGGTCTAGAATTAATAGATGTTAAGATTGGCGGAGTAAGTCTGCCGCAACTCGAGAAGATGGAGAAGGAGGACCCAACCTACGGGCTCCCGCTACTGCTAGCTATTCAGAAAGGCGATGAAGATAAGGTGTTAGAGATAGTTAAGACTGTCGAGATTATGAGAGCTTTAGGTAGGTCCCCGGCCGCCGGGTGGATGGGTGCTTTAGTCGCTATGCCAGGACTCTTACAGCCGGTTATTCAGCAGCAAGCACAGCCTCAACAACCTCAAGCCCCTCAACCACAGCAACCATCACAACCTCAGAAAAAGTCCCCGATAATTGAGAAGCTGAAGGAACTTAAGGAAATGCTTGATGAGGGATTAATAACTCAGGAAGAGTATGATAAGCTAAAGAAAGAACTCTTAGAGAAGTATAAGCAGGAGATGTAGCGATGATATTCTTCAAGAGTGATACAGAGAAATTCAATGATTTAATGAGTAAGGGCTTTAGTGACCGCAATAAAGGTAATTTAGAAGGTGCTGTAAGGAACTTTCTTCAAGCTTATGAGGTAGCTAGCAAGTCGCGTGATCCGAGCCTAGCTAGTAAGGCGGACATACCCTTATTCTACGCCTTATTCTACGACGCACTAATCAAGAAAACCCCGGAGTCTTTCAAGAAAGCTGCTGATCAGTGTAGGAAGCTAGACCCTGGCACTGAATTAGATCTAGGCTTAGCTAGTAAGGTGTATCCTCAGGATCTCACACGCGAGCTGGAGTTACTGGCTGAATTATCTGGTTTGCCTAGCTTTGAAATAGGTAAGGTTAAGTCTATGGATATAAGCATAGCCGAGAAATACGAGAGTGTCGCTAACATATTGCTAGCTGAGGGGGCACGAAGATTAATCCTAGAGGATTTAGTAGGTCTTCACGAACCGCTCAACGTCATAGGATTTAGACTATTAGGTTATGCGAGAATAATTAGAGCGGTTAAGATAGAGGAAAACGAACCGAGCAAAGCCGTAGAGATATATTCAGAAGCACTCGCGTTCCTACAACAAGCCACACCAGAGGTAAGAGAATTCGTTAATGAGAGGATAACCAAATTAGGTAAGTCAACTAAGTGCTGGGTGTGTCATAGGGAGATCCAGGGTGAGGAGGTAAACTACATATACCTACCGGCGTCGGTAAACGAGTACGTCAAGTCTAGGTACGACAAAGACGCACCATACTTAATCAACGACGGGAAGATAGCTGTGTGCAGAGTTTGCTACACGATGATAAGAGACTTAAGCGATAAGATATCCAAGTATTACTACGACCTAGCAATCAAGGAGATGAGGCTCATGGAGGAACGCATAAACGCTAGAATAAGAGAATTACAGGCTAGGATAGACCTCATGAGAACCACCATAAGGTTTGAAAGGAAGTAAGTTAGCTATGGGGTTGGTTTTTGAGGTGGTTTATTGGAGGTCTACAAGCTTAGATGCACTAATTGCGGCGCGCCGCTCCCAGCGCCTAAACCAGGCGATAGCTGGATCAGGTGTGAGTACTGTGGCTACACGAACAAGATAGTGGACGCCTCAAAATATACTGAGAACCTAAAGCAGGAACTTGAGAGATGGATTAGGGAGATACTCCCACCAACCATCATTACCTCAACAACCGTTGATGTCGCGGCCAGGTATCAGATATTCCAGAACTTAATAAAACCTAAGGTTAGCTTAGCGCGCGCGAACGTGCGTGCTAGGTACTTACAGCAACTCTCACAGCCGATAACTCCTCTCATTACATCATCGCCTCCCCCAATCGATGATTCCAGACGTTATTTCGAGGAAGCTCTGAAGGTTGAGAGTCTTAAGGATTTCGCAGTCGCTGAGGAGGATCAGAAACTACTTAACGAAACGTTAGTTTACGAGTATCTCACAGCTTACTTAGCTAACATGTTGAGAGCTTTAAGCAAAAACGATGTTAAGACAGCTCTTAAGAATTGTGAGGAAGCGCTTCAAGCAATACCTGAGTCACCAGAGTATTCACTAGTTAAGGAGAGGCTGAGAGCAACACACTCCATGCTTAGCGCGGTCAATGAGTTGTGGAATAGGAACACTACAGCTTCCCTCACATTAATAAATAACTCCGTAGACCTATACAAATCATTACTACAGAAAGTCTTAGGTAAGGCAATTCCGGAAGTTAATCCAGGAATAGTTGAAGTAGAGAAGATGTGTGCTGAGTCTCTATCAAATATAATAGACTCAGCACACAGGCTCTTCACAGCAGGTGAGGACCCCCTAAAGATGATGGAGTGGTTTGAGAAATACGTGCCTCTCTTCAATAAGCTGAGGGAAGCACATAAGAGACCTTTGCAAGACTTACTTGAGATTACCGCTCGGGTTAAGGAAGTCGTTTACAGCAAGATCGGGGCGAGTGAGGTAAGTATTGTGCGGGGGCAGGGAACTTACTACATACCCTACTACGTGGTTGAGGCTAGGTTCTCTTACGTGAAGGGTTTCCTACTCAAGAAGGGTGCTGAGTCCTCGATAAAGTTACTGGTAGTCGGTATTGCACCGTTAGTTGAGGGATCGGTACTTGACGTACTTGAAGTAAGTGCTGGTAGGCCAATACCGCCAGATAGGGTTGAGGAAGCACCTGCTCTCAAACTCATTAACGAGCTACTCTCTAGGAAGGTTAAGACGAGTATGCCCTCGCAAGCTAGAGCAGTACCACCCCTAATAGCTTCCGTGCTAGTAGAGAAATTAGCTGATTCATACATAATGAACGCAAACAATTATTACAGAGGTAAAATAACCTTCGCGTCTACGAGCGTTGGCGAACCCACGTATATACCCTTCAAAGAAGTTGATAAGAGAACACTAGATTTTGAGGGAAAGCTCAGGATCAGGCTGAACACAGACTTAAGCTCTCTGGAGTCCCTAGTTATTTGAGGTGATGTGTGAGTGAGCCTACCTGAGTTAATCAACCTAATCTTAGCCTCAGCGGCTATATTATTAAGTGCTTTCCTAACCTTCAAGCACGTTAAGGTATCAACAAGTTTCAGAGATTTTACAGTATTCGTGATATCCTTAATAATTGCTGTAGCAACGACATTAACTCCTCCCCTCAACGAACTCTCTTCACTTCCGTGGGTTATCATACTTTACGTTAACGGTGTCTGGTACTACGGAGCTGAACCTAAAACAACGTCTAAGAAAGTATTCGCCACTAACCCTGCGGTGACGAGAGTTTTCTTAGGGTTAGTGCTACTAGTGATAGCTTCATGGCTATCTATGTCAAGCTATAACGTAGGCATAGCCTTAATAATCATCTTGATCTACGCGTTACTCGGCGCCTACAAGGAAAGAGAATTAATGAAAACTTAACATACCGGGTTTTTAGAGTCAGGAACTTTCAAACAACCCGTTAAAGTTCAAGGAGTTTTTCTTAACTCACTTGGCTTGACCACGGATTCGCCTTACGTTAGTATTTTCTGTTATAGATTTATATTTCTGTTTTTAGGGCAAGACCTCACGTAACTAAGTAACTAAGGTTTGTTATTTTCGTGCGAGCTTATACTTACCGAGTAATCTAGGTTAGAGAAAAGTCTTACGCGAGGTAAGTGCTCAGGAGCTACCTATGGAAGTTAGCAATTCTGTTAGGGCCTCCTTAATGAGTCTTAGTCTCGATACTCTTGAGTAGAATTCCTCAGCTGATAACCTATTATCTCTGAACATCTCTTCAACATCCCTTATTTCTTTCTCTACGCTAGCTATCTTAACTTTTATTATTTCCGAGAGAGTTACTGAGGCTTCACGCGGGGTCGCGCCCACAACACTTTTTTCTAGGTCTATAGGCTTGACCTCGCCAACTAATTTGCCGTCTTCCAGCCTCAGTATCCTGTCTGTGTTAACGGCCACCCTAGGGTCGTGTGTTGCTAGAATCACTGTCTTACCGTATTCCCTAGCTAACTTAACGAGTATGTCTACAACGTTTCTCGCGTTTTGTGAGTCGAGCTCTGCTGTCGGTTCGTCAGCTATGATTAGTGAGGGGTCGTTAGCTAACGCCACAGCTATAGCTACTCTTTGTTGCTCACCACCGCTTAACTCCTCAGGATATCTACTAGCCTTATCTCCTAGCCCGACCAATCGTAGCAACTCAAGAGCTCTCTTAGCTGATTCCTGCCTGCTGACGCCAGCCATCTGAGCGGGGAGCATAACGTTCTCTAACGCTGTTAAGGTAGGTATTAGGTTAAGTGCCTGGAAGACGAAGCCGACATTCGCTAACCTATACTTATCTAGCTCCACACCCCTAAGCGTGTGAACCTTAATACCCCCAACGTTTACTTGACCGCCGGTCGGTGTGTCAATACCTCCTATCAAGTTCAGGAGCGTGGTCTTGCCAGAACCTGAAGGACCCATGATGCACGTCAGTGTTCCCGGCTCGAAAGACGCGGTGACTCCCTTAAGAGCCTGAACCTCACCACCCTTATACTTATATATCTTTACTAAATCTCTTACCTCAACCAACACACCAGATTTCACGAACACATTACCTCACCTCAATAAACCTCTCCCTAACCTGACCCCTATACACTAACTGTATTGTTGTGATAGGGATTAAAGACAGTAAGACGAAAGCTAGCAGGGTTGTTAATATCAAGACGGGCGGTATAGCAACTCTCAAAACACCTAAGCTGAGCTGAAGTCCTTTAAGACCTAACAAATATGAAAACATGTACGTTAGTGAGGCTCCGAGTCCGCCGGACGTCCCGTACGCGTTCAGATCGCTTAAACCCAGCGCTAAGCCCACCACACTACCTAGAAGCACTGAAGTCGCTGTGACCGTAAGCCAGTACAGCGCGTTGAGTTTAAGTGTCTTAGAAGGTGTTAAGCCCCTAACCCTCAACAGCAAAGCAGTCCTGCCAGTCTCTAAAGCTACCACGTAAGCAACCACCGCCGCAATCCCGGCCGAGAGAATCATGAAGATTAAGTAAGTCTCTGAAGAACCTCCTGTAGAAGTTAATAAGGACCTAACTATCTCGACCTCTGGATCGCTCCTCAAATCTTTTAAAGACTTAACTACTGTGAAGCCCCCATTAATCAACTCCTCAGAAACTGAGCTACTAAGGCTATAAACATAGACATGAGCGGTGAACCTCTCATCCCCTCCCATGAAAGGAACCGTGTACAATACTTTAGTAAAGTTAGGCACGTCCAATACCCAGCTACCAGCGACTATAGCAAAAGCACGTGGACTTATGCCAGGTATTCCGGGAAAGCCCGACCATACGTCAACTACTTCAGGAACTAGCATCACGTCCTGTTGGGGAGAAGCTGTGAGATAAACACTCAAGTCTTTGAGATCAGAGCCAGCTGGTATGGTGAAACTAGCGGAATCTCTAACAAGTACTACCCTACCTTCCGACAAGACCTCATTAAGAGACTCACTGAAGCTACCTCTTAAACTCCATTCGTCATACCAGTAAGTGTTCCGTAGGAAGGTGTTCGGGTCGGGCACCACTATAAGAGTCAGTAAACAACAGTAATGCATTGAGGTACCCCTAACAGATCCATAAACTTCAAACGCTAAAATACTTGATGAATTATCAATACTTTCCCATCCGTTAAGTACTTTTTGCGTGTCAGAATATTCATTAAGTACCTCACGTAAGGTCTTGTTCGGGGTGAGGACGATGCTTAAGGATTTGCTGAGTAGGAAGTCGGAACCCGCTGACGCCTTGATTGCCGAGTCTACTAGGGAATTCATTGACTCACCATATATTAGTGTTTGAGTCATGACGCTCGTGGAGAACGCTAACAACACTAAGATAGGTGTTACCCTTCTCCTTATAGTTAGAGCGATGCTCTTACTAGGTAGTGCGAGGCTTGATCTACTTAACATGGATCTATGTAGGATATCCCAGAACCTCTCATGATTTACTATGTAAAGTTTTATGAAGCCGTAAACAGCTATAGCCGGGGCGAAAGGCTTTAGCAAAGACTCGAACATAGCGACTATAGCTAACACTATTATTAAGGCTATGTTAACATTACTCGGACCGCCGACCATGCCAGTGGTTAAGATTCTTGTCGCCGAGTAATTCGTTATGCCCGTGATTATGAAGTATAGACCAACACCTACCGAGAACCAGCCGGAGGTGCTCATCCTCACAGGCTCTAGTAAGCTCTCAGGTATTAACGTAGTCTTAAGGGTTTCAGCCGGGGATATGCTAGAAGATGTTCGAGAGATTCTGCGAGCTAGAATCAGCACTTCTATCGCGAGCAGAATAGCTAGCATAGACAGTATGATTGGGTCAAGCAACACCTGCAGAGGATCATAAATCTTGAAGTAGGAGACCGCTAAAACATAACTAACTAGTAATCCGAGACCGAAGCCCGCGATTAAGGAGATCAGCAAAATGCCGTAAAACCATCTCCTAACGACCGATTGAGAAACCCCCCTAATACGCATTAACCCGAAAGCCCTCCTAACACTAAGAACCAGCATCTCAGATATAGGTCGTAACACCGCAACCAAAGCCACGAAAGCTGGCAAAACCCCGGCAACAGAGCTAACCCTAAAAGCTGTCTCAATAAATTGATAATTACTCAGAACACTCTGAAGCGGCGTGTTAGAGAAACTCTCGAAATCGAGAGAGTTCTTTAAATCCTCGGCTATTGCCTTAGCATTCTCCAAGCTCCCCTGTATCGAGGCAGGGTTAAAGTATGACTCGCTTCTTAGGTCTACGAACACTAAAACATTCATCGTGTAGAAATCAACGCTAACGTTTAGGGCTTTAAACCTATCCTTAACCTTATTTAGGTGACTCAGACCAACCTTCTCGAACGTGCTTGAATCAATTACAAATAATGTAGAAGCCTTAAACAAGGATAGCGGGTTGTACACGACACACGTACGATAAAATCGCTCTTCATAAAACTCAAGACAAGGAATCCCCCTTAATCCCTCAAGCAATTTACTTAAGTCTTCTGAATACGTAGTATAATTGAGCCCGCCAAGAAGTAAATTAATCAAGGTATTATTTAGGTAGTTCGTGATACTACCGTCTATTGCGGCATCCTGCGAAACACCTAAATCACTGAGTTTAATACCGTGTAATACGATTATCGATAACTCCATGAGAGGAATTAAAGACCTTTCAGGACTCTTTATCAGAATTATCTGAATGACTATATAGTCTGAAATTCTTGAATCACTAGATAATCTTTCAGCAACCTCTTTTGAGATTTCAAACCCCTCATTAACGGAAACGTACTCCTCGGGTAGACTTTCGGGCTCCAAGATGATGCGAGGAGATCCATAAGAGCTGTACTTAGACCCGGCTAATTCCCACTTAATCATCCTACCAATGTTGATCCCGATATTCGTGACTAAGGAAGTAGCTGATAAGAAAACTGTGGTGACAGCTAAAACAGTGAACGTTATTAAAACGATACTCACTATAGGCAACGGGCTCTTAAGGAAAGGCTTCAAGACTATCACTCCCTCAAATCAATTATCTAGTAAAAAACTAGACTTATAAGTCTAGGTCTTGAACATCATTTCCCAGCATTTCTAGACAATTTTCTTGATTTCCAGATGATAGCGGACCTAGAGAATGTACGGGAAAGCTTAATAGTGGAAGCTTGACTCCTAAATATCTATTTTGAGCCACCTAATCTCTCTTAAGTGTTCCTCAGGCGGCTTGCCCGGCGCTCCAGTCATGGGATCCATCATTTCCTTATTCTTAGGGAACGCTATAACTTCTCTTATAGACTCTTGACCTAGCATCACGGCGACCAGCCTATCTAAACCTATGGCTATCCCGCCGTGTGGTGGTGCACCGTACTCAAGCGCTTCCAATAAGAAGCCGTACCTATCGTACATCTCCTCATCAGTTAAGCCAATCATCCTGAATATTTTCTCTTGAAGCCCTCTATCATTTATTCTTATACTCCCACCACCTACTTCATAACCATTCAAGACTAAATCGTAAGATAAAGCCGTTACGTTAAGCGGGTCCGTATCAAGCTTTGATATGTCTTCAGGTTTTGGAGCGGTGAACGGGTGATGCATTGAGACTATGACTCCCTCCTCGTTAAGCTCGAATAAGGGGAAGTCAGTTACCCACAGCATCGCGTACTCGTCTTTCCTCACTAGCTCTAAGTATCTTCCTAAAGAGTTCCTCAGAGCCCCTAAGGTTTCTGAAGCCTTCACGTAGTTACCGACAGAGATAACAGCGGCTTCACCAATTCCTAAGTCTAGCAACCTAACTAACTCCGCCTTAACTTCCCCAGCATTACTTAGAAGAGTATTCTCACCCCTGACGACGTAGTAGTGCTCCACACCGCCCTCACGACTTAAGACCCCCTCAATGAATTCTTTTAATGCTTCAGGTCTCTTACCTCTGAGCTCGAACCTCAAGAATCTCACGGCTTCGCCTGGTTCAGCGTTTAAAGTAGTTCTTAGATTTTCGTCACCGTCCTCTATGAAGTTCTCAAATCTTATGTCGGGTTTATCTATGCCGTATTTCTTTAAAGCTTCAGAGTAGGTTAGTTTAGGCAGGGGGTCGGGCAATTCTTTCTTGAGCGTCTTGCCGAAAGCTTCACGCATTACGTCCTCTACTAAACCCATAACGTCTTCCCTAGTAACGAAGGACATCTCGATATCTAGTTGGGTGAATTCTGGCTGTCTATCGGCTCTGGGATCCTCGTCTCTGAAGCATCTAGCAAACTGGTAGTACCTCTCGAAACCTGCTATCATGAGGAGCTGCTTAAAGAGCTGAGGCGACTGTGTTAAAGCATAGAACTTGCCTGGGTATAGCCTGCTAGGGACTAGAAAGTCTCTAGCACCCTCCGGAGTGCTTCTAGCTAGGTATGGCGTCTCAACCTCTATAAACCCCCTTAAATCTAGTGAGTTTCTGAGAACCCTGACTAACTCAGCTCTAAAGAATAGATTACGCTGCATCTCAGGCCTCCTAAGATCTAAATACCTATACTTCAGCCTCAGAGTCTCTGAGGTAGTCTTCATTAACTCAGCGTCCCATATTGGTATGGGAATAGGCTTAGCTCTATTAAGAATGATTAGCTCCCTCAACTCAACTTCAATCTCGCCCGTAGGTAACTCAGGGTTTATCTGGCTGGGAGGCCTAGGTCTTACAACCCCTCTCACAGCCACGACAGTTTCAGGAGCTAAGGTTTCAGCGATCTCGTAGTAAGGACTCTTAGAACTTACCACGACCTGAACAACGCCGGTCCTATCTCTTACTATGACGAAAGAAATCTTACCAACCTTACGTACGGTGTGGACCCACCCATTTAAAACGACCTCACTACCGACATGTTCTTTCCTTAACTCACCACACCAGCGGGTTCTCTTAGGGAACGTGATCACGTCACCACACCAATTACCTCATTCAACAGATAATATAAGACTTGAAGAGAGGTCCCATAAACGGAACTAACCTAGTTAAGTCGGAGGTCCTTATTATGCGCTCATGAAAAAGAGCTTCTCAATCTCTACCTTTCTCAAGTCTTCAGCTATTGCTTCCTTAATTATCCTCCCACTAACTAAAACATAGCCTTTATCAGCTATTTCCAGAGCTCTCCTAACGTTTTGCTCGACTAATAATATGGTGACCCCCCTATCCCTAATCTCCTTGATTTTCCTCATTAAGGAAGCGCCAGCCTTAGGTGAGAGACCCGCCGTTGGCTCATCTAATAACAGCATCTTAGGTTTGGACATTAAGGCTCTGGCTACTGCAAGCATTTGTCTCTCGCCACCACTCAATGTCTTGGCTTTTTGATTTTTCCTCCTTTCTATTTCAGGAAATATACTGAATATCTCCTCTATATCGTTCTTTATTGTCGGGTCGTTACCTCTAATGAAAGAACCCATCTGAAGGTTCTCTAATACCGTGAGGTTGGGGAAGACGTTATCTAGTTGGGGGGCGTAGCTAATCCCCGCTCTCACTATGTCGTGAGGGCTCATCTTATGTATTGGTTTGCCCTCGAAGATTATCTCCCCTCTATGAATGGTCGCTAAACCGAATATAGAGTTTAGGAGAGTTGTTTTGCCGGCTCCGTTAGGGCCTAGAACAGCCACGATCTCGCCCTCCCTAACGCTGATGTTCACGTCCTGTAATACCACCATCTTCCCGTAACCGGATCTCAGGTTGCTTACCCTGAGCATGCTAAACACCTATGTATGCTTCTATCACCTTAGGATCTGAAATAACTTCCTGTGGCTTGCCTTCAGAGAGTAGCCTACCGTTATGTAGAACGTACACGTAGTCCACGTACTCCATAAGTATCTCTAGCCTGTGCTCGATTATGAAGAATGTTAAGTTGTGCTCGTCCCTCAGCTTCTTCACGTATGTGAAGAGTTCTCTCGCTATCGCATAATCAACGCCTGCCGCCGGCTCATCGAGCAGGTATAGCTTAGCCGGAGTCATGAGCCCCCTAATAGTCTCGAGCATCTTTATGTGTGCTGCGGATAACTCAGAGATCTTCGAGTTCACGTAATGCAACATATTGAATGTTTTGAGGAGCTCTATAGCCTTACTAGCTAATTCTCTCTCCTGCTTACTCCACGAGTTCCTGAAGAGCGCTCTAACAGGACTCTCCCCCTTCTGCCCTAAAGGTGTGACCAGCAAATTCTCGAGAACAGTCAGCGAGTTGAAGAGTCTGGGTATCTGGAAGGTTCGTACGATACCTTTCTTAAAAACCTCGTTGGGGTTCAGCCCGTCAATCCTCACTAAGTCGTTGGATTCCCTAAATAACACGCTACCTCTATCAGGCACGTAGAAACCCGTTATCACGTTGAAGAGCGTTGTTTTCCCGGAGCCGTTAGGACCTATAAGACCTATTAAGCCTCTCTCAGGCACTGTTAACGAAACGCCATCTAGCGCCTTAACGCCTCCAAAGTACTTAGCTACATCTCTTACCTCAAGTATCGTGCTCATTTAGCCTCACCCTTGAGTTCTTCTAACACTACATCGATTGCGGGGGTCTTAATCGGTTTCTCTGGGAGTAATCCCTTAGGATTAACTATCAAAACCACTACGATTAAAAGCCCTACTATAACCCACCTTAAGTAATCTGGCGTTATAACCGTAATACCTAGTTGGGGGGTTATGAAAGTTAACGCTCTATCCACAAACGTCAATACCGCGGCACCAACTAAAGAGCCCTTCAAATTACCGAAGCCTCCTAAGATTATCATAGCCCACACGTTGAAGGTTACTGCTGGAACGAACGTGTTGGGATTAATTGCCGTCATGTAATAAGTTAGGAGGACCCCCGCTATTCCAGCGAATCCTGAACCTATGAAGAGAACTGTGGCTTTAATTCTAGGCACGTGTTTACCCAAGCAAAGCGCCGCTATCTCATCGTCTCTAAGAGCTCTAAGAGATCTTCCCAGAGGCGAGTTAACTAACCTATAAGTCACTACGTGAGTTAATGCGAGGAGACCTAATACTAAGCATAGGTAAGCCGCCTCACGCACTCTACTCTCAGCTATCCACTCAAAAGGTGTTGGGATAGCCATTAAGCCCTTATTCCCGCCTACAGGCTCATAATGCTGTAGAAATATCCTCAGAAGTTCTCCGGAACTAAGTAGGGTGAATCCCACGAAAGCCGGACCTACTCTGAGGATAGGGTACGTCAGTAAGTAGCCAAGAACCCCCGCAATTATGAAGGCTAATACGAGCGAGAGCGTTAGCAAGCCAATATTTAGCAAGGGATTCTTATTACCTAGCTCTCCAAGTAATATTATCCCGTCTATACTATAGGGCGGCTTCTCGCCGACGTCAACGCCGTTCAATATTAAGATTAAATAGGTTGTTAAGGTCGCGCTAATGTATGCTCCGGCACCGTAGAAGACTACCTTACCGAAGTTAGTTATTCCGGCTGTGCCCGATTCTAAGTTGAGTGTTAGGGAGAGTATCGCGTATATTCCGAACGAAGTTAACCAACTAATCATGAAGCCTATTACGTCGAAACTAATCATTTCCTGCTTCCCCTCCTCAAAAATCTGTAAGGTAGCCCGCCCCCAGCACCCAGTGGCGGGAACGCTATCAGAGTAGTTATCAAGGTTGCGAACGTGAGGAAAGGTCTGAAACTCACGGGAATCCCGAAGAATGAGTTAAGTATTGCTATACCTACATTCTCTATTGTGGCTATGAGTACAGCCCCTATTCCAGTCCTCAGTAAGGAAACTAACCCTCCTATGAAACCTACCGTGAATACTTGGAGAATCATGGAATCACCTACTTCAGGTGTTATGGCTCCGGAGAAGGAGGTCCATATAACTCCGCCCACGCCCACAAGACCGCCGCAGATAAACCACGTCAGATTTATGATGAGCGATCTAGGTATTCCAGAGATTTCAGCGAGTGACGGATTATCGGCAACTGCTCTCATGGCTCTGCCAATCTTGGTTTTCTCTAAGAGTATATAGAGGAGCACCACAGTAAGTGATGCAACTACTAAACTCGCCACAAGCGATTGGCTGAAGTCAACACCCCCTATACTGCCTCTGGGTATGTCTGAGTACGTGATTCCACCGTAGGACGCGAAATTCTTAGTCGTGTAATAACGTGCAATATCAGTGATCATGTAGAGTAAGTACTTGTAAGCTATCCATAAACCCATCGAGGATATCATCACTATAGCTGGTGAGGAACCCCTCTTCTGAAGAGGTGTGAAAACAAGTTCGTTATTTATGACAGCTATAGAACCCGTTATCACAAAAGCAACTATCATAGCTAATGACATAAGATTTAATCCCAGTATCCCGTGTAGAAGTATGGCTACGTACGTACCATAAGTTATGAAATTTGCGTGTGCGAAGTTAATCACTTTAGTAGTTCTATAACTTAATGTTAGCGGTAATGAAAAAATTAGGTAGAATAAAAAATATTGAAACGCGTTCATCACTGCTTGCTGTATGCCGGGTATCAATCTCCCAACCCCCGTATCTCCTTAACTCATTTAATGTGAGTTGAACTTATATTTAAGACTAATCATTATTTATTTAAAAATTATGGGTATGCTTGCTCAAGGAATATTATCGTGCCTCTCTCATAGAGACCGACGTCTTTGAATTGATAGCCCTTGGGTCCTCCGGGAATTATAGCCCAGACACCGTAGTCCTGCTGTGCTTTATCGCCTGCGGAGTCGAAGATAGTCCACCCGCTAGGACCGTAGTAAGTCTTAGCTACTTCTATCAAGGCAGCTCTTATAGCTTCCCCGTCATAAGTCCCTGCTCTAAGTATTGCCCAGCCAGCAAGTTTCACAGCATCATACAAGTTCTCACTAAATACACCTGGCTCAATGCCGAATTTCTGGATCATTCTGTTCTTGAAGTCTTCGTAGAGTGGATTAGCTATGAATAGGGGTCTAGTCCCGAATAATTTTACCTCAGACGCGAATTGACCAACTGTTGGGGAAAGCAATTCTTCCGCGCCGTGCGGTCCTTCAGAGATAAACCATCTAATACTGGAGAGTATGTCCGACCTAGCGGCGTGCGAGAGTATGTTAGCCCCGTCAGTATCGAAAGATATTAAAACTACTGCGTCAGCTCCCTCACTCTGAACTTTGCTTGCTAGAGTAGCTACCTCTGACGCGTAGTCTGACAAGCCTGTCTGATAAGGTAACTTAATCGCAGACCCACCCATCTCCTTAAAGTAATTCTCGAAGAAGTCAGCAAACGCTTTACCATACTCATCGTTTCTGTGGAACACTACGACCTTCCTAGCACCCTCTTGATACGCGAGGGCAGCCAACGCCTTAGCCTGACCAGCGTCAGAACCAACAGTTCTGAAAACGTAATCGTTAGGTATAGCTAGAGTAGGTGCGGTGGAAGACGGTGATATAAGAACTATCTTATTGCTATCAACATAGCTCTTAACAACCTTAACTTGAGCGCTGGCAGCAGGTCCTATAATAACCTTAATGCCTTGTTGAGCAAAACTCTGCACGTTCTGCAACGCTTTCTCCTCGGAAGTACCGTCATCCAGAATCACGGCACGGAACTCTACGTTGAAACCATAAGCCTGAACCTCCCTATTCAAATCCTCGATGGCTAGCTGAACCACCTTCTCCCAGATCTTACCAATTGAAGACAGCTCCCCGGAGAGTGGCAGGGTGAAGCCTATACTATATACTTTCTTTTCAGGAGTTACAGTTACGGTGGTAGCCGCACCGCCGCCAGTCATCGCGGCTATGCCGTAACCTGCAGCCAGACCTATTATTAGAGCCACTATTACTAAGGCAATAGCTCTCATATCGAATGCCATGTAGGTAACACCTCATATATTTTTCCCAGAAACCTTTTTAAGCTTTTTCATGCATACCGAGAATAATAGTCGTAAATCTGCTAATAGCGCGAATGTTTCTTTAATTCTTATTTGGTGACACTTTGATTTAGCAGTAATATAACATTAATCACATTAACGTTTGAGAAAATAGCTTCCCTCGGTAAATGATCATCATCTTGACTTAATACTTAGTTACGTGTAAGTCGTTACGTTAAATGTATCACATCGCCCGCGTAGATAAAGCGTTTAACGCCGGCTAAGTCTTCTACTATTAATGAGCCGTCTGACGCTACGTCAACCGCTACGCCCTCAATAACCCCCTCCTCAGTAACTACCTTAACTTTCCTACCTAGAGTTTCCGTAAGACCACGCCATTCTTCCAGGATCTTATCCGTCTCCTCATCAAGTAACTTAAGGTATGTTCCCTCAATCTCTCGAAGGATTTTCGCTAGTAGAGGGGTTCTAGGGACTTGACGCTTAAGAACTTCTTTAATACTTATTGCTTTCTCCCTTAGCTCGCTCGGTACTTCGTTATTAACGTTGATTCCCACACCTACGAAGAGAGCTGTTTTAAGGTCTTTCCTTCCTTCAATTAAGATACCGGCAATCTTCCTCCCGTTTACTAGGACATCGTTAGGCCACTTAACCACTGCTTTAATCTCGTAGAGCTCTCTGAGTGTCTTGGCTACTGAAGAACCTACTCCTAGGCTAAGTATTTGAAAATTGGTTGGCTTAGGTGGTGTAAGAACTAGAGTGAACCAAAGACCTCCTGAGGTGGCTAACCAGTTCCTCCCTAACCTTCCCCTCCCGGAACTCATTTCCTCCGCGATAATTACTGAGCCTTCCCCATAGCCTTCCTCGTAAAGCTTCATGGCTAGGTCTTGAGTAGACGAGCAATTCCTCACATAGAAGATCGCGTACCTCAACCTACTACCTACCATGCTTAAGTAAGTTTGCAAGTCGCTGAAGTCTTCAATCAAGTGCCGTTACCTCAGCTAGGCAATAAAATAATTGGTAGTTAGAAAAACTACGCGAAAACCTTAATAAACGTTAATATTGCGTCGATGACGTCTCTCAGAGACACCATGCCCACGGGTCTCTTCTCTGAATTAACTACTGGTAGGTGCCTTATGTTATTCTCGCGCATTTTCTGTAGTGCTTCATCTATCGGGGAACCGGGCTCTATGGTTACGGGGTTTTCAGTCATTATCATGTAGGCCGGCAGGTTCTTACCTATCTTCCCGTTAGCTATAGCGTATATGAGGTCTCTCTCAGTTATTATTCCTGTTAGGATCCCTCCTGAATCCACTATCATTACGCTACCTATGTTATTCTCGTTCATGATTTTAGCGATCTCCTCGACGGGGGTATCGTCTCTAGCGGTTATCGGCGGCGTACTCATGATGTCAGCTACTCTTATAGGGAACCTTCTACTACGTCTGATTACAGGCATTTTTACTAACACCTCCATGATATTAATTGATGGCAGATTAATAAGTCTTGGCTTTTCTACTTCCTAGTGTTTTCCTTGCTACATAGGTGATTAAGACAGTTGCTAGGTTTGTTGTAAGACCCCATATTATGAGGTGTATGCTGAATGGTTCTAGACCCCAGTAAGCATTCATTACGAGCACTGTCAGTTCCCCTACTAGTAAGCCACTTAAAACCTCGTATTTCTGGAGGTCTCTCCAGAAAATACCTATGAAGAGGCCTGGGAATAGCTGAGTCACGCCGGCATAACCCATTAAGAGTAAGTCAACTAAGAGTGCTGGAGACGTGTAAGCTAAGATCGTTGAAACTATCCCTAACCCCACCACAGCTACTCTAGTCAAGGTTACTAACTCCTTATCACTTAATCTATTCCTGAAGACTTGCTGTATTAGGTTTCTGGATATGGTGCTTGCCTGATCTAGTAGGAGGCCTGCGGCCGTGGAGAGGGATGCTGCCGCCCCGCCAGCGGCTACGAACCCCAACATTAGTGGTCCGAAAGCCTCGCTGATAAGTGTGATGAAGGCGTAATCACTACCTCTTAGTTGCGTTCCTAGAGCGAGAGCTACTAAGCCCATGTGAGTAACCCAGAGTGATCCTAGAACTAGGTACCAAGAGTTGAGGACCATGCCCTTCTTAATAACTTTAACGTCCTTAGCTGTGAAGAGCGTCTGCACTCTCTGAGACCAGCACCAAAAACCTATCCCAGTACCTATGACTGAAGATATGAACCAGGTCTCAGGTCTTAAGCCGCCGGGTCCCGGAAGGGTTAGGTGGGCTGGCGAGACCGAGGAAACCGCTTCGTAGAGGCCCGGCAACCCGCCGAAGTACTTAAGGATTATAGCCCAACTACCGCCAAACATTGTGGCAAGCATTAGAGCACCCAGGAACACGTTAGTCAACGCTATAGACATCATGCCGCCTAAGAACACGTAGAGAATCACTAAGCCAAAAACGATTACTGACAGATGTAGTGAGGGTAGCGAGCCATAGGATGTTGTATCAATTATTATCGATACTGCCTGAATCTGTAACTGCACGTAAGGTATTTGAAAAACTACCGAGATTATCGCGGCTAAGATCATTAATGCCTTACTATTATACCTCCACATGATGAAGTCAGATAGCGTTAGTAAGTTATGCTTCTTAGCTAAGCTCCATACTCGAGGAGCTACTAAGTACCCCACAACATAGCCTAAGAGTGACGTACCCCAGACAAATATCGTTGCGGCACCGTATTTGTAGGAGTAGCCCGCCGTACCTAGGAATGTGTAGCCACTATATATTACCGCGGCAGAGTTTAAGAAGAAGACAAGCGTCCCTAAAGTTCTGCCAGCAACTATGTAGGTATCTGCTCTAAGAATCCTGACTTTCAGTCTTGAGACCAGAACACCTATAAACACCGACATAGCTATAACGAAGAAAACTATGGAGGAAGCCAATAATGCTTCAGCCCTCAACAACATCACCTCTCAAACAAGTACATGAAAGTTATCACTAAAGTCGTAGCTACGGATAGCAATATGTAGTAGAACCAAAGCAAGGGGATACCTAAAACCTTAATATCAGACCTGTTAACCAGAGGTAGTAAAGCAATCCACACGACAAAGATAATCAAGCCAATAACGACCTGATGTTTTCTGGGTCCCGTAGGAGGTTCCTCCAACACATCACCCACAAAATAGGGATTATCAGATTAAAAGTTTTCAACGTGTACTATTCAAAGGAATAAAGATCCGTGGAGAAATTGGAGAGTTTTATGACCGCGTTATACTTATATTATTAAGTAAGCTTTCCGCAATCTCTCATCATTTATTAATGCTGAGCTCTCCCCTTCCAATACGATCTTGCCTGACTCCATCACGTAAGCTCTGTGAGAGATCTCTAAGGAGTTCTTAACGTGTTGCTCTACTAGGAGTAAAGTAACTTTCCATTCCTCGTTTAACTCCTTAAATACATGGAAGAGTTCTGAGACTATCTTAGGTGCTAAGCCGAGACTTGGCTCATCTAATAGCAGTATCTTAGGTCTCGACATCAAGGCCCTACCTATAGCGAGCATCTGCGACTCCCCTCCAGAGAGTGTGCCGGCTATTTGATTTCTCCTCTCCTTAAGCTTGGGAAATATGGTGAACACCATTTCAAGAGAATCATTAAGTTTTTGCCTCGCTTCCTTGTGGTAAGCACCTAAGTAGAGATTCTCAAGCACTGTTAAGGGTGCGAAGATCCCCCTGCCCTCAGGAACTAGCGCTAACCCCTTCTTGATCCTATCATATGTTGGGACGTCATCGATTCTTGAGCCATCAAACATTATCTCACCCTTGAAGAGGTTTGTGAGACCCACAATACTCTTCAAAGTTGTTGTTTTGCCAGCGCCGTTAGGACCTACTAAAGCTACAATCTCCCCCTTATCTACCCTAAGACTAACGCCGTGAAGAACTCTGAATACTCCATAGCCAGCTTCCACATTTATTAACTCAAGTAGTGTGTTCTTCACGTGCATCACCCTAAACAGGTTTAGTACCTAAGTAAGCTTCCACTACTAGAGGATCTCTCGCGACCTCAGCAGGCCTTCCCTGCGTTAGCAACCTCCCTTCATGTAATACCACTATCCTGTCACTGATGTTCATCACGAACCTCATGACGTGCTCTATCACGCCTAAGGTTATCCCCATCTCCCTATTAACCTTCTTAACCACGTCAGCTATAACGTCGACTTCATGAGGTCTCAGCCCAGCCACCACCTCATCTAGGAATAGTAGCTTAGGTTTGGTGGCTATAGCCCTAGCTAGATCCACTAACTTATGCTCTATCAAAGCAATATTCTTGCCGAGGACCTCGAACTTACTTCTAGGAATACCTACAAACTCAAGGATTTCCGCAGCTTCCTTTCTAGCTTTAAGAACGTCTTTAGTTCTCAGTAAGGCTCCGGCAGTGACTGCTTCAATTACTGTCATGTTATAGAAGGGTCTTATCTTCTGCCACGTCCTCGCAATACCTTTCAGTGCTATGAAGTGAGGTTGCTTACCTGTTATGTCCTCCCCTAAGAAGATGACTCTCCCGCTATCAGGCTTGTAGATCCCTGTCACGCAATTCACGAACGTCGTCTTACCTGCTCCGTTAGGACCTATTATACCCAGAATCTCGCCTTTAGTTATCCTCATACTCACGTTATTAAGCGCTATAATACCCCCGAAACGCTTACTAAGATTAATTACCTCGAGTAAGACTGCATCACTCACGAACACCACCCCATATTCTAGTCTTAACTTTCTTAACTAGTGTGTCCGTAAGTGATGAGAGTCCTTCAGGCCTTAAGATACCTACAGTTATTAGCAACACACCGAATAAGAGTAGATGGAGGCCCGGCAAGGCACCACCTAAGTAACCCCTCAAATACTCCTCAACGATCTTAAGTATTATAGCAGCAGTAAACACCCCGCTCACGGATCCTAACCCGCCCACTATACCTATTATAGCTATGTAGACTGATTGAGGACCGCTAAAGGTATTGTAGGAGAATGTTCTCTGCGAGACTATATATATGTATCCGACGAAGCCTAGGATAGACGCGTAAGTCATTAAAGCCAGCAACTTATACTTCCTTATATCTATGCCTACGGCCTCAGCAGCCACCTCATCCTCTCTTATAGCTTTCAGGTAGTACCCTACCTTACTCCTACTTATGTAGAGGTTTAACGAGATGACGAAAGCTAATACTATTAAGCTAAAGTAGTAGAGATTCTCCCAAGTCCTAAACCTGAGGTAGTACCAGCCCTCAAGGAGCGGTATATAGTAATCGAAAGGTCCTAAAACCATTATAGAGACTTCATGTAGAATCACCACCAGCGCGGCAGTTGATAAGGCGTACCACACCCCTCTTATACCGAAACGGAAGAGAGGATATCCTATAACAAAAGCTAAAGCCGCTGAGATTCCGGCACCTAAGAACATGCCGGCCCACGGCGTTATATTATATTCTATCATTAGCATTGTCGCTAGTATCCCTCCGAGACCTATGTAAGCAAATGAAGCTAAATCTAGTTGTCCTGCATAACCACCAATTATGTTCCACGCGAGAGCTATAGAAGCCACTATGACGGATTGAAGAGCTAACAATATGTAGTACTGATTAAAACCTACTAAGAACGGTATAGACGCTCCAGCAACCACTACGATGAGAGCTGGTAAGATTATAGAGAATGAATCTCTCGACCTCACTTAATTCACCCCTTACCGAAAAGCCCCTGCGGTCTAAACCACAACACTACTATGAAGACCACGTAAGGTATTGCTAGACTAACCGTAGGCGAGACTAAGGTCATCGTCAAAGACTGTATAATCCCCACTATGATGCTTGACGCCAAAAGACCTGAAACCCCACCTAAACCTCCTAACGCTATTATAACCCAAGTCAGCAGACCGAAGGAAGAACCTATATAGGGATCGGCTTGCCCGAAAGTCATCCAGAGAGATGCTGCAAGACCTGTGAGAGCTATTCCGAGACCGAAAACCAATAAGAATATTTTACCTACGTTAATACCCATTAAAGACGCCACCTCCCTATCATAGGCAGTCGCTCTAATAGCTAAGCCAACCCAAGTCTTAGTTAGGAGGTAATGAACCCCTAACACTATGAGAAAACTGAGGAATGCGGAAACGAGTTTAGCCGCGTGAACACTAACTAAACCTAGATCCACGTAAAAGTTCAAATAGGAGATCTGGACAGCTCTAGGCTCTGCCCTAAACGTCATTAAAGCAAGGTTTTGTAGGACGTACCCCACCCCAACAGTGACTGCTATCTGTATTAATGGTTCCTTACCCAAGACAGGTCTTATAATGATCGTGTAGATAGCTGCACCAATCACAAAGAAGAGAGGTACCGTAATTACGGACATCAACGAAGGATCTGATCTCAGGCTGTTAGCCAGTATCCATACTAGGTAGGAACCTAACATGATGAAGTCCCCGTGGGCAAAGTTTATTATCCCCATGACGCCGAACACTAGCGAGAGTCCTAGAGCCATGATGGAGTATAGAAAACCTAGAAAGATCCCGTCTAGGATGCTCTGAAGTAATAGGTTAAGACTAGGTAACATTCTAGCTTCACCTGATCACATTAAAAGAATTATCTTAAGCTAAAAAACTTTAAGGTTTAAGGTCTCGGGAAAACTGGGGTTACGCCCTCCTCAGCTTCAGGCCATACTACCTTAGGCTGACCTCCAATGACTTGAAGGATCGCAGTACCTCCGTGGAGGTTCTCACCGTTAGATGCTAGCTTTACTCTACCAGTTGGGTATAATTGAGCCGCTATACTGTTAGAGTCGTTTAGATCTAGTGATAGGAAGGCAGCTCTCAAATTATCTGGGTTTAGTGGGTCTTCAGGAAACATTTGCCCTGCTTTCTCCAGCCCCTCGTAAACGAACATTAGTGAGTAGAATATAATGCCTGCTGCTTCAGTAGGTAGCTTACCATATTTTTGCTGGAATGCTTGTACAATACGTTTGTTCCACTCGGTCTGGCGAGCTGGGTTGTAGCTGTACGTGTTAGTGAAGTATTCTACGGCTTCACCAGCCTCTCTTATGGAGTCTGGATCCGTATAACCACACCCGCCAGCGCCGGCTATGAACTTGACCTTAATTCCTGAAGCTTGTAAGGCTTTGGCGAAGAGTATCCCGTCGCTAAAGTAAGGAACACTGAATATCACGTCCGGGTTTAAGTCCCTAATCTTAGAGATTATCGGTCCGAAATCTGTTATGGTGTACGCGTAGGTTATTGTCTCATTAGGTATCACACCCTTAGCTATTAATTGTGATCTCACACCGTTAGCTACGGTGGTGCCGAATATAGAGTCTTCATGAAGTACTACTACAGTACGTATCGTCATATTGGTTTTTTTAGCCATCTCTAGAACGAAGTCTACGGCAGCCTTGCCATGAGTGCTCGCTCTAGGAGCTAACCTAAAGACGTAGTTCCAGCCTTTCTCAGTTAGCCAGTCTACTAAGGCGTCCATAACTAAAGGTATTTTCTCCCTCTCAGTTACTTCAGCTACTGCAGCCGTAAGCCTACTTATGTAAGCTCCTAATATTACGTGAGGTCTGTAATTCGAGATAAGCCTCTCAGCAGCTAAAGCCGCTGAGTCAGGGCTTGTTCCAGCATCCTCAACGTATAACTCCAGCTTAGCACCACCCAACGAACTAACACCGCCTAACTCGTTATTTATTATATCTACTAAGAGTCTGGCGGCGTCAACCGCTTCCTGACCGAAGACCGCGTAACGTCCTGTTAAAGGCTCTATAATACCTATCTTAACTTTCTCTATAGTCGGCTTAGTAGTCGTGGTTGGTGTGGTGGTTGTGAGTGGTGGCTGACTAGTTAAGTATATCAAGACACCGGCCACAACGGCAATCACTATTATAAGACCTATCACGAGACTCATAGTTTTAGAAATAGCTTTTTTGAGTGAACGTTTTGACATCATAGTACACCTTACATTATAGATTCTAGCGAGAGTTTTTAAACTTTTATACTATCCTGAATCAGTGCAGCTTATTCCCTCTTAGATACTTAAATTGAACAACACATATTTTTAGTTTTTAGATTTCCGACATTACGACTGTGAATACTTATAAACGTGATATTGAATTAAGACTTTCGTTGACATGGTGAGGGACGATCATGCGTAGTGTGGGGATCTTGGGCGCTGGCAGGATAGGGTCAGCTATTATTAGAGCTCTCAAGTCATGCACGCCTAGTTTAGAGGTTTACGCAAGCGGTAGGAGTGAGGAAACTTTAAGTAGGGCTTTAAGATTTGGTGCTAAGGTAAGCAGGGATAACGCTTACGTAGTACGTAATTCTGATTTAGTAATCGTGAGTGTTAAGCCTTATCATTTCTTAGATGTCTATAATCAAGTCCCAATTGATTTCTGGTCAGGTAAGTTAGTAGTCTCCGTGATGGCTGGCGTTAGGTTAGAGACTCTGAGCAGGGTTCTACAGGGAGCTAAAGTCTTCAGAGCTATGCCGAATATTAACACGTTAGTAAGTAGGTCTGCCACCGCCATAGCAACCAATAATAACAACTCAGAAGACCGCTCCCTCATAGAAGGTGTTTTTAGGTGTTTCGGTAGTGTGTATTGGGTTCCTGAAGAATACCTAGATATTTGGACGAGTTTAGTGGGTAGTGGGCCGGCATTTATGGCTGAAATAATAGACGGGCTCGTCTTAGGAGCTGTATCTTCAGGAATGACTAGAGACATAGCTTACAAAGCAACGCTAGACATGATTGAAGGAACAGTGAAACTACTGAGGGAGCTAGGCACACACCCCATAGAAATCAGGGATGAAGTAACGACACCCTCAGGCACCACGATCCAAGGGCTGAAGATACTAGAGAGTAAGGGAATAAAAGCAGGCCTAATAGAGGTGGTAGAAACCTCGTTTAAAAGGTCTAGAGAGATAGGGATTGAGATAGATAATTCCATAAAAGCAAAATTAAGCCGTTGATTTATTTACTTCTTGTCACGTGTTCACCGCGAGTCGAGCACAAGGCATTGACTATATACCGAGAATGGCGTCATGCTTTAACGCTCTTGCTAACGCTTCTAGCAAACATCTTCAGAGACCCGAGCAACTCGTTAACCGAGCCTAGCTCAGCCTTAGAAACTATTTCGACCGCGTTGCGGTCCTTGTACGCCGATAGCTTTAGCAGGGACTTAGTTCTTGAATCTATTATCTTCCTAATTAAGTCTAGGTCTCTGGGCTCCTCATAAAAAACCTCGTAATCGCCCTTACTAGTCTCCACGATGGTTCTGTTCAGTCTTTCCGCTCGCTCATTCAGATCCCTCAGTAGGACGTTGAGTAACCTAGACTCGTTCTTCCTAACTGCATGGAGGTCTCTTAAGACGTTTCTTCCGGCGAGCTCCAGCATTACGGTTACTCGGTCTTCATGCCCCAACGCCCTAGCTATCGGGTAGTAAAAGAGGGAATGCTTTGGTGCAGTGGTTAAAAGTACGTACACGTTCTTCCCATCCTCGAGCTTATACCTAGCTCTATACCCGACTAGATACCCTAGAAGAACATATTCCTTATCACTCGGTCTCAACTCTTTCTCAAGTTCCTCGGTGAATTCCTTAATAAACTTGAGTATCTTTCTCCTAGCTCTGAAGTACCAGATCACTGAAGCAGATGACGCGGCCACTAATATCGTGAAAGCCACTACTTCTATAGCCAAGATCACACACCCTTAACTACCGTTACTGCCTCCCTCAGCCTCAGGATGTCCTCCAGTTTTGACGGGGGGTTACTGACGTAAGGTATCATTATAGATCTACCGGATAAACTTGTGAACTCCTCGATAATAGCTTTCTGTTCCTCGTAAGACCCTAACTTAACAGCAATATCTTCCGGGAGGACCTTATTCATTACCAACAATTTGGGAGACGCTGAGAGCTCCTCACTCAGGAATTTAAGGACTTCCTTCAACTCGTACATGGGGAGGGGTTCGGGGTTCGTTACGGCTACGAAAGACGTTCTTGAAGGATCTGTTAAAGCTTCTTTAACTTTACTGTATTTCTCCCGCATCTCATATAATCTGATTAGTGCCGGATCACTAACCTTGATCTCCCTACCTAAAGTCTTAGCTATCACGTACCTAAGTGACACGATCCTCTCCCTTATATTAATTAATTTCTCAAGCCATATGAGGTAAAGCTTTGGCAATGTTAAAGTTCTTAAGGAGATGCCTGTGGGTGGGGTGTCTATCACTATGAATCTGAAGTTCTTGTTCTCGTAAGCATTACTCAACCAGTTAAGGAATACTTCCTCCTCAACTCCTGGAGCGTACTTAAGAGCCTTAGTAATGTCTTCTAAGTTAAGAACTGAGAGTGAGGGAAATAAGTCGCTAATCAAGTCCGAGTATCTGGACGTCAACTCCCTAGCGGAAGCCTCAATATCTAGTTGACTCACGAAGAAACCATCACTTACCTCAATCACTTCAGCCGGCCTATCTATATTTAAGTATTTGAGTATGTGTTTAGCTGGGTCAAAACTCACTAGGAGTGTTCTCCCCAATTCACTTAACTCTCTAGATATTAGTATTGACGTGGAGGTCTTCCCCACACCTCCCTTACCCAAAACCATGACTACGTGTGGAGCTCCCTCAATAGGTTTCAGTAAATCAACTAAGTTAATCACCACTCACCACCCAGGGAAGCCATTAAATCTCCTAACACGTCTTCACCTCTCACAGCCCTATTCTCAAGAATCTTGACCTCGTTCTTGAGAGCCTCAAGTAATTCTAGGCTGAGGATAGGGGAGAGCATAGTAACCCCTACTAAAGGGCCTAAAACTATTGTTAAGAAGGTTGCCTCAAGTTCGTTATGCTCCAGTTCGAGAGCACTAACGCTATCCTCAATTATCGCTTGATTAACTCCACTAACGAAGCTTATGAACTCCCTCAAAATCTTCTTAAAAACCTTAAACATTTCCTCACCCACTCCATAAACCTACTTAAGCAACCCACCTAATAAACTGAGTGTTAGAAACTAGGAGACCACACGAGAAGAACTTAGAAAGTCCTCAGAAAATTTTGGGTTGAGAAGAAAAATTATCGTTTATGATCTGGCTCTCCTGAGTCCTGTAACGAAGAGTCCTATTAGCAGGAAATCAAGCACTACTGATATAGCTACTACTGTTCCCGCACCGATTTGGTAGAGTGGCGGTAGTCCGGGAACTACAGCGTAAAGCCACCATATAAGACCTGCAGTGACAGTTATCCATAAGAAGAGCGCTGGAATCATTATTAGCAGTGAAGTACCTCCCCTAACCTTCTGTATTGCGTAAGCCCATAACGCGGCGGTAAGTAAGGCTAGTGCTGCTAGCAACTGGTTAGTGCCTGCGAACGCAGGCCAAACAATCGAGTACGCGTAGACTACCGTAGTCTTGTTAAGTTCCGGTATGTAGACCTCTATCTTGGGGTAAGCCATGATAGCGCCCAGAATTACTGATATAACTGAAGCAACCCACCTATTCGTTATTACTTTGTAGGCTAATTCGTTCCTAGGCTTGAGCCAGTCAAAGAGTTCTCTCCAAGCAAATCTAGCCAACCTATTAGAGGTGTCTAGGGTGGTTAAAACGAACCCTGTGAGAGCCCAAGCAGCGAACGTCCTGAAAGTTAGGAAGGTACTCTCAAATACTGCGGGACCGAAAATTCTTGACCAAGCTACTGCTTGTTCTAAACCGTAACCAACAGTAAATCTATCCACTCCCCCAAGTCCCGTGATGATCGGGGTTGCCGTAGTGTTTATGCCCGCCTTTAAGAGTGCTTCAGATACTGGGAGACCTGTGGCGGAAGCTAGTGCCGCGAAATTCCAGGCGAGCGCGATGGGCGTGATCACGGCGAGCGAGGAGACCGCTCCCTCAGTTAACATACCTCCGTAACCAACTAGCATAGCATCTAACTCACTAGATAACTGCTTGGAAGTAGTTCCGGAACCAACTACTGAGTGGAAGCCTGAGAGAGCGCCGCAAGCAATAACTAACGGGACTGTTGGCCAGAAGTAAGCTATGGAGGCCCTGCCCGTTGAAGTACCTGCCAATGCCCCTATCAGGGTGCCTGGACCTGCGAAGCTTGTATATATAGGGCCTGTGAAGGTGTAATTGAATGAGAAGAGCGCGCCTATAATAGCTAGGGCTACGAACGCCCAAAGCAAGTAAGCGTTTATGTAGTCTCTGGGTTGCAGGAGATACCAGACAGGCAGGGCTGCCGCGACAATAGAGTAAAGTGAGAGAACTACCACCCACGCCTCGTAAGTCAGGTGGAGAGGAACGTTTAAGGAGTAGAAGAAAGCTAATATCAAGAGTATTAAAGCTACTACAGTTCCCTTCTTAACACTTAACCCGGTTCTGTAGACCAGCAACCCGAAGAATAGCGCTATAGGCATGAATAGAACTGATATCGTTGCCGCGGTTGGAGTGCCCACGAAAGTTGATGAAGCCACACTGAAGAACGCTGCTAAAACCAGCACTAGAGCGAACCAGACGTACGCGAGGAATATGTACTTAGCTTTCCTCCCCATCAAGTTCTCGCTTATGCTCATTATGGATACTCCGCCGTGCCTCACGCTAGCCATTATAGCCAAGTAATCGTGGACAGCCCCTATAAATATATTGCCGAAGAGAACCCATATGAGCGGCAGACCCCATCCCCACACCATCGCTAGTGCGGGACCCACTATAGGACCTGCCCCAGCTATTGACGCAAAGTGATGTCCGTAAAGCACGTACTTGTTAGCCGGCACGTAATCAATCCCGTCGAATTTCTCGAAGGCGGGGGTTACCCTATCTGGGCTCGCTCTCGCGACTTTCTTCTCAAGTATCTTCTTCCCATAGAAGACGTAAGCTAAGCCGTATATCGCAAGGGTTACTACTAGTATAAGTATTACTGGTGTGGCGTCCATTGCTGACACCCCTAACTCAGCTTCCTCCCGGTCTTAGCCTCAACCAACTTCTTAAGGTTTGTAGGCACTTCACCGAGCCACAGCGCAGGACCTAAAATGATTAGTAGAAATCCCGCGGAAATCAGTATGGCGTCATTAGTCACATCCCCTTTAACTCCTATCCTCCCTGTCGTTAAACCGACGTAAAGTATCTCGTAAGCGAATATTAAGAGGCTTAGGATAGTTATTATTAGACCCAAAGCCTCTCTAGCCTTCACGAAAGGGACACCTCAAATAGTATATACCGAAGAAGCATTTAAAAGCGTTTCCCCGCTAATGGTATTCGTTGGTATCCGTAAATATTTGTAGATTCGTTAGCGGGGAAACGCTCTTAACCTTAAAAGAAAAATCATTAATTTTACAATATGTTCACGGCGATGTTGTCGTAAGCATGTATTTTTGATAAAAATAATTATTTTTGAATTTCGTAGTTAACGTAATAGACCCATATTAATTAAGGCTCTCTTAGTTAAATTGACGAGCCACTTACTCTCATGTGTAGATTTACCCGTTATCACCAATTCACTAATGATTCTTCTTTGTTCTTCATCAAGCATCATCAGACCTAACATGAAAGCTTTCTCCTCAGTTGTTAGAGGAGCCCCTAATTCCCCTGGTAATTTTGTTAAGGCCTTCCCTAAATCGCTTAAGCCCCAAACATCATCCCCTACCTTCACCACTAGCGGATTCCACGAAAGCAACACGTACTTTACCCAAGCACCACGCGCTCTAAGTTTAGGATACTTCTCACGTAACTTAACACCTATCTCTTTCCGCGTCCTAGGACCTTCCACAAGCATCCTAGCTATATCCCTACACCTAACATCTAGTAGAGGCGTAAGGACCCCCGCAACATTCTCTACTACAGAGTTATTAAACCCGCCTCAACACTTTATTAACTCACAGAAATTTATTAATCCCTTCACAAGATATTCATGTATGAATCCTTGAAATCTGTGAGGTGTGTTTAGTGAGCGTGCCTGCATTCATTCTAAGGAGACTTTACGTTAAAGGAAGTCTCAAGAACGTTGAGAACGGTTTTGAGTTCTCACTAAGGAACGTTCTTGCAGACGCTGAGCTAGTTAAGCCGCTAGAAATATACGTTGACGACACACAAATACCCTTAGAAAATGTTACGTTAATTGCTGGAACAACTAGCATCTCAAACAAAGACATAGCAGAATCGAATCCCGTTAAATTCTCGCTAAACATGACGTCGACTATAAGAGTAGATGGAGCGAAGCTTGAGCCAGGGGAGCATAAAATAACTCTCGTTGTTACGGTTAAAGGCTACGGCACGATAAAATTCGACATAAGAGATACCCCAAGTTCTCTCACGTCTTAGAATATGTTTTCACTAAATCACATCTCGTTCTTCTTGTAAAGTTTTTTATCTTTTTGTTGATATATATTAAGGTCATGAACTATGATGAAGTTTCCGCCGGACTTCTTACTTGGTTTTAGTGAATCAGGTTTTCAGTTTGAGATGGGTTTCCCTGATCAGACGGACCCCAATACTGACTGGTGGATATGGGTTCACGACCCTGATAATATCGCTTCAGGCATCGTAAGCGGGCATTTACCTGAGGAAGGCCCTGGTTACCTGACGCTTTACAAGATAGACCATGAAATAGCTGAGAGATTAGGTGCTAACACGTTAAGACTAGGTGTAGAGTGGAGTAGGATCTTCCCTAAATCTACTAAGCAAGTACCAGTCGCCGTAGAAAGAGATGAGGAGGGAGTTATAACTCGCGTTGAGATGAACGAGAATACCTTAAACTTGCTTCGAGAATTAGCTAATAAGAAAGCGATAGAGACTTATAGGTACCTACTTAAAGACTGGGTTAGCAGGGGAAAGAAATTAATACTTAATTTAAATCACTTCACCCTCCCCTCCTGGCTTCACAACCCGGTAGAACTAAGGCTTCGCGGAGTCACTTCAGCACCCTCAGGTTGGTTAAGCGAAGATTCTATTATAGAGTTCGCAAAATATGCTTACCTAGTAGCGCGCGAGTTTTCCGATCTAGTAGATATGTGGAGCACGCTTAACGAACCTAACGTAGTGGCTACTGCAGGCTACTTAAACGTCAAGTCCGGCTTTCCCCCGGGACTCGCAAGCATGGAGTACACCATGGTCGCGCTGAGAAACCAGATAATCGCTCACGCAAGAGCTTACGATACTTTAAAAGAAGTCACTAAGAAACCTGTTGGCGTAATACATAACTTCATGTGTTTTGAGCCTTTGAATCCTGAGAATTCAGACGATGTTTCCGCAGCGTTTAACGCGTCACTATTGTATAATCACTTATTCATAGACTCTGTCACTCAGGGGTCATCCATGCTGGTATCATCAGATTCGCTGAGGAACAGGCTTGACTGGATAGGCGTGAACTACTACACACGAATGGTTGTTACGTCAGATAAGAAGCTAATGACTGGGTGGAGGTATGTTCCGGGTTACGGATTTCTCTGTACGCCTGACGAGCTGAGTAAGGCTGGTAAACCCTGTAGCGACTTCGGCTGGGAAACCTACCCGGAAGGCCTGGAGAAGGTGTTGCTCGAAGTATACGAGAGGTATAAACTCCCGATAATTGTGACCGAGAACGGCATAGCAGACTCCGCAGATAAATACAGGTCTTCCTACATCTTAACACATCTCCTAAGTGTTTTGAGAGCTTTAGAGAAAGGAATTGATGTTAGAGGCTACCTGCACTGGGCTTTAATAGACAATTATGAGTGGGCCATGGGCTTCAACATGAGATTCGGCTTAGTTAAGGTAGCCTTCTCGACTAAGAAGAGGTATCTAAGACCTAGTGCGTTATTCTTCAAGGAAATAGCGACGAGACACGAAATACCTGAAGACATACTATTCGTTTAGAATCTTAAGGACCGAGTTGATTAAACTTGATTAAACTAATTAGTAATAAAAACGTTGATATCCGGATTGAGTCAATAAAGATTCTGGGAGTTAATGAAGAACGCGAGATCAAACGTCGCCCCACACTTATTCAGGAAGTTAATAAGTCCACGCTTTACGTTTTCGAGGATGACGGTTATAACCTGGAATTAAGAATTGACGAAAACGATGGGATTTCAGTGCTTGGCGCGGGAATACTCACGTCCTCACAAAAACTGGGTATTGAGCCTTTAGAAATCAAGATCTCGATAAAACCATTACCGGAGAAAACACTTGTCTTAACGAATCTAAACTTCCTAGGGAAAACGTATGAGACCGCTATGAGGTATTACAATATGAAGGTACTAGGTGTTGAGAAAGGGGTTCCTCCGCCAGAGAATATATCCCTCCCTTCCCAGCACGCACCCTTAGACGTGATCCAACATTATGGCTCAGTACCTGCGTGGTTGTACCCAATTCATGTTGACGATATAGGTAAAATACCCTCATTCACTGTCATGATCTTATCGAGAATTAGAGAATACTACTTCGCGGCGTTAGGGCTCGCGGATAACTCAGTAACGTACTTTCACCCAGGTACGTGTATCAAGCCGTACACAGGATTTGAAGAAGACACGTTAAGGTTCACTTGGCTTGCTGCCCTAGGCCTCAAGAACAACCCGTACGAATTAATTGAAAGATTATTTGAGCAAGCTAGTTTAAGGCTTAACTTTAAACTACGTGTTCATAAAGAGAAACCTAAAAACTTTAGTGGTCTTGGCTGGTGTTCTTGGAACGCCCTAGGGTTACGTGACTTAACTTCAAAGAACGTACTCAGCGTAGTTAGAGACTTAATAGTAAGAGGGATTAGGCTCTCGTACGTCATAATAGATGATGGCTGGCAAGCAGAGAAGGAGGAGGAGCTCCGAATACCTGGATACGCACCTATCAAGCTTAGAGTACTTGAAGATCTAGAACCAAATAGTGAAAAATTTGAGGGAGGGTTTTCCACCCTAGTGAGAGAACTAAAGAATCTAGGAATACGACACGTAGGTTTATGGCATACTTTAAATCTCCACTGGGGAGGTTTCTCTGAGAGAGTGGCTAACGAACTTAATGTGGCGACGATTAAATCGTTAATACAGCCAGGGTGTGCGTTATCTCCTTCATTTAGTGAGTACTTCAGAGCGTATAAGAACCTCTACAGCAAACTTAATAAAGAGGGGTTTTCTTTCGTTAAGGTAGATAATCAGTGGATTATTGAGCCACTTTACTTGGGTGTAGAGAATGCAGGGTCTGTAGCTAAGAAAGCTCAAAACGCGTTGCAGGAAGCTTCCGTTGAGTCAGGACTGGAAATACTTAACTGTATGTCGATGACCCCCTCCTGCCTCTTCAATTATTGGAGAAGTAATGTGGTGAGAGCTTCAATAGATTACGTTCCTTTCTGGCGCTCCGGAGCTAAATTACATAATTATCTCTGCCTCTACAATAGTTTGCTAGTGTCTCAAATAGCTTACCCCGACTACGATATGTTCATAACCTATGACGAAGCCTCACTCCTTCACCTGATTTTCAGAATCTTGAGTGGCGGGCCTATATACATTACGGACAGGGAAGCAGACAAGACTAACTTTGTCTTACTAAGGAAAATTCTCTTACCAGATGGTGATGTCGTGAAACCAGAGGAGCCGGCCCTACCCACCCTAGACATATTGTTCAAAAACCCCTACATGGAGCCCGTACTACTTAAGGCTTTTACAAAGGTAGGGAAACATTTCGTGATAGGAGTTGGCAACGTATACCGTCATGGTGGCGTAGTTAAGGATAACGTTTCACTAGCTTTCACAAAGTATCGCATACCGCGTGGTGATTACTTAGTGTACAGAGTATTAACTAACGAGAGATTCCTCGTAGATAGTCCAGACGAGAGAGTAGAAATAGAATTAGATGAGTTAGAAGCCGATGTATTAGTGTTTACTAGGATAGAGGACGGGTTAGGCGTGGTAGGTCTCAGGGATTATCTCCTGCCGCCATACCCTATCAGAATAAAGAATGAAACTAGCGTTGAAACAAGAGCTCCAGGCACACTTATTTATTACAAAGACGGTGATATTATTGAGATAAGTCTGAGAGAAGGGGTTTTACACGAGCTGTGAGGTGCGTGAAATATGGTCGTCAAAAAGTTCACGATTCTATTCTTTATCACTATGCTGACGATGCTTTACGCGGATCAAAATCTAATAGCTCCGATGTTAAGAACTTTAAGAAATGAGGGTATAATCATCGGCGGAGAGGAAGACTGGTACTATTATGCAGGGTTGCTAGGAACTATCCCGGTACTCTCCGGAATAATCACAACGTTTGTGTGGGGATATCTCGCAGATAAATTAAGTAGGAGATTGCTGTTTGCGGTAGCGGTGCTTGTTGGCGAGATACCGTGTTTTCTGACCGCTTTCGCAAACGACTACTACCAGATGTTAGTCCTTCGGGCGTTGACGGGTGTTGGGATAAATGGGGCGGCACCAGTAGCTAGAGCGTTGATCTCCGATCTTTACCCCCCAGAGGAGAGGGGTAAGGGCTACGCGTTATATAACTTTGGTTCTGGTTTCGGAGTGCTTCTCGGGATGCTATTAGCCGGGATAGTCCTAAGCACAGGTCTGAGTTGGAGGGTTCCGTTCATGATAGCAGCAGCGCCTAATTTCGTCTTAGTCCCGCTATTTTTGTTGACCGTCAAGGAGGTGAAGCTAGGGTATGCTGAGCCGGAAATAAGGAAGTTCTACGAGATGGGTTACGAGTACAAGTTTAGGATAAATCTAAGAGAATTCTTCGCGGCATTAGTCACTACCCCAACGCTGATATTTATGTACCTTCAAGGGATTCCTGGAACTTTCCCGTGGGGCGCGATACCTTATTGGGCACCCACGTTCTTTCAGGAAAAGTGGGGATTATCTGAGGCTACAGCAACTTTCATAGTGTTCGTAGCCGGCATGGGAATGATGATGGGGTACTTCGTAGGCGGGCTCCTCACAGACAAGCTTATAGGTAAGGGTCTATCTAAGGGTAGGCTGATAGTGCCTTTCACCGGCATTCTTATAGGCACGTTCACGGTAATAACGCTTCTCTCATATCCTTATCCTTACGGTGAAGAAACGCTTACCGCACTAATCCCAGTAATCGTAATTAGCCTACTCGGAATGATCTTCGTGACTTTCGCAGCCCCAAACGTCCCCGCAGTCCTCAGCGAAGTATCGTTGCCAGAACATAGAGGAACTATTTTCGGGATGTTCAACATAACGGATAATATAGGGTCTGCCTTTGGTCCAGTAATAGCTAGTGCCTTTATGGTGTTCTTCCAATCAAACGGTGTTCCAGAACCAGACAACATGTTGCTTGGTCTAATAGCAGTAAGTCTTTTATGGGTTCCGTGCGCGTTATTATGGCTCCCCGCTTTCAGAACGTATGAAAAAGATAAGAAAAAGTTGAGGAAGACTCTAGCTGAAAGAAGCATGTAGAGGTTTGGGGGCTTAAACAAAGTTTTCATTACTAACTCGTGCTCCCTTCTCATAATCTATTCTAGCCCCATCATCAACCGAGACGATCCAGCCTCTCCTCACAATATCCCTGATTTGATGCAATACTTTACGTCCCTCCTCCTCACTCCCAATTAAGGCGAGTAAAGAGCCTCCCATACCCGCACCGGAAATTTTCACGCCTAAGGCACCCGCTTCTAACGCTTTCATCCTAATTACTTCCAGCTCGGGAGTACTTACCTCATAGAGATCTCTTAGTAGGACATGCTGGTAATTTATTAACCCGCCAAGAAGCCTCAGTACGCCGTTGCCGGACTTAGAGGAAGCAATTAAACAATCAGGGCATTCCTTCTCTAGAAAATCCTCTATTAACGCGTTCAAATCCTTAGTCCAGCCTTCCTCGATCAATTTTAGCGCTAGTATTGTTGATGCATGCATCTTCAGCGTGAACACTATTCTCTTTCTTGACGTTGGGTTCACGTCCTCTAGTAATGGTGCAAGCACCTCTAACTTAAGATCACCCCAATCCGTTTCATAAACATCTTCCTTCAAGAATGTTCTAACGTCTTCCGAGAGCTTCGAAGACTTCAGTAAGTCATGTAATCCGTTAACAAGCTCTCTTATCCGCGCTGAGTGAACGCTCCTGGTAGAGTGCTTAATGCCTGAGTCTAAGACTACGAACTTTAGCGGGAACCCCTTGAAGGTCTTAGTCCTAAAAGGGGGTTTCGTCTCTATCAACGTAATGCCTCCCATCACGGAACCGTACTGATCTAGCCTCCCGCAAGGAACGCCCATCACTTCATGCTCACTCTGGTAAGCTAGTTCAGCGATTTCCTGCCTAGACAGCCTTAACCTAAACAACTCGTTTAAGCCTGTGAGAGTAGCTACTTGCAGAGCCGCGCTACTAGCTAGCCCGGAAGCTATGGGTACTTCACTATAAATGAGCATGTTAAAGTTTCTCACCTCAAATCCTTTCTCACGGAGAGCTATAATGACGGACCTAACGTAGTTACCGAACCACTCCCCACTCCTTAGCGAAACATCGTTAACATCGAAGATATCCACGCACTCATTACCTTCTTCACACAAATTCAGGGAAATTACTCTCGATGTAGCCCTGGCTTCCGATATAGCTACGTAAGCTCTCTTATTAATAGCTACTGAAACGACAGGCAAACCCTTGTAGTCCTGATGTGTATTAAGGAAGTCTAGACGTCCCGGCGAGGACGCGATCAAGGAAGGTGAATCACTAAAGAATTTCTTAAACTCTCTCAAGGATTTAGCAAGAACGTTAGAAGCAATACCCAAGCACATCACCCAGCTTCTTAACACCCTCTCTGCAAGCCTCTCTTAATTCCTTGGCTCTCTCCTCAGGCACCCCGTCGTAAGTGAAGGTCCAGTAACCCCACTCAATTCCTGCAGCGTACTTCAACTTATCTCGGTCTCTGTACGGCTGGTAAAACTCCACGTGGAAATGATATGGGTAATCTCCTTTAGAGGGGTGGTTATGTAATGCCATAATGTACGGAGCGTCACGTTCTAGAAGTGTGTTGTAAGTGGCTGTTACTACCCTCAAAGAATCCGCGAGGAACCTCAGGTCCTCGTCACCGAATTCATTAATAGACCTCACGTGCTTTTTCACGTAGATATGTAATTCGTAGGGCCACATAGCGTAATAAGGTAGTAAGACCGTGAAAACAGGGTTCTCATACACGAGCCTAGACTTACGCCTGAGCTCATACTCTAGTATATCGCAGAGAACACACTTAGAGCGCTTGTTCCAGTAATCTTGGAAAGCCTCTATCTCAGCCTCAATCCTAGGCGGTATGAAGGGTAAGGCGTATATCTGTGAGTGCGGATGCGTTAAAGAAACCCCTACCTCTCTCCCTTTATTCCTGAATATAGCGACGTATTCTACGTAACTAAGCTTGGAGAGCTTCTCATACTCCTCCCTATAAACCCTAACAACCCCCCAAACGTGCTCGAGGCTAAGTGTGTGCAGATCTCCTTCATGCTCCGGAGTTTCAATGACGACTTCAGACACGCCCCTAGCATCTAGCACTTTATAGAGAGGGAAATCCGGCTCGGATGCCGGGGTGGGGTTAGGAAGTAACGCGGGGTATCTATTAGGCAGAACCACCACGCTCCAAGACCTTAAGTCCCTGAGTTCCGGTGCTCCAGGACAGAATGGGCAAGGGAAGCTTTCCTTCTCATCCGGCCTCCAAGGCCTGACAGCTCTGTGGGGAGCTACGATAATCCACTGCTTAATGAGGGGGTTCCAGCGGATTTCGTGCATTTACCTACCCAACATAATATTCTTGATTTATTGTTAAATTCTCGTCAATTCCCGCGCTGTCAGCGTGGTGGGCCTTCCTTGGGAATCAGGCAATCAGGTTGTTGAGGGTTTCTCGCCCTGATGACCAAAGTCTTGGCGTGCGGGCGATCTACCTAAAATGTTCATTAGAGCTTTCTGACCTAGAGCTCTTTCTCTAATCTCGTCAATTAATTCTCTTATAAATGTGTCAAGAGGGACGTTACTTGCTTGCAGGTTCCCCCTACCCCTGATCGTCACGGTTTTCTGCGCTACTTCCTTACGCCCGACTACTAGTACGTAGGGTATTGCTTGCTCGTAAGCCATCTTTATCTTCTTTTGGAGTGTTTCATCACTTAGGTCTTCCACTGCTCTAATACCTGCGTTCTTAAGCTTTCCCGTGACTTCTAACACGTACTCAGCCACGTCCTTGGACACAGGCACTACAACCACCTGAATAGGGCTTAACCATGTTGGTAGCCTGCCCTCAAACTCTTCTATGATTATGGCCATGAATCTCTCAATACTCCCTAATATGGCTCTATGAATCATGACAGGTCTTTTCTTACTTCCGTCACTATCCACGTACTCCAGGTTGAATCTCTCAGGTAACGCGAAATCTACTTGTATAGTGCTGCATTGCCACCACCTACCTAGAGAGTCTCTAAAGTGGACGTCTATTTTCGGCCCGTAGAAGGCTCCCTCACCTTCCTTAACCTCGTACTGAATACCTAGCTTATCGAGCGCGCGCTTAAGTGACTGAGTCGCTTTATCCCACGCTTCGTCAGAACCTATGTACTTCTCCGGCTTAGTTGAGAGATATATCCTGGTATTCTCCCTAGCTATGCCAAACAAGGAGAGAAGGTTAAAGACCTCCCTAAGTATGTTCCCAACCTCTAACTCAATCTGGTCTTCCCTCACGAAGGCGTGTCCATCGTCTTGCGTGAATCCTCTAACTCTAAGTAAACCGAATAACTCCCCTCTCTTCTCCCACCTATAGACAGTGCCGAACTCAGCAAGTCTTATGGGGAGGTCTCTATAGCTCCTGGTTCTGCTCTTGTATATTAAGATATGTCCGGGACAGTTCATCGGCTTAACCCCGTACTCCTCTCCATCAACGTCCGCTAAGACCATCTTATCTCTGTAGAGGTCGTAGTGACCGCTAATCTTCCATAATATAGATCTGTAAACGTGGGGTGTGTAGACCTCGCTGTAGCCTAGCCTGCTGTTTATTTCCTTAACCAGCTTTATTAACTCCTCCCTTATTAACTGCCCTTTAGGGTGGTATATGACTAGGCCGGGACCTGCCTCCTCATAAAAATCGAATAAGTCTAGCTTCTGACCGAGAACTCTGTGATCTCTCCTAATAGCCTCCTCATAATACTCAACCCACTCCCTATACTCACTTAAGTCATCGAAAGCCACACCAATAAGTCTAACCAAGCTAATGTCCTTAGCCGGATTATGAGCCGAGACGTTCTTTATTAAGATAGCCTTAACCACTTTTTCAGAAGGCCTCACTTCAGACTCTAGAAAAACCTTGACGCCGTTCACCTCATAAGCAGTGCTTCGCCCAAGTAACCTAACAAGCTCGTCACTCACTAAGCCAACATATTTAGGGGAGGCACCACCAGAACTCTCCAGTTCTATGACGGCTCTCTCAACCTTCCTTACTAGACTCTCGTCAGGCCACTCACCTGAAGTTGATATGAAGTCACACTTAAACCCATCCTCACCCACGTTACAACCCACCGGTCTCAGCCAAGACACATCCCTAGAAATCACGTACTGGAGTAGTAGCCCTGCTCTCGCAAGCACTTCAGGTTTTAGAGAGACTATGTTTGGCGTTGCATTACCACCGACCTCTTATTGAGCATCACTTAATAAGCGTAGACAACCCTAATATATAGTTTCCAGCCACATAACTATGAAGACGACGCAGTAAAAAGAATAAATAAATCCGTAATGTTTTCATTTTTAATATTTTGTTGCACTTAGTTGGGAGGGCTTTATGAAACGACCTATAGTGTGAGTGATTCTGTTTTAGAAAGGATACTCCTTGAAGACATCCACTGTATAGATATAACTACGAGTGCTTTAAGAATCTCAGGGAAAGGATTGACGTTATAGTTACATCAGCTCCTTACAAAGCGAAACCAATAGATATTACGACCCTGACCTCCTCCCCGTCCTGAAGGGC